>JBEKEQ010000134.1:0-10898 GCA_050013735.1 Occallatibacter sp.
GCTTCTCCAACACTCCGCTCACAGTCCAAGGCATGCATCTCTTCTACACGCCTTCGCAAACGGACCAACCTGTAAAGTATCCGCCCGGTTCGTTCTGTAAAGTATCCGCCCGGTTCGTACCAAGTGTCAGGGCACGACTTTAGTCGTGCCGGAAGTGCAGTAGAATCCGCATGGGCCTCTAGCCCCTGCGGGCTGTTCTTAGGGCTATTCACTTTTTTTCCCGTAGCCTGTAAAGGCCACCCAGATGCTGGCAAATGAATTTGGCGCACAATGCCGTTAAATAGAGTGACAGAGATGAGCGATGATTTGAAACCGGGCCCGTTGTCCAACGACCCTCCAGGTCCGCCTGGGGAGCCGCTGTCCCATGTATTGGCGGAATGGATGGAAGGGCGCAGTTCCCGCGCTGACGCAGTGCGGGCAGAAGCCTCGCCCGAAGAGGCTGCCGAAGTTGCGGGACTGGCAACAACCACGCCGGAGTGGCAGCGCAACCTGGCTGTTGAGTTGGCTCGCACGCCGCACGGGCGCGCGCGGCGAATCTACCTATGGGCCGGGGCCGCGCTGGCAGCATCGCTGCTGATCGCTTCGGTGCTTACAGTATGGTGGCAGCGTGCCAATACTCCCGAGCGGCTGCTGGCCGAAGCCTATAGCCACGACCGCATCTTCGAGTTGCGCATCCCCGGCGCGGGTTTTGCCGACGTAACCCCAGGAGCCCATCTGCGCGGCAGCGCCACGGGGCGGGAGTCGTCCCGTCTGCTCGACGGGCGCGCGGGCATTGAACGCCACCTTGAAAACGCGCCTGAAGACCCGCACTGGCTGCAACTCGAAGCCCGTGCCGACCTGCTGGAAGAGAAATTCGACCCGGCCATCGATATTCTCGACCGCCTCCTTGCCGCCGGACCGGCCACTCCCAGCCTGCTGGTCGACGATGCTTCCGCATACTTCCAGCGCGGCACGGCAGCGGGCAGCGAAAACGATCGCGCCACGGCGCTTGAATACCTGCGCCGCGCCGATGAGTTGGCCCCCGGCGACCCGGTGGTGCTCTTCAATGAAGCGGTGGTCATGGAAGACCGCGGCCAGGTGATGAACGCCGTCGAAACCTGGACTCGCTATTTGAAGTTCGAGCGTGACCCCCGCTGGCTGGCCGAGGGCGACCGCCGGCTGAAAGCTCTGGAGCAAAAACTGAACAGGTTAAACTCCCACCAAAGCCGCATGGAGCAGCATCTGGCCACGCCGCAGGCAATGCGTGCCCTGGCCGGCGATTCAGCGACCCTGGCCGGCATTGATGAGGAGCTTTCCAGCACGCTGCTCCCGCGCCTGCTCAATTCGGCCTTTCCCATGCCCGCTGCGCGCACGCGGGGCTCTCCCTGTGCTGAAAACTGCCAGGCCGCCCGCACCCTGCTCCACTCCCTCGCCGCTTCCCTTCAACGCAATCATCACGATCCATGGCTCACCCAGCTTCTTCCTCCCGATTCCTCCTCACCCGATTCCAATTTCATCCAGGCAGCGCACGCGCTGTCCGAGGCCATCAGCCAGGATGTCCAAGGCGATTACCTCATCGCGCAACAAAACGCCCTGATGGCCGGCCGCCTGTTCCACACCCTGGGCAACGCCGCCGGAGAAGACCGGGCTCGGGTCGAGAGTGCCTACGCGCTGCAGCGCTCGGAAAATCTTCCCGGCTGCTTCAAAGCGGCTCATCCGCTGCTCGGTCGCGACTCACAGTTTGCGTGGATTCAAATACACGCTCTCACGCAAGACGCTCTGTGCGATCCCGCTCCAGGAACAGCCGCGGAAAACAATCCGGCGTTCGATCGCGCCGTGAACATGGCCCACTCCAGCGGCTATACGCTGTTGGAGCTGCGGGCGAGGAACCTGCTGGGGGCTTCGGCGGTGGACTCGGAAGACGCAGAGGCCGCATGGAGAATCTACCTGCCCACAATTCGCAAGTTTTATGACGGTGACTATCCCGCCATACGGCTCTACTCCACGCTTTCCGGGCTGGAACAGGTTGAGGCAGGAACTCCGCGCGTTCAACACGCTCTGCTGCTGCAGCGGGAAGTGGTTGCAGTGCTCGCGCTCACCCAGGCCCGCCAGTTGATGCCCACCGAGCGTTTCAAGCTGGCCTCTGCGGCCATTCGCGCCGGAGCGGTTCAGGAGGCGCAGGCACAGATGCGCCTGGCGCAAGATGAACTGGCGGCCAACGGCGGCGGCGAGAGCGTCAAAGGGCTTCTGGCCGAGAATGAGATTGCCCTCGCCAATCTCTATTTGGAACGCCGGGATCTGGCCGCGGCTGGGCAGATGCTGGATGCCGCCCACGGCCATATCGAAGGCGGACAGAACTCCTACCATCGCCGGGACTACGCCGTGGCCCGCGGAGAGTTGGCCCTCGCCCAGGGTCATCCGGAAGCTGCCGAAACGATGCTGCGGAGCGCGGTTCTGGAAGCAGAGCGCCTGGGAAGCAAGGGCGGCGCGGAGAGTATTGTCATGGCCCGGCAGGACCGTGGGACCTATGCCGTGCTGGCCGGCGTGTGGCTGGCCCAAGGCCGCACTGGCAAAGAAATTCTTGCCCTTTGGGAACGATACCGGCTGCGGATTCTGGGCCTTCCCCCGCCGGCTTGCCCCGAGAATGGTCTCAACTGCCTGCAAACGGAGCTCGAACCGGCGCTCAGGCGGCTTGGTCCTGACCGTGTGTTGGGACAAATCGTTCTGATGGATCGCCTGCTGCTCTACCAGGCCGGCGCGCAGGGCGTTTCCTTCTCCCAGGTTCCGCTGCGCGAGGACGACGTGCTCAAGGCAGCCGCGCCATTGGAGCTGGCTGTGAGCTCACCCGCAACCCCCATGGATGCTGTGGATCGAGAGGCACGCCGGGTGGGAGACATCTTCCTTGCCCAACTCGAAGCGAGCGGCAAGCCGCCGGCCGGTGGGCAGCTGTTGCTTGAAACCGATCCGTTACTAGGAAATCTGCCGTGGCCATCAGTTGAAATCGCCGAGGGTCCGATAGGGCTTCAGTTCAATCTTGAGGAGTCGCCATCGCTTCTGCTCGATCGCTCTGAGGCTGACGTCGGGGCGTCGTCCGTGCGGGCTATGGGCAAGCCTCTTATCGTTGGAGCTTCCATTGCCTGGGGAGAAAACCAGCTGCTGCCGGAAGTGTTAAATGAGGCCAGGGCCGTCGCCCGCTTCGGCGACGGTCCAAATCTGCTGCTGGCCGGTCAAGCTACTGAGGCCCGCGTCGCCGCACGGCTGGGCACGGCGTTGACCATACATTTTGCAGGCCACGCCGCTCAGCAGGACGGCGCCACAAGGCTGCTGCTGGCTCCATCCGAAAATTCGGCCGAACAGGCCGGACCGTGGCTCGATAGCGGCTTGCTCCGTCGGCATCCTCCCCGCACCGCACGGCTGGCCGTGTTTTCAGCCTGCTCCACCGGCAAGAAAGAGGAGGGTTGGAATCACGGCATGGGCGACATTGTGGATACGCTGGCTTCGCTTGGCGTGCCCGATGTGGTGGCCACGCGCTGGCAAATCGATTCCGTGTCGGCCGTGCCCATGATGGACGCTTTCTACGGCGGCCTGGCCAAGGGACTTACCGTCCCGCAGGCGCTCACCGCTGCGCGGCAGTCCCTCAGCCGCGACGCGCGCTATCGCCATCCGTATTATTGGGCGGCCTACTACGCCACCGGCTACGGCAGATCGGACTTGAGCGGCGTCTTTCACCGAGCCGGATAGCACAGACTTATCACGCAATCGGAAACGTGACCCGGCGCAGCGTGGGAGCATTCCCGATTGGCACCAGCGCAGTGGCGACCTCAGCGCCGCCCGACTGCTGGACCAGAGTTCCCTTCAGCAGCACAACCGGCTCATCGAACGGACGCAGCGCATCGGCGGAACTTGCGCCGTGAACCGGCTCGAACCCAAAGGCCTTCCACCGCGAAGAAGCTGGAAGCGCCAGAGCCTGATACTTGCCGGGAACGGGAAGATAGGAAGTATCTTCGAAGCCGGGGACGGTATAAGTCCGGATCACTGTCTTTTGCGCTTCGATCGGCTGCACAAAGAGCAACGCGCCATATTGCAGAGCAATTTCGCCGTTGACGGCGGGCACTTCCCGAACGCTGGGAGCGAACTTGAGAGTTACAGCGTCGCCTGCGGTCCA
Organism: Occallatibacter sp.; assembly: GCA_050013735.1. Lineage (GTDB taxonomy): Bacteria > Acidobacteriota > Terriglobia > Terriglobales > Acidobacteriaceae > Telmatobacter. Next base: position 4,145 of record JBEKEQ010000134.1, read on the forward strand.
CTTCTTGCTGACGATCCAGTAACTACCTTCGCGGCGAATGTTGGCGCCGGCACAGGTAACTGTGGTGCCGCCAGACCATGCCGGATCGCGCAGAATAAGCGGAAACTCGGTTGCGCGTTCCGGGTGTAACTCGATCTCCACCGTGTTATCGAACGGATAACTGGTCTTTTCCTCGATGTGCACGCGAACACCGTTGATCTTGGTCGAGACTTTCGAAGGCCCAGAGAGCAGCGCGGCCAGGCCTCCGCCGTTGGATCGCATCCACATTCCGCGAACAAAGAGCGCAGCCACATTGGCCGCGTTGGGGTTGCAGCAGACGGCTTCGGTGGAGTGGGTAGGAGAGAATGTGTTGCTGCGGTCCGGGCGTTTACCATCGGGTGATATGCCGTCGCAATGGAGCCGGTTATCGGTGGTGAGATAGGTAATTGCGCTTCCATCCGGCAATCGGGAACCCTGCGCGGCGTTGAACCAAAGCCATTCGATCTTGTCGGCCAGCGCGGCCACGCCGGTCTTTTGCAGCGCCGACTCCAGCGTGAACTGGATCTCCTTTGTGGCGCAATACTCGTATTCAGTGAAGGAAGGATCGGGGCTGAGGTTCGAAATGCTCTCCTGGCTCACGCCCGAGCCGCTGACCTCGGTATAGCGGCTTAGCTTGTCCAGCGCATTGCGCGAGGCGCGGCCAAAATCTTCGCGCCCGGTCGCCATCCACAGCCACAGCGGCAGGCGAATAGTCTCATAAGTATTTGCTCCATGATTCCGGAAGCCGGCTTCGCGGTTCAGCAGCGAAGGCAAACTGGTGTCGGCATCTTTCACCGTCTGATTCAGATTCTGGTAAAGCTCCAGCGCAAAGTCGCGATACTTCGCGTCGCCGGTCAGGTCAAACAACCGTTCCATCACGTCAGAGAACATATAGTCGTGGCTTGCTCCGTCGCCTCCCACGCCTTCCTGCAAAATCATCTTCCCGCCACTGCACCGGGCCATGGTCAAATCGGTCGCCCGAACCACGGCTTCATGTACGCGCCGGTCGCCGGTGAACTCAACATAATCGAGCAGGCCCCGCATCAGGCAGGTTTGCGTCCATAAATCTCCGGGCTTTGTGTAGCGCAGATCGGGAGCAAAAACGCCCAGATAGCCGTCAGCGTCCTGCGAAGACAAGATGTGCCGCACATAAGCGTCGGCCTTGGTCATGGCCTGCTTATCTTCAGTCAGGTACGCCATCATAATGTGGCCAGCCCGCCAGTTACCCTCCGTCTCCCCGTTCCACCAGTTGATCTTGGCGCTGTTGACGGTATTTTCCACGACCCCGGTGTTGCGGTGACTGACAAAAATATCAGATGAAGCTTCCTGGCACAACTCATCCAGGCGTCCCGCGAAACCGTGGTCCAGGTCGCGGACCATCTGTTCCTTGATCCATCCCGCAGGCTTCACCTCGCCCAGTGTCAGCCAGGTAAATGCGGGCGCAATTGCGCCTTTGTGTTCCTGGCTGCTGCTAAGTGAACTCTCCTCCGCTCCATTGGCGGAAGCGGCAGAGGCGATGACGGCTTGACCCTCGGCAAACAGCGGCGACAAAACGGAACCGCTCGAAGCCGCCAAAAGCAGCTTGAGCGAATCGCGACGATTCATCTGAATTCTCCTGGATTGATTCGCAGGGATTGTAACGCTCCCGGCTTGGATTGAGGAAACCGAGAGCCCCCCGTCCGGCAATGCAATTCGCGCCGAGTGCGCTACTGCAGGTTCTGGACCTGGGTCTGCGGAGGAAACGTCACCGCGAACTGGTCGTCTTTGAGGAGCATGTTCTGGTGAACATCGTCTACCGTGAGGACAATCTGAATCCCCTCAAGCGGGCGCTTGATGGTGACGATAGAGGGATATTTGCCGCCATCGAAATCCTGGTAGGCGGCATACATCACCTGGGTCTCGAACTTACCCTCGCTGTCATAAATGTCCTGTTGATAGGGCAAAAGGTCGTCGCGATGAAAGTAGACCACCCGCACCAGCGTCTGTTGCTGGCTCCCCGCCTTGGGGCGCGTGATGCGCAGAATGTACTCCGGCACAGAGAACAAATGCTTTCTGGCCGCGTCCTCCACCACAAACGTCTCCGAGGTCACCGAGTACTGATCGTCCGGCTCCAGTCCCCGAACCAGCATGGCATCCAGAAAGAATCCAGGCCGCAAATTCTCCCAGGTATTGGCAGACTGCGTCTTCAGTGAGTTGGAGCCGCGAATCACCTTGTTCTTGGTCGGGATAAACAACGTAAAGTTCTTATCGTCGCTGGCCATGTCAAAGGCCAGCACTCCGAAATACCGCCCCAGCACCCGCAAATCGCCCGGTTTGCGAATGAGGATGTTTCCATGAACGCTCGGATAGTCCGTCGCCGTGCCCTCCTTGCTCTTCTCGAGGCTGGCGCGAATCTCAACGGTTGCGGTCAACGTCTTGAGCGCGTCCCAGCGCTCGTTCAGATGCGCCACCAACTCCTCCGGCGCTGCGTTTTGGGTAATGGTCGGCGCCTTGGGCATGGGCAGCTTGCGGGTGGTGGGGAACAGCGAGCAACCCGTGATCAGCAAGGGGAGAAACAGGGCTCCGGCGGCAGTGAAACGACAGTGTGCTCTCATCGGCCACCTGCCCGTTTCACGGCGTGACGGTAACCCGCTACCTGGCGATTATGCTCATCCAGACTGCTGGCGAAAAGGGACCGCCCCTGGGGATTGGCTCCGGCGGCAACAAAATAGAGGTAATCCGTTTGTGCCGGCTCAAAGGCCGCCCGCAGCGACTTTGCGCCGGGATTGGCTACGGGACCCGGCGGCAGGCCGGCGTGCAGATAGGTGTTGTAAGGCGTATCAAAGCCAAGGTCGGATTGATAGATGGCGCCGCGCCAGCGGCCCGCAAGCTCGAGCCCATAGATCACCGCGGGGTCGGTCATCAGCGGCATTTTCTGCGCCAGGCGGTTTTCAAAAACGCTGGCCACCAGCGGCCGTTCCGCGTCCACCGCTGTCTCCCGCTCTACCAGTGAAGCCATGGTCACCGCGCGATGCACATTTGTCTTTAATCCAATTTGCCCGGCTACCGCGCGGAAGCGCCTTACCATCACCGCGCAAATCTGCGCCGGTGTGAACTTGCGCGGAAAATGGTAGGTATCAGGAAACAGATATCCCTCCAGGCTCACAGCTCCGGGGTCCAAATCGGCCACCAGCCGCGCCTGCTTAAATGCCGCATCGAGAAAATCCTGGCGCGGCCCAAAACCTGCCTGCTCCAGCCGTGCGGCTATATCAAAGATGCTTGAGCCCTCCGGAAAGGTGACGGTGATGGTAAAAACATCGCCGTGGGCGATGCGCGCGTAGACCTCCGTTACCGGGGCCGGATAGTCGAAGCGGTATTCGCCGGCGCGGAGCGTACCGCGCTTCCACCAGCGCATCAAGTCGAAGGCATAACGGCTGCGCACGATCCCTGCCGCCTCCAGTTGCTGGCCGATCCGTGCGGTCGATGATCCCGGCGCCAGATCGACAAACGTCTCCGAGCTGGGTCCGAAGGGCGCGAGCAGCAGCCATGCTGCCCCTCCAGCCGCAAAAAACGCCACAAAAAAGACCGCCAGCAACACTGCCGCAGTGCCAGAACTCCTCTTTTTTCTGCTCTTTCGCCTGCGGCCTGCCATTCAGGTGCTATCGACCCTTCAATTGGTATGAGACGCGTGAGTTCCCCGTGAGGATTCTCTACTTCTTCGATTGTACCGGGACTCACACCCCCGGAAAGGGCATATCTTTCAGAAGGCTGCGAGCCGTAATCTGGTGGCTGGAGCTGAAATCTGGAAACCCACCCCCGCTATCTCGGCCTCGACATCGGCAATCGCCGCATTGGGGTGGCTGTGTCAGACGAACTGGGGCTGACGGCGCAGCCGGTCCTGACGCTTGTGCGGCGGCACAACCGGCGCGACGACCTGCGCTCCCTGGCGCGGTTGGCGCGCCGGTTCGGCGTGGTGGGGATTGTTGTTGGAAATCCCGTGCGTCTGTCCGGCGAGGTGAGCCCACAGGCGGCGAAGACCCAGGCGTTTGCCGCTGAGTTGGGCGAGCTGACCGGGCTGACGATCCATCTTTGGGACGAACGCCTGACCACCCGCGAAGCGCACCAAATTCTCTATGAAGCCGGACGGCCGCGCCAGGAACACCGGCGGGTTGTGGACCAGGTGGCGGCCACGCTGATTTTGCAATCGTTTTTGGATGAGCAGCGTCTAGTCCCTAGCCCCTAGTCCTTAGTCCCGGCTCCTCCCCCGCGTATAATGAGAAGTCGAGTTCTTTTACCTTTCGCGGAGGATGCAAGCCCGCTCCCCGCCACGGACCATGGATGCCCGAACATATTAAAAAAAAGCTGCTTGAAGAGATCGCAGTTCTTGAACACGAACTTTCCCACGAGCTCCCCGCCGAGATCAAGAAGGCAGTGGCCATGGGCGATCTCTCTGAAAACGCCGAGTATCACATGGCGAAGCAGCGCCAGGACTTTGTGAATGCGCGCCTGGGCCAGCTCAAGCGGCGCATGGCCGAGCTTTCTCTGGTAAATCTCTCCAACATTCCCAGGGACAGGGCAGGGTTCGGATCAACCGTGGTGGTCTACGACTCCACCAAGGACGAAGAGATTGTTTACCGGCTGGTCACCAGCGAGGAGTCCGATGTTTCCAAGGGGCTCATCTCAACCACCTCGCCGATTGGCCGTGGCCTGGTGGGCAAGCAGGTGGGCGATATCGCCACCATTGTCACTCCCAACGGCAAGCGCGAGCTTGAAGTGCTGAAAATGACCACCATTCACGATGAAGCGCGCGAAGCCGGCAAAGAAGACGCAAACGCCGCCGGCGTGGATAAATAAGGAAGATTGGAATGACCTGGACCAGCGCTTTCGGCCGCGGCTGCGGATGGCTTCTTGACCGCATCGTCCATGGACTGGCGCTTACCCGCATCTCCCCAAACACGCTCACTTTCATCGGCCTGGTCATCAACATCGTGGCCGCGGTTTTTTTCGCCCATGCCAACGCCACCAACGCAGGGCGCATGTTTTTCTATGCCGGGTTGGTGATCTTCGGCGCCGGCATCTTCGACATGGTCGACGGGCGCGTGGCGCGCCGCAACAACCAGGTCACAGTCTTCGGCTCATTCTTTGACTCGGTCATCGATCGCTATTCCGACGTGGTGCTGTTCTTCGGCCTGCTCGTTTATTACGGCCGCATCAACCGGATGCGGTACGTGGTGCTGGTGGCCTTCGTCATGGTGACGTCGCTGATGGTCAGCTACACGCGCGCCCGCGCCGAGGCGCTCATCGGCCAATGCAAAGTGGGCTTCATGGAGCGTCCTGAGCGCATTGTGCTCATCCTGCTGGGCGCATTATTTAACCACTGGGGCGTCATGGCCCCGGTGCTGTGGGTGCTGGCTGCGCTCTCCACCATCACCGTGGCCCACCGCATCATCTACACCTACCAGCACACCAAGCACCTGGCGCCCATCAGCTGAGGCGGCTTCGCTGCGCCCCCTAGCAGTTCACCATCACGGCTGAACAGCCGGGCTGGACCGGCTTCCACTGCACCAGGAATGTCGTTAGCGCTGAGGAATCCAGGCGGCGCATGGCTTCAAACTCGCCGCTCTTCTGGCTATAAAGAAGCGCGCCCTTTTCGTTCAAAACAGCCAGCGCCGGCACGCCTCGATCCAGTGGAATCTGATATTTTTTCGCGATGTCGAGATTGGCGTCGTAATGGCCCACATTCACATGCACCAGGACGAAGTTGGCTTCGAGAATGGGCAGATTCCGGGCGTCGTGAAAGTAGTAGTCGAGAACCTGGCAGTCGCCGCACCAGTTGCCGCCGAAGTCCAGCAGGACGCGCTTGTGGGTTGCGGAAGCGGTTTTGAGGGCCGCGGCAAGGTCGGCCTTCGCTTCCGCAGGGTCAGGAAAAACATCGCGAGGAGCGGAGTTGGCCGTTCCGGCGGCAACGGTCAGGATGGTGGCCAGGGCGAGGAGTTTGATTGTCTTCATCACGGGGACCTTTACGGCTGCCTTCAGTCTGACATAAATGGGAGACAGGAATCCACCTTCAGGCTTCGCTTTCGGCCGCCGGGATTTACTCTGGAGGGGAATGAGCAATCTGCGCAAACGGCTGGAGTCGGCAACCTTCCCTGACCTGGGAACAATGATGGAAAGCTACGCGCTGGCGGCGGCCGAGCAGGGCAAGCGCGAATTCAAGCAGAGTCTGGACTTTACCTCTGAGTCGATCGACGGTCTGGACGAGATTCTGGTTCGTGTGGGCGAAAGCCCCGAGCTGGACCTGGACTTCGAGGTGCGGCTGTGGGGCAGCTACCTGGGCGAGGTTCTGCGGCGGCGCTATGCGGGCGGATGGGAGATGACCCCCTATCCCGGTGGCGCGGTCGCGGTTCCGGCGGTCGAGGTGCGGGGCTCGCGGCTGTTTCCGCTCATGAAGGTCTACCGCAGGCTGACGGTGGGCGAAGAAGAGGATTTGCGCGCGTTCTTCACCATGGTGACCGAGAGGCTCGGCAAGCCGGCGCAAGTGAACTGAGGAAAAGCAGTGGTTAGGGCCAGGGCCTCGGGGTTAGCCGCTGAGCTCGAATGCGAATTACCGCCCGCCGCCCACTGACAACTGCTCACAGTCTTTTCCAATCGAAAGATGAGCCTGAAGGAATCGAAGGGGAGTGGGACGGGGGGCTCCTTTCGTTGATAGGATGAGCACACACTAGCAGTAGCAGCCGTGGGGAGGGAATGTGGGAAT
>JBEKEQ010000135.1:0-10892 GCA_050013735.1 Occallatibacter sp.
GAAGTCTGCCGCGCCGGCGGATCGCTGGGGATTCCGGGGCTCTATGTGACCGACGATCCAGGCGCGACCGATGCGAGCGCCAAGACGGGCAACCTCAGCATCCGCATTGGGCTGGGATGGGCCAGGTCCCATGTCTTCACCACGGGACAATGCCCGGTGATGAAGTACAACCGGCAACTGATGATGGCCATTCTGCATGACAAGATCCAGATTGCCAAGGCCGTGAATGTGACCGTGGTGACGTTGGACGATGCGGTGCAGGGCTACAAGGACTTCGATAAAGGAGCGGCGAAGAAGTTCGTTCTCGATCCTCACAGCATGATCGCGGCGTAACCGGACCGGCCGAAGACTTAGGAACCAGCTCAACCATCACTCAAGCACGAGCACATGCTTGCTGTACCTTGGCCCGGCCAGATGATTCATGGCCTTGTCCAGCGTGACGAGAACGCCATTTTCCTTGATGGCGAGGCCGAGCAGATAGGCATCGGTGATTTGCTGGTGGCCATAGAGGCGGCCTGCGAATGGCGCGACGAGAGAGGTCCAACTGGTGCGCATGGGCCAATGGGCGAAGTTCGGATCGTTGCTGAAACTTTTTACGACTTTTGTTGCCTGCTCAAGGGTGCGCCGGCCTGCGGGTGTGCTTGTGGTGATTCGCAGGAACCCGGCCTCGGTGAAGGCGCATGTGCCCCACTGCAGACCGGGTGAGCTAAACCATCGCGCGACGATGCGATGGTGGCTGTGCTGCGGGTCAAACAGCGCGACGAGTATATTGACGTCGAGCAGGAAATGCTCTGCGTTCATCGTCTTCTTCTTCCTGCTTCAGAGTTGCAGCCTTTACCATCTCACTGGTGAGGGTGCGGCCGTCTTTGCGCGGGGCGAACATGAGCGTCCCCTTGGGCCCGCGAACAAGGCCTTCGGGAAGCGGCTTGTCTTGAAGGCGCGACTCGTGGGCCTCGCGGACGGATTCGCTCAGGGCAGCGCCGAGGGTAATGCCTTTGCCGCCGGCGCGAAGCATGGCCAGCTCATAGGCGTCATCGTCGAGCGTGACGGTGGTTCTCATGCGAGTATTATGCGTCAAAGAAGAATTTGATGCAATTCCGTAAGATGATGCAGAAATATAGATGAAGCATCTGCTTGGAAATCTGTATCAATTCCCTGAATCAACTCGAGGTAACGTCATTCCAAACCGACCAGTTTACCGCTGATCGATAAGCCGGATCGTCTCCATAAACACGTCGCCGTCGATGGTCAGGCTTTTGGCGCTGATCTTGTCGAGCGTGTCCTGGGCGGTGTGGTGGTAGCTGTTGTTGGGCCCGTAATCGAGATCGATCACGTCGATGGAGGGGACGCCGCGCTCGACAAACGGAAGATGATCGTCTTCAACAGGCATCTCCTTCTGGAAGAAATACCGATCGTCGCCGAATTTGTGCGCGGCCTGGCGGACCAGCGCCACCAGCCAATCCGTCGATTGACTTTCACGCTGAATGTCCAGATCCTTGTCGCCGATCATGTCGGCCAGGATGAAAGCTTTGATCTTTCCGAGCGTTCCGTCGCGGCCCCATTTCGCGGCCAGGTGGCGGCTGCCATAGGTGGAGTCGGACCGGGACCAGGTCTGAATAGCTTCTTCGCCGTCGAAGAAAACCAGCCACACCGAATAGCCGTTGAGGGTTTTGCCGCGAAGCTGGTCGGCGATGGTGAGCAGAAGGCCGGTGGTCGACGCGCCATCGTTGGCGCCGACGAAGTTGATGTTCTTGAGCGGGTAATTGGTCTCGTAATGCGTGGCCAGCACGATGACGCCGTTCTTTTTGCCCGGAAAGCGCACGATGAAGTTGCGCATGGCTACGGGGCCGATGGGGGTGTTGGCGGTGAATGTGTCCTCTTCAAGCTGATCGTGCTGGAACTGGCTGCGCAGGAACGCTTCGGCTTTGATATGCCCCTGGCTGGTGGGCCAGCGGGGGCCGATGGCGACAAACTGGCGGGCGTAGTCCAGCGCCTTTGCGCCGTTGAAGTGGGGCTGTGCGGGCGCGGCGAGGGGCGCGCAAAGCAGCAGAGCCGCAGTTAACCATTTCCGCAGAGAAAGCAGCCTCATGAAGCGGACTCCTTGGCTGCCCTGGCCTTGCGGCGCGAGGGATGCACCCACCAGGCCACGCCGATGCCGATCACATAGAGCGCCAGCATGGGCACGGCGTAGATGCACATGGTCCATGGGTCGGGGCTGGGGCAGATGACGGCAGCCACCAGGAAGACCGCCAGAACCGCGTAGCGAATGTTCTTCCATAGGAACCTGGGGCTGACGATCCCAAACATGGCCAGGAAGAAGATGAGGATCGGCAACTCGAAGCTGATGCCCAGGCCTAAAATGATCGACAAAAAGAAGCCGGTGTAATCTTCAATGCTGATCATGGGCGTGAAGTTGTGGCCGAACTTCACAATCAGGATGTCGATGGCTCCGGGTAGTACGTAGAAATAGCCAAAGCTCGCGCCGGCGAGGAAGAGCCCAATAGTTGCCGCCATAAACGGCACCACAAACCGCCGTTCTTTTTGATAAAGCCCGGGCGCAATAAACAGCCACACCTGATAGAGGATGAAGGGCGAAGCCAGAATCGCGCCCGCCGTCAACGCAGCCTGCAGGTCAAGGTTAAGCGCATCCATGGGATGCGTAAACATGAGCGTTTTATGGATTTGCACCAGTGGGGCTTGAAACAGCTCCACGATTCGGTCGCGAAAAAACCAGCAGATGAAGAAACCCGCGGCGAGGTAGATAAATGAGCGGACAATGCGCTTGCGCAACTCGTCAAGGTGCTCCATCAGGCTCATGCCGGGGAGTTCTGCGCGGTGGGTCACCGCCTCCCGCGCCTTTTCGATGGCGTTCGCGGGATCAACCATGGTGATTTACCGTCTCCGGGGCGGAATTGGTTTCGCTTGGGGCAGGGGGTGAAACTACGGCGGATTCGGCGGCCGCTGGGGGATTGGAATCCTGGCCGGCTTCGGGGATCGACTCTGCGGCGGGCGCCGGCTGCGCGATTGCGCTTCCAGGCGGCGTAGCCTGCACCTGTTCGCCCGTGGTCGGGGGCTGTATAAGTGGATGGGTCTCGTCAGGCAGCGGATCCGGCGCGGGCGCGGTCAACGGAGGGTAGTGGCCTTCTTCTGGATAGGGGCTATCGGCAGTCACTGACGGGTAGGGATTTGCCGGAGAAGCGGGCGTGGCTGCCGGTTGTGCGGGTGCGGCGATAGCCAGAGCCCGCAGCCGCTCCTCTTCCTGCTTGCGGCGGTCGGCTTCCTCGGCGTTGCGCAACTCTTCTTCCATCTGGTACTTGAAGTCGTTGGAAGCTTTGCGGAACTCGTACATCAGCTTGCCGATCTGGCGGCCGATCTGGGGCAGCCGCCGCGGCCCGAAGACCACCAGCGCCAGCACCATCAGGATGAGCGTATCTGCCATGCCCACGTTGGCGACTTGAATTGGCGGCGTAACCATGAAGGGTTATGATACCTGTCCGCGCGCGGCGGTCACAAACGCTGCGCGTCAGGATCGAGAATGGATGCAATGTCCCGCGCACCGTGAAGGATGCGGATGACTTCAATACTGTCATCGGAGGCTTGATAGAAAACCAGCCACTTTCGATATCCGGGGACTGGCGACCAGCGCACATTTCTCAGTAGAGGGTTGCTGAAGCGGCAGGGTGTGCCCATTTGCGGAAGGCTAGCGAGTCTTTGCGTGAGCCCGTCAACGGCATCCAAGAAGCGCTCTGCAATCTCAACGCTTCCCTCGTTCGCCAGGTACTCTGCGGATTGCTGAACATCTTCCCAGGCAAACGGGCGAAAACGTACTTTTTTCATGTTGGTTGGTACTGCAATGATACGCAACCGCCCGCGATGAGTCCCAGATTATTCATCGCCGGGGGTCAGGTGTTTTTCAACTTGCTGCTCTGCCCGTGCAGCCGCTGGCGAAGCTGGTTCCACATCTCCGGCGTAGCCTCAACCGCGTTGCCTGAACCCAGTCCCTCCAGAATCCGCAGCTCCAGTTGTTCCCTCTCGCGGTCCTTCTGTTCGCGCCGTACCAGGGTCCGCATAAACTCCGAGACGCTGGAATAATCGCCCGACTGCACCTGGGACTCGACAAAGTCCTTGAGATTTTCAGGCAGCGAGATGTTCATCGTCGGCATAGATGGAACCCCTGTGTTTCAAAGAACAGATTAGCCCATTTGGCAAAGAATGGCAATATTTTTCAATTCATGCGGCCAGCGTCTTACCAGCCCCATAGAGGCGGAGGCCACGCCCCAGGAGGATGCCACAGCACAAGATGGCCGCCCAGGTTTTTCAGTTCGGTTAAAATAGTTGTAGATGGTTGGGTGATTGCCGGACCTGGCTTGTTTGACGCGATCCGGCTTCGCGCAGCATCCAGCACATGAAACGGGTTGCAACATCCCCGTGGATGGGGAGTCTCCGACGGATTCGGCTCCGGAGCCGGTCATTTTCAGAGAGATCAGCGCATCCACTGCAGCCATGATTGCTTTCAACATCCCCGTTCGCCGGCCCGGCAAGAAGTTAGAGGGCGCGGCAGGACTGAAGGCGGAATACTGTGAACCTGGTTCTTGACGAAGTGACTGCGGCCTCGCAGGAGGCTGGCGAAAGTTGCAGCCTCGAAAATTATCTGGCCCTGCCCGACCACTCGATGGATGAGCGGATCGCCACGGCGCGCGAGCGGCTGGGCGCAACCACCATACTGCTCGGCCATCATTATCAGCGCGACGAAGTGATCCGCTTTGCCGACTTTACCGGGGACAGCTACAAGCTCTCGCGGATCGCCGCGGACACCGCCGCGCAGTACATTGTTTTTTGCGGCGTCCACTTCATGGCGGAGAGCGCGGATGTGCTGGGCCGTGATGGGCAGCGGGTGATATTGCCCGACTTGAACGCGGGCTGCTCCATGGCCGATATGGCGGAGATTTCGCAGGTGGAAGCATGCTGGGAAGCGCTCGCGCGGCTGGGCCTTGCGGAAGAAACCATTCCGATCACCTATATCAATTCCACGGCGGCCATCAAGGCCTTTTGCGGCGAGCGCGGCGGGCTGGTGTGCACCTCGTCCAACGCGCGCGCGGCCATCGAGTGGGGCTTTGCGCGCGGGAAACGCGTGCTCTTTTTACCCGATCAGCACCTGGGACGCAATACGGGCTATGCCATGGGCATTCCGCTGGAGGAGATGGTGGTGTGGGACCCGTGGGCCAACCAGATTGGTCAGAGCCAGGGCGGCCAAACCCGTGACCGGCTCGCCGCCAGCCGCATCCTCTTGTGGAAGGGCCATTGCGCAGTGCACCAGCGATTTTTGCCCGGCCACGTGGACCAGGTGCGCGCCAAGCATCCCGGCATCCAGGTCATTGTTCATCCCGAGTGCCGTTGGGAGGTCTGCCAGAAGGCGGACGCGCTGGGATCGACGGAGCGGCTGATTCAGATTGTGGAGCAGGCTGACGCAGGGACCATGTTTGCCGTGGGCACGGAGATTCACCTGGTCAACCGCATGGCGCGGCGCTTTGCCCAGCAGGGCAAGCGCATCATCACCCTGGACGATACCGGCTGCCTGTGTACCACCATGTACCGCATCAGCCCGCAGCACCTGGCCTGGGCGCTGGAGAACCTGGTGGAAGGCCGCGTGGTAAACCGAATCCAGGTGAGGCCCGGCGTGAAGCATTGGGCCAAGGTGGCGCTCGACAGAATGCTGGAAGTGGGGAGAAGCAGGGAACAGGGAAACGTAGGCAGCAGGGAATAGGGAGCAGAGAATAGGGAGTAGAGAATAGGGTCGACTTCCTAACCCCTAAACACTAACCACTGCTTTCCCGTTTCGTCGTATCCTATATGCAGGGCATACAGTCATGAAGACGTTCACACTTGATGAGGCGCAGTCGCTGCTGCCGGTGCTGGAGTCGCTGCTGAAACGGGCGATCGAAGGCAAGCAGTCGGCAGAAGAGGTAGGGTCTGGGCTTAGCGATCTGGCCCGGCGCATCTATCTCTCCGGCGGGATGAAGGTGGACGTGACCAAGGTAGCCAAGCAGCGCGCGGAGATGGAGGCCCACCTGCTGCGCGTGCGCGAGAGCATTGCGGAGATCGATTCAATCGGCGTGCAAGTGAAGGACCTGGAGGCCGGACTGCTGGATTTTCCCTGCCGGCTAGACGACGAAGTGGTGCTGCTCTGCTGGCGCATGGGCGAGACCGCCATTGAGCATTGGCATACTGTGGAGCAGGGCTTTCAAGGGCGCCAGCCCGTGGATGATCGATTTCGCCGCCGTTCGGCTTCCGGCGAGCGGCCAAACTAGAGCATCAAGAGTTATATTGCCTCAGGAGCCAAAGCTATCTATATCCCCGAGCATGAAGTTCGCGCGGTTCTCACCTATGACGCGCTCATTCCCGCCACACGTGAGGCGCTTATTGCTTATTCGGCCGGGGAGGTCAATCAGCCGCCACGGTCGATTTTGCGAACTGGCAATGCGGAGGGCTTGAACAACGGTTGGTTTGCGGCCATGCCGGTTTTTGCCGGCGATTTTATTGGCGTCAAAATCGTCACCTTCTACCCCAGCAACGCTGAGTTGGGGCTGCCGACGCACATGGCGGTGATTGAGCTGTTGCGCCGCTCCACCGGCGAGCCGCTGGCGTTGATGGATGGGCGCCTGATTACTGAAATGCGCACGGCGGCGGTGTCGGCTGTGGCGTTTGCGGCGCTGGCCTCCGCCCGGCCTGTAGCGTCGGCCAGCTTGGGGATTCTGGGCTCGGGGGTGCAGGCGCGGGCCCACATTCGGGCGCTGAAAGTAGTTTGGCCGGCGTTGAGCGACATCCGCATATGGAGCCGCAACCCGGTCCATGGCGAGCGATTGGCGGCAGAGACTGGCGCTCGCGCGGTGGACATTGAAGAGGCAGCGGCAGCCGACGTGGTGCTGGCGGCTACGTCCTCAACCGTGCCGGTGCTGATGGGCCGCTGGCTTGCGCCTCACGCGCTGGTGCTGGCCGTGGGAGCTACGGGCGCGGGCCTGCGCGAATTGGACGATGAAGCCATGCTCGGCTGTTCGGTGGTTGTTGAGTCGCGTGACTCGGCCAAGCGCGAGTCTGGAGACGTGATGCTCACCGGCGCCAAGGTCGATGCGGAGATCGGCGAGATACTGGCAGGGAAAGCGGCTGCTCCAAGCGGCGGGCGCGTTGTCTTCAAGTCGGTTGGGATGGCTATTGAAGACCTGGCGGCAGCAAAGCTGGTGTGGCAGGCGCGACGGTCTCGCGCTTAGGGAGATTCCTTTAAGGACTCGCCTAAAAACTCGCGGCTTTGAAAGGGCACGGCTTCAGCCGCTGAGGGAATGCGGGTGATTGAAGATACTTCCCTCAGGGCTAAAGCCCGGTTCTCCATTTGCCGTTCTGGCGGCACGGCTGAAGCTGTGCTCTTTCAAAGCAAATGAATTTGTCGCAAGGGCTGGTTTTTATACAGCTTCTAAGAGACTCGGCCGGGAACGCTCAAGCGCCCCGGCCGAATCCACTGCAAAAAAGCTTCCAACAAACTACGCCAGGTCGAAGCGGTCAAGGTTCATCACTTTGCTCCAAGCCGCCGCAAACTCATCCACGAACATCTGTTGCCCATCGCTGCTTGCGTAGACTTCAGCCAGAGCCCGCAACTGGGCGTTCGATCCGAAGACAAGATCGACTACGGTGCCCGTCCACTTCAGTTCGCCGGTCGCCCGATCATGCCCTTCCAACACGCCCTCGGATTTTGCGGACTTCTGCCATTTCGTATTCATGTCGAGAAGATTGACGAAGAAATCGTTGCTCAACGTCTCGATCCGCTTGGTGAAAACGCCATGTTTTGACTGTCCAAAGTTTGTGTTCAACACGCGCAGGCCACCGATCAGGACCGTCAACTCGGGAGCAGTCAGCGTGAGTAACTCTGCCTTGTCTACCAGCAGCTCAGCCTCAGATCCTTCGAGTCCCAGCCCTTTGCGCAGGTAGTTGCGGAATCCGTCCACAACCGGCTCAAGCGGGGCGAACGAATGAACATCGGTCTGGTCCTGCCGGGCATCGGTGCGTCCAGGCGCGAAGGGAATCTTCACGTCGTGGCCGGCCTTCTTGGCCGCTTGCTCAATGGCCGCGTCGCCGCCCAATACAATCAGGTCGGCAAGCGAAACTTTCTTTCCACCGGACTGGGCGGCGTTGAACTCCTTCTGAATCGCCTCCAGCTTCTTCAGCACCTTGGCCAGTTCGGCAGGTTGGTTCACTTCCCAATCCTTTTGCGGTTCGAGGCGGATGCGCGCGCCGTTGGCCCCGCCGCGCTTGTCGCCGCCGCGGAAGGTTGCCGCGGACGCCCAGGCGGTCGTGACCAACTGCGAAATGGAAAGTCCCGATGCGAGGATTTTGTCCTTCAGTGCAGCGGCATCCGCATCGCTGATTAAAGCATGATCCACCACGGGAAGCGGATCCTGCCAGATCAGTTGCTGCTTTGGAACCAGCGGGCCAAGATAGCGCGCAACCGGCCCCATGTCGCGATGCGTCAACTTGAACCACGCCCTCGAGAAAGCATCCGCGAATTCCTCTGGATGATCGAGGAATCGCCTGGCAATCTTTTCGTAGCTCGGGTCCAGACGCAGAGACAGGTCTGTCGTAAACATAATCGGTGCGTGTTTCTTCTTGGGGTCGTGAGCATCCGGTACCGTATCTGCGCCGGCGCCGTTTTTTGGCGTCCACTGTTGCGCGCCGCCGGGACCCTTGGTGAGCTCCCATTCATACTTGAACAGGTTCTCCAGGTAGTTGTTGTCCCATTTCACCGGGTTCGACGTCCATGCGCCCTCCAGGCCGCTTGAAATAGTGTCTACGCCTTTGCCGCTGCCAAAACTGTTTTTCCAACCCAGGCCTTGCTCCTCGACGCCTGCGGCCTCGGGCTCGCAGCCAACGTACTTGTTAGGATCGGCAGCGCCATGCGCTTTGCCGAAGGTGTGTCCGCCGGCGATGAGGGCAACTGTCTCCTCGTCATCCATGGCCATGCGAGCGAATGTTTCCCGAATATCCTTGATGGCCGCAACCGGGTCCGGCTTGCCATTGGGACCTTCAGGATTCACATAAATTAGGCCCATTTGCACCGCGCCGAGGGGGTTCTCAAGCTCACGGTCGCCCTTGTAGCGTTCGTCTCCCAGCCACTTGGTCTCGGGTCCCCAGTACGTTTCGTCGGGCTCCCATATGTCTGGGCGGCCGCCACCGAAACCGAAGGTCTTCAATCCCATTGAGTCGAGCGCCACGTTACCGGCGAGAATCATCAGGTCGGCCCAGGAAATCTTCTGGCCATACTTCTGTTTAATCGGCCACAGCAGGCGGCGCGCCTTGTCGAGGCTCACGTTGTCTGGCCAGCTGTTGAGGGGAGCAAACCGCTGTGCTCCGCGGCCGCCGCCGCCTCGGCCATCGGCGATGCGATAGGTGCCTGCGCTATGCCAGGCCATGCGGATGAAGAGCGGCCCGTAGTGACCGTAGTCCGCAGGCCACCAGTCCTGCGAGTCCGTCATCAGGGCGTGCAGATCCTTGATCACTGCGTTCAGGTCAAGGCTCTTGAACTCTTTTGCGTAATCGAAAGTGTCGCCGAGAGGATTGGATAGAGATGAGTTCCGATGCAAGATATTCAGATTCAGTTGATTCGGCCACCATTTTTCGTTTGCTGAGGAGCCAGCCTTGATGTGTTTCAGAGCGCCGCTCGAGAACGGGCAGTTGACTGCTTCGAATGACATGGTTCTCTCCTTTGCTTCCACTTCCTGACCCGAACTAGTGTAGACGATGGGTGCGCGCCGATCAATTTGGGCCTGATTCATTTTAGGCCTTGTTCAACCTTGTCCATTGGATCGAAAGTATTGACGCGGGCGAAATTCTAAATTTCCCGTGCGGCGGCCTGCACCGCGCCATGGCCTGAGCGATTGGCCCCGATAGCGCGTCCTTTTACGCAGGGTCCGTGCGCTTCCGATTTGCGTCTACTTCCATAGCGGGCCGGGGGCGCACGGTACGATTGAGCGGGAGTAGCCGGGGACGGGCAAGGAGTGGCAATGAAAGTGGGAAGGTGGGCAAAGTTGTTGATGGCGGCGGCCCCGCTGCTGGCTGGATGCGGAGATTTCTGGCAGGCGCCCAGTGGCGACAGCAGCACCAGCTTTACCCTTTCCAACAGTGGCAACATCACCGTAGCCCCAGGCGCTACCAGCGGCAACACCTCCATTATTACCGTAACGCCAGGAAGTTCGTTTACGGGGACGGTGACGTTGGCTTGCACAGTCGCCTCTCCAACGGGCGCAACCAATCCCACCACGTGCAGCCTTTCGCCCACTTCGGTGTCCATCACCGACACCACGGCGCAAACCTCCACGCTGACGGCGACCACCGGGGCGACCACAACCACCGGAAATTACCAGGTCACGGTAACCGGCACTTCCGGCGCCGTTTCAGAAACCACCACCGTTTGCGTTACCGTGGGCAGTTCCTCCGGCAGTTGCAGCGCAGCCGGAACCAGCGGCGTATTCTACGTGCTGAACCAGACGACGAGCCAGGTTGTGGCCATGAGCATCTCCTCCGGCCAATTGACGACGATCGGCTCGTATACTTTGCCCACCGCGGGGGCCCTGGCCATCGCCATCGCTCCCAACGGAAATTTTCTTTACGTAAGCACGATCAACGGCATCTACCTTTACACCATCAACACAACCACCGGCGCGCTGACCCTGGGAAACAACGGTCAAACCGTCAGCTCTGACCCGGCTTACACCATGCAGGTCGACTCCACTAACTCGTGGCTGGTTGAGGGTGTCACCAGCACCACTGAGCTCTTTGCCATCGCTGTCAACTCCAGTACGGGCGGCCTCGCGACGGCAGGAGAGACAGAGCAGCCTTTCACTCTACCC
>JBEKEQ010000136.1:0-10876 GCA_050013735.1 Occallatibacter sp.
TTCACTGATTCACTGGCTCGCTGCTCCCCGCGGTCGCCAGCAGCAGTTTGGCACGCTTCCTGACTCGCTCCATCACTTCCGGGTCCTCTGAAAGACGCTCAAGAATGCCCTGGATCACGCCAACTTCCCGCAACCGCCCATCGCCGGCGGCCTCTGCAACGTACTCCATTTCCCTATCCAGCCCCAACCGGTCGTGCGCCAACAACGTTTCCAGCCGTGCGCCCTCCACGATCATGTCTGCCACTGAAACCAGCGAGTCACCCAGCGTTTCCATCTCCTTATCTTTGGCGTAGTTGAACTGGCAGCCCCATTGTCCCTCCGGACCACTGTAGTTCAGTTTCTTCCATCCCTGGAACGCCACTTTCTGATGGATCTCGCAATCCCGGCTGAATAACCTGCGCTGCCGCGCCACACCAAAGACGCGCTCTGCGAAGGCGGCGCTGACGTGGATGTCGCGGTCGACGTCGGGCGCCATGATCTCCTCACTTGCCCCACGCGCCGCATCCCCATGCTCTGAGTGGAAATGCCCGCTGCCGTCCGGGCGCAGCGTCATGGTCCAATGCGAGGGAGTCAGCCCGGGGTTGGAGTAATCCACCTGAAGCACGGCATCCGATTCACCGCGCGCTGCCGCCGCCATCGCCATTGCGGCCAGGGCCAGCCAAACCGTCCTCATCGACCTGCTCCCTGCCCCATGCCTTGCAGCGTGAGCGTCTGCGCGGTATGAATGTGGCAAATGGCAATGGCCAGGGCATCGGCTGCGTCAGAGGGCTGCGGCGTCTCTGACAGTTCGAGCAGCCGCGCCACCATAAACTGCACCTGCTCCTTGGTCGCCAGCCCGTATCCCACCACGCTTGACTTGATTTTGAGCGGCGCGTATTCGGCCACCGGCAGCCGTTGCATGGACGCCGTCAGCAGGGCCACGCCGCGCACCTGCCCGAGTTTCAGCGCGGATTTCGCGTTTACCGAGTAGAAGACCTCTTCGATGGCCACCGCGTCGGGCTTCCATCGCTCCAATTCCGCAGACAACTCCCGGAAAACCTGCTCCAGACGCTGGGCGGTCGAAAGCGCCTTCTTGAGCCGGATGGCCCCCATCGACTTGCACACCAGACGCGGCTGCCGACCGGAGTCCTCGGTCTCAACGACGCCGAACCCCGTCACCTCAGTGCCGCAATCGATTCCGAAGACTCGCATCATTCTCAGTTCTCAGTTGTCAGTTGTCAGTTGTCAGTTCTTAGTTGTCAGTTCTCAGTTTTTCCATCTTCGCCTTGAGCCCTTTGGGAAATGGCCGGCACCCGCAGTTCTTCACGTGCTCCAAGTGCCACTCGATCCGTTCCTTCACTGTCGCCCCGGCCGGCATTGGATGCTGCTTGTGCCGCTCCCGGTTCATTGTTCCCCTCTGAGCGGACCTCACTTTGCATTTACCTTGTGAGCTTTCTGGTCTCTGAACCCTGATCCCCGCTCCCTGTCCTCGTCGCTCACTCCCACTCGTTGCTCGCGAGCGGCTCGTCTGGCGCGTGGGCAATGTGCATCAGCTCGCCGCGGTCAAGCCAGATCAAGCTGCAATCGGAGCAGGAGTCGACCACCACGTTGCCGGGACCGGCGTAAAAATGGGTGTCCATGCGTTTATGGCAATGGGGGCAGTCGACCCTGCGTTGCAAATCGCCTTTGTCGGCCACGGGCTGAACTACCATGCCCCCGCCGATGGCCCGCATCTCTTCGACGATGCCTTCGAAGGTGGGCATCGAAATCAGCATTCCGCGGCAGCCGGTGCAGTAGAGAATGCGCATTTTCACAATCGCCGCCTGGGTCAGCGGGATTTTGCACAGCGGGCAGGCCTGGTCTGACACCTCGCCCAGAACCCGTACGCCGTCGTCATTCTTTTCAGGGAAATAGACGCTACGGCAGTAGTCGCACGTAAGGCTGTCTTCGTCCGGTTTCAAGCGCATGGGCGCGCCGCAGCTTGGGCAGTTCATTGGGGCTTCCCGCATTTGGAGCAGAATTTCGCAGTGAGCGGAATCGACTGGCCGCAATCGATGCAGAACTTGGTGGCGCCCCCAGCAGGAGTGGCGGCTGGGCCGTCGGCGGGTTTGAGCGTAGATTGCAGAACTTGCGCAACGGCCGCTCCGGCGCCAAGGCCCATGCCCATCCCCGCCGCTCCGCCGGTGTTGGCCGCCGCTATGGGCAGCGACTCCGCCGCGGCGTACTGCGTAAAATTGCCCAGATCCCCGACGATGCCCATGCCGATGCGCTGGTCGAGCGACTTCTGCAACTCATCGGGCAGCGAGATGTTTTCGACGGTGAACTGGTTCAACTCCAGACCGAACGCGCTGAAGGCGGGCTTCATGAGTTCGAGGATCTTGCCGCCGAGAGCAGCCTGGTTGGCCGTCATGTCGAGAAAGGAAATATCGCTGGTGGCGAAGATATCTGTCATCCGCGCAACGATTGTGTCGCGCAGTTGGCCTTCGAGGTCGCTTGTGTAGTAGGTTTCGCGCGTGCCGCTGATTTGCGTGAAGAACGTCTTCGGATCGGCGATCTTGTAGGTATAGATTCCGTAGCCGCGAACGCGCACCGCTCCAAACTCCTTGTCGCGGATGGTAATAGGTGTGGCCGTGCCCCACTTCTGGTCGATCTGCAAGCGCGTGGAGAAAAAGTAGACATCCGACTTGAAGGGCGACTCGAAGTCCTTGTCCCAATTCTTCAAGTCTGTCAGCAGGGGCAGGTTCCTGGTGTTGAGCGTGTAGAGGCCGGGGCCGAAGACGTCGGCGATTTTGCCTTGATCCACAAAGATGGCCAATTGCGATTCGCGGACAGTCAGTTTGCCGCCGGTTTGTATCTCCATGTCCTGCATGGGATAGCGGTACGCCAGAATGCCGTCCTCAGGCTCATTCCACTGCAGGACATCAATGAATTGCTTGCCTAAAAATCCGCTCAGGCTCATGTGCCCCTCCCGCAAGAACTTTAGCACAGCGCCGGACGCAACAGCAGGGCGCACAGAGTTCATTGGCAGCCATGTGTCTTGAATAGGGCTAGAATCACTGAGAGAACTGATTTTGATTCATAAAATTCAATCCGTGTTGCGAATTCCCATCCTTAGCGCACTTATCGTGGGCGCGACCGTCCGTCGCGAATTGATCGTGTCCAGAGGTAGCATGGATGTCTCAATTCGGTTCACAGCGCTTTAAATCCGTACGGATCTACTGCGAGGCGTCAGCCATTGGGTCTGCTGCGCTTGGCTGTCTGGTGCTCTTCGGCTGGACATTTCATTTCGCATCCCTGATATCCGTCCTTCCCGGACTGGTCGGGATGAAAGGCAACACCGCCAGTGCATTGGTACTTTCGGGAATATCTTTGTGGTTGCTGATTCCCGAACAATCGTCTCCGCAACGGCGGCACGTGGCCTTTGTTCTCAGCTTGCTGGTGGTGCTTGTCGGGCTGGGCACTTTATGTGAATACCTGTTCGGCCTGAACTTGCACATCGACGAACTTCTATTTCACGAGACTGATGGAGCGTGGGCGACGTCTTCGCCCGGACGCATGTCTCCAATCTCGGCAATGGCATTTGCCGCGATCGGCACAGCGTTAATGCTCCTGACTGTGCAGGTGCGGCGCGCTGACCGGGCGGCGCAAGGGTTGAGCCTGCTGGCCGCATTGTCCGCGATGCTCGCCCTCATCGGCTACATCGATCATGCAACCGCCTTATACAGGCTCCTGCTGTATACGCAGGTAGCGCTGCACACGGCCATCGCGCTGCTTCTTTTGAGCGTAGCAGTTTTCTTCGTGCGGCCCAGGAGCGCGTTTGCCGGCGACCTGATGGGTGATGGGTCCGGGAGCGTCATGGCGCGCCACTTTCTCCCCGGAGTCTTCCTGGTGCCGATCTGTTTGGGCTGGATGAGCTTGCACGGGCAGAGGGCAGGCTTGTACGGCACGGAACTCGGCCTGGCCCTCTATTGCACCGCCAGCGTGGTCGTGTTGGCCTTCCTTGTCTGGCTGAACGCTCGCAAAATAAATAGAGAGTCTGATCAGCGCAACCGGGCAGAGATCGAAATCCGCGAACTGAACACACAGCTGGAAAGGCGAGTTGCGGACCGGACCAACGCGCTCGAACAGCAGACAACCTTGCTTGCCGAACAGGCCGCATTGCTGAACCTGACAGACGACTCCATCTTTGTATGCGATATGCAGAACCGGATCATCTTCTGGAATAAAGGCGCCGCAAAAAAGTATGGATGGGAAGCGGAAGAGGCGTTGGGACGCGTCACGCATGAGCTGCTGAAAACCGATTTTCCCGCTCCAGTGGAACAAATCCATGCAGAGCTGATGTCTCATGGCCGCTGGGAGGGCGAATTGGTGCATACGCGAGCCGACCAGACTCGCGTTACGGTGGCCAGCAGGTGGGCATTGCAGCGCGATGTCCGCGGCGCCCCGCGAGCCATCCTCGAAATCAACAATGACATTACAGAGCGCAAACGGACCGAGGACGAATTGCGGCTGAGCGAGCAACGTTTATCCCTGGCGGCTTCAGTTGCAAAGGTGGGAGTGTGGGACTGGTGCCTGGCCGACAATACGCTTACGTGGGATGCCACAATGTTTGAAATTTACGGCCTTGCACCCGTTTTCCCAATGGCGTATGAAAAATGGTCAACAGCGGTTTCTGCAGAGGATCTGCCGAGAGTCGAGGCCGTACTACAAAAAGTAATCGCCGAAAAAAGCGAGGGATTTGCGGAATTCAGTATTACGCGTGCCGATGGCGCCGTTCGCAACCTGTCGGCGGCTGAGAAAGTAGTTCTCGATGATGATGCAAAGGTGATCCGGGTAATCGGCGTAAACATGGACATCACCGAACGCAAGGCCGCAGACGAACTGAACCGGATCCGGGAAGAACAGCTGAGTCACACGGCCCACCACGACTTTCTGACCGGTCTGCCCAATCGTATGCTGCTCAACGACCGGGTGAACCGGGCGATCGCCTCGGCATCGCGCAACAGGAAAAGAATTGCGGTCATGTTCCTGGACCTGGACGGCTTCAAACAGATCAACGATTCCCTGGGACACCTGTTTGGCGATAAGCTGCTCCAGTCCATCGCCAAACGATTGGTGGATGCGGTACGAATGTCAGACACAGTGAGCCGGCAGGGAGGAGATGAGTTCGTCGTACTGCTGTCAGAGGTGGCACATTCTGAAGACTGTGCCATCACGGCGCAAAGAATGCTGCAGGCAGTGGCTGAGCCTCATTCCATCGATCAGAACGAACTTTTTGTCACTACCAGCATTGGCATTGCCGTCTATCCAGATCACGGCCGGGATGCGGAAACACTGCTCAAGAACGCTGACACGGCAATGTACCACGCAAAGGAAAACGGACGTCAAAGCTATCATTTTTTTGAGCCGGCCATCATCGCGCGAGCCGAGAAGCGGCAATTCGACAGTAGACCGCCGCCAGACGCGGCATCCTTCTGAGCGAAGGCCGCCGCGGCGGCCGGAGTCGAAGGACCAGCGTTCTCCTGTCTCTGCGGAACGAGCTGAGACCCCTGGGCCTCCAATCACGCCCAAAGACAACAACGGCCTGAGCACTTCGCTCAGGCCGTTGCCGGTGGGCTGTTGGGATTGGACTGGAGGCCTTCGCGCTTCCGCGAGTGCCAGAGCCGTTGGCGGAAATACCCCCCGCCGGGTCTTATCTGGGGCTGGGGCGCAAGGGCCTCAGGCCTCAGTCACCTCACGTAACGAACAACTGGAATAGTCACTTTGCATCAGCTGGATCAACCTCCTTTCCCGTGTAGGGTTAAAGTAACCCCGCAGGCGGCGTACGTCAAGAGCGCCCCTCCGCCGTCACCCATCCCCGACCCTGACTGCACGATGAAATGGCGGGTTTGCGTCCTCGGCGGGTCTAGGTGGGCCCTCAGGGGCTGAAGCCAAACCCTTGTTTTGTGCTATTTGCGGCATCACTAAAGTCATGCCCTGATACAAAGCCCTTGAGGTTTAGAAGGCCCCAATCATGCCCCGTTTCAAAGCCCTTGGGCTTAGCAGGCTGCAGAAAAGTTCATGCTTACGGCAATAGATCCTGTTCCCCAGTCTCACTTCTTCACTGTTTCACTCGTTCGCTTCTTCGCTGCTCTCTGTTCGCTGTCGGCTGTTCACTGTCCACTGCACACTGCCCTCACCAGCTCCTCAGCCACTCCCCGTCTCTCGCCATCCGCACAGGGGTATGAAAGAGCTCGCTCAGCCGCGACTCTGTCAGCAGCTCTTCCCGCTGCCCATCGCCCACGATTCGACCGCCGCGCATTAGAATCACACGCTCAATTTCCGGAAGAATATCGCCCAAATGATGTGTCACCAGCACCAGGCCGGTTCCCTCCTGCGCCAGACGCCGGAGAGTCTCACGCAGATCCCGCTGCGCGGCCAGGTCCAGCGCATTCGATGGCTCGTCGAGCAGTAGTTGCCTTGGCCGATGCACCAGCGCACGCGCAATCAAAATGCGCCGCTTCTCTCCGGCCGACATTTCGCCCACCAGCTGTCCGGCCAGGTGCAGCGCCTCCATCCGCTCCAGCGCCTCTCGGGCGCGGTCACGCATCTCCTGCGTCACATGCAGATTGGGCCACAGCGTGGACGCCGAAAAGAAGCCCGCAATCACCGCGTCCAGGCCGGCTGTCACGGCGGTCCGCTCGCCGGGCAAGTCCGCCACCACAACGCCGAAGTGCTTGCGCAATTGGGTCAAATCCCATCGCGCGCGCCCAAAAATCCGCACCACCATTCCCGGGCGTACGATGGGATAGATTTGACACGTCATGGCCAGGATCAGTGTGGATTTTCCGCATCCATTCGGCCCCAGGATGGCCACGTGCTCGCCGGCCCGGATGGTGAGATTTACGTCGTGCAGTACCACCCGCTCTCCGCGCGCCACATCCACTGCGCGTAGTTCAAGAAACTCGCTCTGCTTCGCTAACTCCTCAGGACCCGCTTGCTTCTCCGTCATCTCACCCCCACCTGCTAGATTAAATGGGTTAACTCCATGACCGAGCCCGTCGAAATCGCTGACCAACCCCTTCTTCCGCGCGGCTTTCGTTTCGCGGCCGCAAAAGCCGGCCTGAAGCGGAGCGGCCGTCCCGACTTTGCGCTCATCGTGGCTGATTCCGCCGCCAGCGCCGCAGCGCTGTTCACTGCCAACCGCGTCACCGCTGCCCCGCTCATCGTTGATAAGGAGCATCTCAGCGCAACGGGCGGCAAAGTGCGCGTGGCGGCCATTAACTCCGGCAATGCCAACTGCGCTGTAGGGCAAGCCGGTTTGGACGCCGCGCGCGCCACCTGCGCGGGAGTGGCCAAACTGTTTGGCTGCCCGACCGAGCAGGTTTTTCCCTCGTCCACTGGCATCATTGGCGTTCCGCTGCAAGTCGAGAAGCTTATTGCCGCGCTGCCTGCGCTGGACGGGTCGCTAGGCTCGGATTTCGACCAATTCGAGCAGGTGGCACAGGCCATACTCACGACCGACCTGGTTGAGAAAACCGCCTTCGCCAGCCTTGAAGTCGAGGGAAAAGAAGTGCGCATTGCCGCCCTTGGCAAGGGGTCCGGCATGATTCACCCTCGGCTCGTTCCTCACGCCACCATGCTGGTGTTCGTACTGACCGACGCCGCTATCGAGCCGCCGGTCCTCGACGCTTATCTGCGTGAGGCTGTCGAAGTGAGCTTCAACCGCATCTCCGTTGACGGCGACACTTCCACCAATGACACCGTGCTGCTGCTTGCTTCGGGAGCAAGCGGTGGTGCGATCGGCAGCGGCAACTCCGCGTTCGCCGCGGCGCTCACCGGCGTTTGCACTTCGCTGGCCCGTCAAATCGTAGCCGATGGCGAAGGCATCACGCATGTGATCGAGTTACACATTGAAGGCGCGGCCACGGACGCGGACGCGCTCAAGATCGCGGAGGCAATTGCGCATTCGCCCTTGGTTAAAACCGCGTGGGCCGGGAGCGACCCCAACTGGGGACGGCTGGTGGCCGCCATTGGCAACTCCGGTACTGAAATCGATCCCGACCGCATCGACATCGACTTCGGCACGCTGCCAATTTGCCGCGACGGGGGCCGCGCCGCCGAGTTTGACGAGGCCGCGGCCCACGCCTACATTGCGCGGCGCGAGTTCTCTATCTCCATCCAGCTCCATCAGGGGCCCGGCTCCTGCGTCTTCTGGACTACCGACTTGACCGTCGAGTACATCCACATCAACGCCGATTATTCGACTTAGGTCTCTGACCGCGCGAATTCGCACGTTGAGGTTCATGGTTTCCCACCCTTTCGCCAGAAACAAGGCGAAAGGATGGGGCACGGAAACGGCAAATAGCGAGTGGTGAGAGAACTAGCGGCTCACGATAATTCTGTCGATATCAACGACGCCGGCGCCCGCATAACTTAACTTGATTGAGTTATCCCCTTGCCTAAGTTCCACCGGAAACTTCGCGTTCCCGTAGTCGTTGCCTTGCAGCGGCCACTCTTCAGCTTTGCTCCCGTTCACCTGGGCCTCTACTTTCTTTATTCCCAACCCGCTGTAGATGTAATGAAGATTTACCCAATACTTGCCGGCACTGGGCACACCGATATGCGTAAAAGTCAGCGAACTTCCGTTGGAGTTATTGTCTTCGCCATTCAATCGCACCGCGTACTCCCGGCTGCATTCGTCTGGGCAGGCTACTAACTCCGCGTTCCCGCCGCGCACATTCCCCGGCCACTCTGCCTCGTAACTCGCACCCTTGCTCCATGCGAAATCTCCGCGCACCTTCAGCAGGACTGACCCGTGCGCGGCAAGCTGCGTTTTATAACCGCTGGGAAACACGCCCAAGTCCTTGTGCGCCCACAAGTCCCGTACGTTCACTTTGTCTTCCAGACCCACATCGCCCCACTGCACAGCGGTCTCTGCCGGCGCATCGGTCAGATTCAGCAGCATCACCGTTTCCACGCCGCTTCCCACGCTGCCGAGGGGTTTTATCCAAACTTCAATTCCGCCGCCGTATTGTTTCACTCTCTCCGGGCCTGCGCCGAGCGGATCCTGATCAATGGCAATCGCTTCCGCGTTGGTGTAGATTCCGCGAACTTCGTTCGTCATCTCAGTCAAATCGTTTCCGGCCCACAGCGGCGCGGCGGATATGGCCCACATTGAGAAGTGACTTTGCGCCTCAACCAGCGTGAGCCCGAGGTTGCCGATCTCCATCATGTCAGGATCGTTCCAACTGTTCGGAGCGGTGAAGACAGCGTGCCTGGCATTCGACTCGAAGTTCCGCACCACGCTCGACCAGTCAACCCGGTTTTTGTTGGGGCTGATATCGCCCTCGGTTCGCCATAACTGACCGGTGCCCTGCGCCCACGTCCACGGCCTGTCTACGCCCCAGATACAGAGATAGAAAAGCATCGGCCTCCCGGTGTTTCGAATTGCGGCCGCCATGCGCTCGTAAATTGCGCGTCCAGTTATACCGGCGGGATGATTGCAGTAATCCATCTCTATAAAGTCCATCCCCCAGGCGGCAAAAGTATCGGCATCGCGTTGCTCGTGCTTGTAGCTACCCTCGTACTTAGGACTGGGATTGCATGTATGCTCCCCAATGTCGGTATAAATGCCTGCCTTCAGTCCGCGAGAATGAACGTAATCGACTAACTCCTTCATCCCATGCGGAAACCGCTTCGGGTCCACGGCGAGCGACCCATCCGCATTGCGTCCCGGAGCAATGCACTCCTGAATCAGTACATATTTGTAGCCCAGGTCGCGCATTCCGCTCGATTCCAGCGCATCTGCCTGGTCGCGGATTGTCTGGTCGTTATAGTCACAGAAAAAATGGTTCCAGCTTGCCCATCCCATAGGCGGCGTGGGGGCGAGGTTTGTTTGCAGGCTCGCCGTTCCTTGAGAGAATCCTGCCTTGCAGGCGCAAATAGTCAAACAAATCAAAAATAATGCTTCCGCTAACTGCTCAACCGTCTTGCCTTTCATCGCTTTCCTCTTTCTACTGCTCCGCCAGTTCGTAATAGACCGTCTTCTGGCTTACTTTCAGGTTCAGCACGATCTGGTCTTTCCGCGCTTCAATCGGGACCTGCTCCCGCCGCTTGCCGATAACATCCAGTGTCCAGCATTTGAATCGCGCTGGATTCTTCACCCGAATGCGTAGCTCGCCGGCAACAGCCTCAACCATTGCCGGCCCGGTTCCTTCTGCTCTCAATCGCCATGTCGGCGTCCCCATCCGCGATTTCTCGGCGGTCTGCTCGTATTCCATCCCCGCATTTCGTGCGGGACCAACCGCCGTGACGAGAATCCTGTGCGCCTCACTGATCGGCGCCATCCCATCCATTGCCGTCACGTACACCGCGCCAAACCGGTTGGTAATATTCATGTCCACCGTTTTCAGCGTGTGCGGTGACAGATTCAGAAAGCCAATTACTGCCTGGGTACGCGGCGTGTCGATACTTACCACTCCCGCTGATGCATTCCAGGTCAACTCGCCCGTGGTCGAGTGCGCCGTCATGGTTGTCGCATCCCAATAACTCCCTAAGTCGCGCACTATCGGTTTCCTCGGCTCATTTACAAACTGGTATCCGACCTTCCCTACCAGCGCGCCCCACAGCGGAACCGGCTTCAGGTCGTCGCTCCACGCGCCCAGCGTCTTCGGGTCATACAGGCTTTCGGCCACCAGATCGGATTCCCTCACGTCCTGTCTGTGCCACATGGTCGCCACCGCGGGAAACTGCAGGATCTGCGGGGGATTGCCAAACAGATCGAACGATCCATGACCCAATTCATTTTGAAAATCCGTGCCGAAGTACCCGAACTCCATTTCGCCCCGCCAGCCTTGCAGCATTCCGTATGCCGCCATCAGGCCCGTTCCCTCAAGCGAATACTCATTGGGCAAAC
>JBEKEQ010000137.1:0-10792 GCA_050013735.1 Occallatibacter sp.
CCCGGCAGGGGTGTGGCCCCTGCCAGGGCTTTGGCTACCTGAACAGTAGCGCCAGGACGAGGAGTACGAGAGCCGTTACGAACCGCCAATCAATGGCAATCGTTACGGCTACCCGCATCCAGGACGATTTCTCATCCAATCGCCCTCACCTCCTTTGCGTTAGCACGGCCCGCGGGTCGTTGTCGCGGCCTGCGGACCGACGGCCCAATCTTCCGGGCCGATCTTTCGCTACCGCACCACACGCGCAAAGGAAGCGCGCCCATTCTACATCCGATTTTTCCTCTCATCCCAATTCTGGTTTGAGCTATGGACCGCCTGTGCTCCAGTAAACTATCCGCATGAACAAGCGCATTGGAGTGCACTTAGGCACGGCAGGCGGGGCTTCGAATGCCGTGGAGCGGGCGCGGGAGATTGGCGCCAACACCTTTCAGATTTTTTCGTCGAGCCCCCGCATGTGGCGCGCGCCCAAAGTGGACCCAAAACAGGCCGAGCGCATGAAGGAACTTCGTGCTGCCCTCGATGTCGGGCCCCTGGTCATTCATACAAGCTACCTGGTGAACGTGTGCAGCCAAACGGACGAGGTGCGCAGGAAGAGTATCGAGGCGTTTCGCGGAGAGATTGAGCGGGCGCTGACGCTGGGAGCCGAGTACCTGGTGCTGCATCCAGGCTCATGGAACGGCCTCACCCGCGAACAGGGCCTCAAGCTCGCGGCGGAATCCATCGAGCGGGCCATCGACGGTCTGCCCTGGCAGGAAACGGGCTTCCATATCCTCATTGAAAACACCGCGGGGGCGCAGTATTCGCTGGGCGGCAGCTTTGAGCAGGTTGCGGAACTGGTGACGCTGCTGCGCAATCACGCTCCAGTGGGCGTGTGCCTCGACACCTGCCACACCCACGTGGCCGGCTACGACATGGTCAGCGCCGAAGGCTATGCCGAAACCATGCGGCAGGTTGGAGCAACGGTGGGGTTTGAGTCGGTGCGGGTGTGGCACTGCAACGACGCCAAGGCCGAACGCGGATCGAAACTCGACCGGCATGAGCACATCGGGCAGGGAACCATGGGCGTGGAGCCGTTCAAGCGGCTGCTCAACGACGACCGCTTTGCGCACGCGGCCTTTATTGCCGAGACTCCCGTGGACGAGCCCGGCGACGAGGAACGGAATGTGCGGGTGCTGAAAAGTTTGGTGGAATAATTTCCTGAGTACTGTACCGTTGTGCGGTACAATGGGATTCAGGGAAGGCGGCGGGCATGATTCTCGGATTCCGGGACCGCTGGTTGCAAGAGTTCTTCATTCACGATCAGACCAGCCGGACCATACCACCGGATCTGGAGGCACGGCTGTTCAGGAAGCTGCAATTGTTGGACGATGCTACATCAGATTCCGATTTGCGCGTGCCGCCGAGCAATCATTTTGAGAAGCTCAAAGGGAATTTGGCCGGGTGGCATTCGATTCGGATCAATGATCAGTGGCGGCTGATCTTTCAATGGGACGGTGGCAGGGGCGAAGCAGCACAGGTTTATCTTGACAATCACAGGTACCGGTGAGGAGTGGTCATGCTAAGTACAGAACGGGAACCAGTAAGCGTGGGCGAAATGTTGGTGGAGGAGTTTCTCGCTCCGCTTGGATTAACTCAGGGCTCTTTGGCGGAGGCAATGGGGGTGCAGCGCAAACACGTGAACGAGCTATGCAATGACCGCCGCGCCGTTACTGCCGATACCGCTCTGATGCTGGCGCGGGTGTTTGGGAATTCTCCCGAGTTTTGGTTGAATGTACAGCGACGCACCGATCTGTGGGAAGCACTGCATACGCCCAGGCGGCGGCAAAGGATTGAGCAGGCCAGGGCGCTGGAATCGGCCGGGTAGGCCCCCACTCGGCGTCCTCCCATCCAATTGATCATACTTTTTCGCAATCCCGCAGACGTTTTTCAAGGGAACGAGTCATACTGTGCGTGCCACCTAATGTGGCGTAAGAGGTGCTTTATGCGCGGAAGCATCTGTGGTGTGCTGGCGCTGGCCGCTATTTGTGCGCTGCCGGTTGCGAATCTGGTTGCGCGGGGCCAGACGACAGATGTGCCGAAGCCCCGGCAGAGAGTAAATCCCTTGTTTACTCCACGGCTGCCTTCCACGGCAACCTTCAAAATTACGCGGGTGACGCCGCAGGCCGATGGAAGCACTCCCATCCAAGAGTGGACTGAAGTGATCGCTTGGGACTCGGAGAAGCGGCAGCTGACTTCTACGGCGACGATTCCACAATCGGGCGACCAGGCGCCAACGACGCAGGTGGTTGTCCTCGATCGTAAGGCCCGCACGGTGAGCCGATGGAGCGTGCCAGGTGA
This sequence comes from Occallatibacter sp., assembly GCA_050013735.1. GTDB lineage: Bacteria > Acidobacteriota > Terriglobia > Terriglobales > Acidobacteriaceae > Telmatobacter. The sequence continues at coordinate 2,338 of JBEKEQ010000137.1, forward strand.
GCAAGTAACAGTGACAGATCTGCCCGACAAGAGATCGGGAACCTCGCTTTGCGCAGCCACTTTCGCTTTGACTTCGATTGAGCCTCGTCTTGAAGTGCCAATAGGAAAGGCGCCGCACGGAATGCCCGTTACGCAAAGTCTGGGAAAGGTCATGATTGACGGTGTTGAGGCGCGTGGCAGCCGAACCACTGTCCCCTTTCAATCGGACGCAATAGGCAGCAGTGAGTCTCTCACGCGCATCACGGAGGTATGGTCCGCGACTGATCCCGGCGTGGATCTCATTGTGCGCTTGATGGTCGACGATCCGTTGTCAGGCAAGCTGACAAGAGAGCTGCAAGACCTGGACATGAACGAGCCCGATCCACGACTCTATCTTCCGCCCCCGGAATACAGGATCGTGCATCAGGATTACCCAAAATGTCCTGCTTCTCAGGTACAAAGCGGGAAATCGCCATCCCCGTTACCCGAACAATAGCCGCCCTCCATTTACACTTAAAGGGTTATGGCGGAAGAGAACGAACAGCGATACGACCCGGCGGCGATTGAACCCAAATGGCAGCAGCGGTGGGCCGCGGACCCGAAGCTCTATGCGGCCGAGCCGGCTTCCTGCGGCAAGCCCAAGTATTACGTGCTTGAAATGCTGCCCTATCCAAGCGGGCAGTTGCACATGGGGCACGTGCGCAACTACTCCATTGGCGATGCGCTGGCCCGGCACATGTGGATGCGCGGCTACAACGTGCTGCACCCCATGGGCTGGGACGCCTTCGGGCTGCCCGCGGAAAATGCCGCGCTCAAAAACAATACACCTCCGCGCGAGTGGACGCTGAGCAATATTGCCGCCATGAAACGGCAGATGCTGCGGCTGGGCCTGGGTTACGACTGGGCGACGGAGGTGACCACCTGCCTGCCCGACTACTATCGCTGGAATCAGTGGTTCTTTCTGCGCATGTATGAGAAGGGGCTGGCTTACCGCAAGAAGAGCAAGGTGAACTGGTGTCCGCAATGCGCCACGGTGCTGGCCAACGAGCAGGTCATCGACGGCCGTTGCTGGCGGCATGAGGACACGATCGTCGAGCAGCGCGACCTGGTGCAGTGGTTCTTCCGCATCACCGCCTATGCTGAGGAACTGCTCGAGGGACTGGATAAGCTCGAGGGCTGGCCTGAAAAAGTGCGCACCATGCAGCGCAACTGGATTGGGCGGTCGGAAGGGACCGAGGTCGACTTTTTCCTGGAAGAACAGGGACCAGTGATCAGAGATCAGAGATCAGGGGCTGAGGGACTAGGGACTAGGGACCAGGGATCAGGGAAGACCCACATCCGCGTCTTTACCACGCGTGTCGACACCATCTTTGGCGCGACCAGCGTGCAGCTTGCGCCGGAGCATGCGCTGGTAGCTTCTTTCACGGCTGCGAATCCGGAGTTAAAAGCGCAGGTAGACGAGCTGATTGAGCAGCAGAAGAGAGCTCGCGAGGCAGGCGACCTGGGCGCGATCGAAAAGCACGGCGTTCCCACCGGGCGCTACGCCATCAATCCGTATAACGGCGAGCGGGTGCCAATTTGGGTAGCCAATTATATTCTTGCCGACTACGGCACCGGCGCCATCATGAGCGTACCGGCGCACGACGAGCGGGACTTTGAGTTTGCGACCAAATACAACCTGCCGATTGTGCAGGTGATTCGTCCCGAAGACGCGACGCTTGCGGCTGTGCTGCCCTTCCTGTCGGAGGACGGGGTGCTGGTGAACTCCGGTGAATATGACGGGCTGAGCTGCACGCAGGCGCAAACGAAGCTGCAGGAGGTTGCCGTGCAGGGCGGCTTCGGCGAGCCCAAAGTGACCTTCCGCCTGAAGGATTGGGGGCTGAGTCGGCAGCGCTACTGGGGCACGCCGATCCCGATGATTCATTGCGAGCGCGACGGGCTGGTGCAAGTGCCGGACGACCAGTTGCCGGTGCTGCTCCCCCCGCAGATTGAGATTACGCAACAGGGCGGCTCGCCGCTGGGACGCGTGCCGGAGTTTGTGAACACCACCTGCCCCATATGCGGAGGCCCGGCCAGGCGCGAGACCGACACGATGGATACGTTTGTCGATTCCAGCTGGTACTTCTATCGCTATACCGACGCGAAGAACGCCAACGCGCCCTTCGATCCGGCCATCGCGCAATATTGGTTTCCCATCGACCAATACATCGGTGGCGTGGAGCACGCGATTCTTCACCTGATCTACTCGCGCTTCTGGACCAAGGTGATGCGCGACCTGGGACTGATTGTGAACGACGAGCCGGCGCGGCGGCTGTTCACGCAGGGCATGGTCATCAAAGACGGGGCCAAGATGTCCAAGTCGAAGGGCAACGTGGTTTCGCCCGACGACATGGTGGGCCGTTACGGCGCAGACGCCACGCGCATGTACGCCCTGTTTGCCGCCCCGCCGGACCGAGATCTGGACTGGCAGGAAGATGGCGTGGCCGGGGTGAGCCGATTCCTGGGCCGTGTGTGGCGGCTGGTGACGAAGTATGCGCCGGTGGCGAAAGGATCTGCCACAATCTCGTCCGAAACGCGAAACGGCGGAGCCGCGCCGGCGGGGATTTCGCTCAAGCTGCTGCGCAAGCTGCACCAGACCATCGCCAAGGTCACGCTCGACTTTGAGGGCCGCTGGCACTTCAACACCTGCGTGGCGGCCATCATGGAACTGGTGAACGATCTGCAAGGAGCAGATGCGCAACTCGCTGCGGGCGAAGTTCCGGCTCCGGTGGTGCGCGAACTGCTGCGCTCGCTGGTGCTGCTGCTGGCGCCGTTTGCGCCGTATCTGGCGGCGGAATTGTGGCAGGAGCTTGGCGAGGAAGGTTCGATCCTTCGTGTGCCGTGGCCCAAGAGCGACCCAGGGCTGGCCAAAGAAGACGAGCTCGAAATCCCGGTGCAGATCAACGGCAAGCTGGTAACGGTGGTGCGCGTGGCCGCCGATGCCGGCCCCAAGGCGATTGAAGCGGCGGCGCTGGCGGACGAAAAGGTGCAGTCGCGTATCGCTGGCAAGACGGTGGCCAAGGTGATCGTCGTCCCGGGCCGCGCCGTCAACCTGGTGGTCCGGTAATTCATCAATCGTGCCCCATCCATTTCGCGTGTTTTTGCGAAATGGGTGGGAATCCACGAACCTCAACCTGCATTCTTTGTGAGGCAACCATGCCGACCCCGCTGCGCGGGACTCAGTCACTGGTGGGGCAAATGGGCTGGGTCTTCGATCGGCCCTCGCTCACCGCCATCGAGGTTGCGTGGCGCTGGATCTTCGGCGTGCCTTTCATTGCCGTGTGCTGGATGCAGGCGCAACAAATCCTTGCCGTGCTTCCGCCGGAGACCGCGGGGCTGAATGCAATCGATCCGCAAAACCCATGGGTCGCGGCGGTGCAGATCGCCCAGGCGTGGGCGCTTTACCGGCCGCACGTTGCGGCTGTGGTTTGCCGGCTGCTCCCCGCGGCTGCGCTGGCGTGGGTGTGTGTCTCCGGCGTGGGCCGCAGCCTGGTCCTGAAGCGGCTGCTCCATGAACAATTGCCGCAATTGCGGGTCCGGCTGCTGCCGATGATCGCCTTGCAGGCGGCATGGCTGGCTCTGCTGGGCGCAGCCTGCTGGGGATGGCTGCGCTCCTTTGAATGGGTTGCGGCTACGCACATCACGGCCGGCGGCGAGCCGGACCTGATCGGCTTCTCCTTCTGGGTCATCTTTCTTTCGCTGGGATTTTTCACCGCGTGGGCCCTGGTGAGCTGGCCGCTGGCGATTGCGCCGCTGCTGATGCTGCTGGAAGAACGCTCGGCGCTTTCCGCCGTTGGTCAAAGCCTCAAGCTGGGAAAGGCGTTCACCGGCAAACTGGTTGAGATCAACCTGGTGATGGGCATTGTGAACCTGGCGCTGATTGTGCTGGCCATGGTTTTATCGGCCGCGCCGTTGCCGTTCAGCGACCAGCTCGGTTCGGAAACCCTTCATGGAATTTCCGCCGTCGCCGTCATTTTCTATTGCGTGGCCAGCGATTATTTTCAGGTGGTGCGGCTCAAGGGATTTGTGGAGTTCTGGAAGATGTCTCGGGGCGGGGAATTGGTTTGATAGCCGGTCAAATCCCCGGTCTCAAAATCGAGACCGGGGGCACCCGCTAATCGACCTCACGACACTACTGCTCATCTGAAGTCGCCCACCGCGCGCCGCATGCCTCGCAATTCCAGGCCGCCTCTCTTGGCGGCACTGGAATCGCCAGAACGTAAAGCGCTACAAATGACCGTCCGCTCTCTGTCCCGCTACCCAATGTGATCTCAGTCGATCCGCACCTTGGGCAAGTTGGCTGTACGTAGACTTTCTCTTCGCCATAGGTGATTGTCTCCGGAGCCTTTTCATCTAGAAGCTCCCGTGCAGACGCTTCGTCGCGCTCGTCAACCTGCAATCTCATACCGCCGACCATATTGGAGTAGAACCAATCCATCCGCACGAGATTCTCGTCTGCGACCCATGCCGGAATACCCGCCGATTCCAGCACCGAACGTCCCACGTATGCCTGAGCTAGGTCTCGATAACGCCGCACAGTCACCAGGTGACGGAACTCCCATTCCTCCGGCTCTTCTACCAGCGGCGGCTCAAGCCCGCGCCGCGCAAATTCCGCACGCAGCGCCACCTGCGCAACTTCCAGAAGGCCATCGTATGAACGGGCCAGTTCCATCAGTTCCGTCTCACTCATAGGCGCATACTGCGCCGCCAGATCTTCGGGGCCGGGTGCCATGCACTGAAATCCTAACAGGAATCGTGAGCGCAAGGGTCCGAAACGCCGACCAACACTCGGGACATGGACTCCGCGAGGGCCGTGGTATCCCACCCATGCGACAAAGAACGTCGCATGGATGGGGCACGGAGCCTTGCTTGAGGTAGAAACTGAAGAACGGGCCTTCGTTGCAGGAAGTGAGGGAGGGAAGGGCGTCTCTAAAAGACTTTCATATTGATAGTCAAATATTTCTTCGGGTCCTGGCGGAAGCCTTTGATCAACTGTTGGGTCTGGTCCATCGTCTGGTCGGCGTGGTCGTAGAGAGAGCGGTTCTGCACCAGCTGGCCGACAGTGCCTTTACCCTCGTCGACACCCTTGAGAATGTCGTCAAGGCGGGTGATGGCGTCGTCAAGCTTCGTGGCGAATGCAGGGTCGCGGGCGATCTTGCCCAGAGAGCCATGGCCCGCATTGATTGCGCCCACCAGTTGATTGGCGTTGGAAACGGCGCTGTTCAGGTTTTTGTAGAACGAGTCGTCCTTGAGAAATTTTCCCGCGCTGCCCTTGCCTTCGTCCAGATCGGTGGCGATCTTGTTAAATCGGTCGACGGTGGAGTTGGCGCGTGTATAAAGCGTGTCGTCGTTGACCAGCTTGCCCAGCGAGCCCTTGCCATTGGCGATGGCCGCGGTAATGGTCTGCAGGTCGGTGGCAATCAGCGTCATTTTCTTGTAGAGCTCGGGGTCGTTGATCAGCTCGCCTGCTGTGCCTTTTTTGGTGTTGAGCGTATCCACCAGGACTTCAACTTTTTTGATCAACGTGTTGATCTCTTTGATTGAGGCGTCGCTGCTGCCAATCACGTCTTGAAGGCCGGGCGCGATGGCCACTTTCAGTTCCGCGTTGTTGGCCGGAGCGGGGCCGGTGGCGTTTTCCGAGCTTATATCGACATAGCTATCGCCCAGCACGCCGGCCTGAACAATTTTGGCGGTGGAGTCGGTGTGCAGCTTCGATTCGAACTCGTGCCCCACCTGCATGACCACCTCCACCGGGGTGGGATTGCGATCGGGAATGACGCGGACATGGGTTACGTTGCCGATGGTCACTCCCTCCAGCGTCACGGTGGCCCCATCTTTGAGCCCATCGGCGTTGGCAAAGTAGGAGCGGAGCAGCATTTTGCGCGCAAACAACCCGCCCGTGGAGCTGGACATGAGAAAAATGAGCCCCACCAGGACGGCCATGGCGGCCAGAACCAGCGCTCCCACTCTCAATTCAGACCACTCGATCTCTTTGCGGCTTGGCACTTGATTCCCCTGGCTTTGGCGATCTGGCAGGCGACAACGATTTGAGGATAGCAGAACCGGCGAAAATAAAGCCTTTTAGTTCATAACAGGCTCTATCGCCCATCTTCAAGCACAACGCTGGCCAGGGCAAGACCGGCAGTGTGGGTGATGGAAAGCGCGGCATTGCTCGCGCCCAGCAGACTTGCGATATGGGCGGCGCGCCCGTGAAACTGCACGGTGGGTTTTCCGCTGGGCTCGCGAACCACTTCGATCTCCAGCCAGCTTACACCGTGGCTGATGCCCGTTCCAAGGGCTTTTGCTCCCGCTTCTTTTGCCGCAAAACGCGCCGCAAAACTCTCGGTCGCCTTGCGCTTGCGCAGGCAATAAGCCTGTTCCGCAACCGTGAACACGCGGTCGAGAAAGCGGGCGCCAAAGCGATCGATGGACTGCTGGATGCGTCCTATCTCTACCAAGTCGATTCCGGAGCCGACAATCATGCTGTCTACAAAGCTAAATCATTTTCCGTTTGTTGAGTTTGCAGACGTGCTCGCGCGAAGGTTCGCGGGGCTTGCAGATGCGGAACGGCGCACCCCCAATTACCAGTGAATGGGATCGCCGGCCCCCTGGAAGGCAAGGATGTTTCAAAGCCGGTCAGGCGCCGTTCGACTCCAACACAATGGTTATGCCGTCTTGCCTTGTTCCGATAGGACGATTGCGAGGCTGAAGATGCGGGACCGCGGCGCGGGGCAGGCAATGAGCGTACCTTGGGCGATGCAGATGAAGGCCATTTCCGGCGAGGAGCCGGGGAAGCTAGTGCAGACACTTACAGGAGCAATTCTCGGTTGCGGCGGCTGGGTTTTGAGCCGCGGCGCCAATGATACCGGCACGGTGAATATGCTGTTTGAGTTTGAGCGGCAGGCCTGCGTTGACATCTACAGCGTGATGATCGCGGCGGGAGTGGAACTGAGCCAGAACGGTCATATCCGCTTTACCGAGCTGTGCCAGTGCACGCGTAACCAGCGTCAGGACTGCGGCACGGAGATTGCCAGCATCGACCTGGAAATTCAAACGTTTCCGGTTGCGATGGAGTGTGACGCCCCGGCTCCCAAGGCGGCCTGAGCGAAGCTGACCCATTTTTCAACCGGCCTCCACGAGTCCATAGCGGCGCTGCCAGGCTTCCTTGAGCTGTGCCTTCACGCTCTCTCGCTCGGCCTCTGTCGCTGCGCATCCTGAAGTCTCTGAAAAGCGTGCAGCTTCCATCTTGGCCAACTCAAGCAATTGCCGGTCGCGCAGCAAATTGACCACGCGAAAATCGGGCCGGCCGGCCTGCCGGGTTCCGAAAAATTCGCCTGGACCGCGCTGGTTCAGGTCCAGCTCCGCCAGTTCAAACCCGTCCTGGGTGCGGACCATGGCGTTCAGCCGCTCCTCGGCCAGCGGAGAGACGCGCGAGCCGGTCATCAGAATGCAACAGCTCTTTGCCGCTCCCCGGCCCACGCGCCCGCGCAACTGGTGCAACTGCGCCAGCCCAAAGCGCTCCGCGTGCTCGACAACCATGACTGTAGCGTTGGGCACATCCACGCCTACCTCAATCACCGTGGTGGCCACCAGCACGTCGATCTCGCCGCGCTGAAAACGACGCATGACGATCTCTTTTTCGTCTGCGTCCAGGCGTCCGTGCAGCAGGCTTACGCGCAGGCCGGCCAGCGGCCCGGCGCTCAGCTTCCGATGCATCTCCACTGCGGACTTCAGCGCCGATTTCGCTCCTGGATTGGCTTCTTGCGCGGCTTTGGGAAAGAGCTCCGCTGCTTTGTTCTTTCGGCTGGATTTTTGGGCCGTCGGCGGCGGCTCGATGCCGGTCTCCGGGTCGTCGTGGCTGAAATCCAGCTCCGGCTGATCGTCTTTAGTTCCCTCGATGACCGGGTAGACGATGTAAGCCTGTTGGCCCCTGGCCACCTGCTTCCGCACAAAATCCCAAACTTCACTTTCGCGCTCAGCGGGCACGCGCCGGGTGGCGATGGGCGTGCGGCCCGGCGGAAGCTCATCCAAAACGCTGAGGTCCAGGTCGCCGTAAAGCGAGAGCGCAAGCGTGCGCGGAATGGGCGTTGCGGTCATTACCAGCACGTCGGGCTCGGGTTGATTGGGCTTCTTCATCAGCTTGAACCGCTGCAACACGCCGAAGCGGTGCTGCTCGTCCACCACCACCAGCCCCAGCCGGTCAAACTCAACTTTTTCCTCGATCAGGGCGTGCGTCCCAATCACCAGTTGCGCCTCGCCGCGATTGATGAGGCCTCGCGCCGAGCGCTTGCGATCTTCGTCGAGCGAGCCGGTGAGAAGCGCGATGCGCGGCTTGCGCGACGACTTTTCAAGCAGTTTGCGCGCGGCCAGAAAATGCTGCGTGGCCAGAATCTCAGTGGGGGCCATCAACGCAGCCTGGTAGCCGTTTTCGATGGCC
>JBEKEQ010000138.1:0-10790 GCA_050013735.1 Occallatibacter sp.
TTTCATGTGCGGAATCGTCGGCTACGTCGGTCCAAAGAAAGTAGTTCCAGTCATCATCGAGGGGCTGCGGCGTCTCGAATACCGCGGCTACGACTCGGCGGGCATCGCCGTGGGCAGCCCTGACCGCTCTACCCTTGAAGTGCGCCGCGCCTCGGGCAAGCTGGGCAACCTTGAAGAGGTTCTCCGCGAACATCCGCTCGAAGGCACCTTCGGCATCGGCCACACCCGCTGGGCCACGCACGGCCGTCCCACGGAAGAGAATGCCCACCCCCATCGCGACTGCACCGGCCGCATCGTCGTTGTCCATAACGGCATTGTCGAAAATTATCTTGATCTGAAGCGCGACCTCATTGCCCAGGGCCACAAATTCGTCACCGAGACCGATACCGAGATCATTGCCCACCTCATCGAGCAGGTTCAGTCGGACGCGGAAGCCGCCGGCAACCCGCTTCCGCTTGAAGCAGCCGTCCGCAGCGCGGTCAAGCGCCTCACCGGAGCCTTTGCGCTCGGCGTTCTTTCCGCTCACGAGCCAGACAAAATCGTCGTCGCGCGGTTCGGTCCACCGGTGGTCATCGGCGTGGGTGAGGGCGAGTCGTTTGTCGCATCCGATGTCCCCGGCATCCTCCACCACACCCGCAACATTTACTTTCTGGCCGATGGCGACATGGCCATCCTCACCCCGGCTGGCGTCGAGCTCACCGACTTTGACGGCAACCCCATCCACCGCGAACTGACCCGCATCCTGTGGGATCCCATTCAGGCTGAAAAGGGCGGCTACAAGCACTTCATGCTCAAGGAAATCTGGGAGCAGCCGCGGGCGATAACCGACACCACTCTTGGCCGCGTCTCTCTCGACTCGGGCAAGGTCTTTCTGGCCGAGATGGAGCTCAGCGACAAGGAGCTGACCGCCGCCTCCAGCATCACCATCGCCGCCTGCGGCACCAGTTGGCACGCCGCCCTTACCGGCAAATACATGATTGAGCGCCTGGCGCGTTTGCCCGTCGATGTGGACTACGCCAGCGAGTACCGCTATCGCAATCCCATTGCCGGCCCCGGCACGCTGGGCCTGCTCATCACCCAGTCCGGCGAGACCGCCGATACCCTGGCCGCGCAGCGCGAGATGATCTTGCTCGGCTCGAAGACCGTGGCCATCTGCAACGTGGTGGGCGCCATGGTGGCCCGCGAAGCCCACGGCGCCATCTACACCCACGCTGGTCCGGAAATCGGCGTCGCCTCCACCAAGGCCTTCACCTCGCAGCTCACCGCATTGTTCCTGTTGGCCCTCAAGCTAGGCCAGCTCCGCGGCAAGCTTGACGCGGCCCGGTCCGTCGAGCTCATCGAGCAGCTAAGCCGCATTCCCGCCAAAATCGAAGACGTGCTGCGCAACCGCTCCGCCCAGTGCGAGCAACTGGCAAAGGACTTCTCCACCGCGCGCGATTTTCTTTACCTCGGCCGCGGCATCCACTTCCCCATCGCTCTTGAAGGCGCCCTCAAGCTGAAGGAAATCTCCTACATCCATGCCGAGGGCTACCCGGCCGGCGAAATGAAGCACGGTCCCAACGCCCTCATCGACGAAACCCTCCCGGTGGTGGTGCTGGTTACGCGCGACGAATCCGATCCCGCCTCGCGCCTGCGCTACGAGAAGACTCTCTCCAACATTCAGGAAGTCACCGCGCGCTCCGGTCGTGTGATTGCCGTAGCCACCGAAGGCGACTCCACAATCGGCAGCCTGGTCGAGCAAGTCATATTCATTCCGCCGGCCATGGAACTGCTGTCGCCGCTCATTGAGATTGTGCCTTTGCAACTGCTGGCCTACTACATCGCCGTCCGCCGCGGCTGCGACGTCGACCAACCCCGCAACCTGGCCAAGTCCGTGACGGTGGAATAGAACCCTTGCTTGACGCGGGCTTTGAAAGGGCACGAGTTCACTCGTGCCGCAGGAGCCGCAAAATGGACCTGGGCTTTAGCCCCTGAGGGAATGTGAAGCCGAAAACAAGCGTCGGATTAGTGACCCCTCGGACGAGAAGAGCTCCTCTTTAAGGACCCTCACCCATGCCCACCAAAACCATCATCGAGCCTTTCCGCATCAAGAGCGTCGAGCCCCTTCGCTGGACCACCCGCGCCCAGCGCGAAAACCTGCTCCGCGCCGCGCACTACAACCTGTTCCTGCTTCACGCCAATGATGTCCTCATCGACCTGCTCACCGACTCCGGAACCGGCGCCATGTCCACGCACCAATGGGCAGCCATTATGGAAGGCGATGAGAGCTACGCCGGCAGTCCGAGCTTCGATCGCTTCAAAGCCTCCGTGCAAAGCATCTTCGGCTATACCCACGTCATTCCCACCCATCAAGGCCGCGCCGCCGAGCGCATTCTCTTCCACGTCATGTGCAAGCAGGGCGACCTGGTGCCGAACAATACGCATTTCGACACCACCCGCGCCAACGTCGAGTCCGCCGGCGCCGAGGCCGTCGATCTTCCCGTCCCCGAAGGCCGCCAGCCCGAATCGCGCCTGCCCTTCAAAGGAAACATGGACGTGGCGGCGCTGGAAAAGCTGATCCGGAGCGCAGGCCGCGAGCGCATTCCGCTGGTCATGCTTACCGTAACCAACAACTCCGGCGGCGGGCAGCCTGTGTCAATGGAGAACGCGCGGGCAGTCTCCGCGCTCTGTCACAAGCATGGCATCCCGCTCTACTTCGACGCCTGCCGCTTCGCTGAAAACGCCTGGTTCATCAAGCTGCGCGAGCCTGGTTACGCAGACAAAACTCCCAAAGAGATCGCGCAGCAGATGTTCTCGCTCGGCGATGGATGCACCATGAGCGCCAAAAAAGACGGCATGGCCAACATCGGCGGCTTTCTCTGCACCAACGACGACATTCTCGCCCGCCAGGAAAAAGATCTGCTGATTCTCACCGAGGGCTATCCCACCTATGGCGGCCTCGCCGGACGCGACCTGGAAGCGATTGCCGTTGGCTTGCAGGAATCGCTCGAAGAAGACTATCTGCGCTACCGCATTGCCTCCACGGCGTACCTCGGCAACAGAATCTCCGAGCACGGCGTGCCCATTGTGCAACCGCCGGGCGGCCACGCCATTTATCTCGATGCCAAAGCATTTCTGCCCCACATTCCGGTCGAGCAGTTTCCCGGCGTGGCGCTGGCCGCGGAGCTCTATCTCGAAGGCGGCATCCGCTCGGTTGAAATCGGCAGCCTGATGTTTGCCGCCGCGGCCAAAATGGAGCTGGTCCGTCTTGCCATTCCCCGCCGCGTCTACACCCAGAGCCACATAGACTATGTAGTAGAAATTATCCTGCAAGTCTTCGAGCGCCGCGCGCAAATCAAAGGTCTTCGCCTTACGTACGAAGCCCCGTTCCTGCGCCACTTCACCGCGCATCTCGAGCCGGTGGAGTGACGCTTCTTTTGCATACGGGAGAAACCTATGGAAAAGCACACTTTTCAGCCAGGAGATAAAGCCTTCTTAGCGGTGGATGCCCCTGGTGGTCGGTACAGTGCGTTCTTTGAGGACGATGGAGAAACCGGGTACTTCTATGCCGTCGATTTGAGTCGGCCAAATGACGCAATCCTCGACGCGGTCCACATTTACAATGTGGCTAATGTCGTAGATAAAGACAGACCATCTGCTTTGGCAATCGTCTGGTCAGAGGATGGATTCAAGTGCGTGCTCTTAATCAATGACTACGCGCACGCGGCCTTCGATTTTGCGGCAGAGCGAGGCTTTTGCCGGAACAATTTCCCCAATTTCCCTAATCGGATCGAAGGATGCTGGCCGCAATGTGATCACAGCTGGTCAGATGACGCGATCGCGTGGCTCTAGGCCCTCCCCGCAAACTCCCCCGTCTCCGTAAACACCCTCACCTTTTCCCCCTCCTGGATGTACAACGGAGCCTTGATCTCCAACCCTGTCTCAAGCCGCGCCAGCTTGGTCACGTTGCCGCTGGTGTCGCCGCGCGCGCCGGGCTCCGTGTATGTCACTTCCAGCTCCACCTTCTCCGGCAACTGCAAGCCGATGGGATTGCCATTGAACTTATGCAGTTGAATAATTGCTCCCTCCACCAGAAAATCCAGCGCGCTGCCGATCATCTCGCCCGTTAGCGTCAGCGTATCGAAGCTCTCCTGATCGAGAAAGTACGAGCCCTCGCCGTCCGAGTAGAGATACGAAGCCTCCACCATCTCCAGGTCCGGCTCCTTGAACTTGTCGCTGGCCTTGAAGGTCTTGTCGAAGACCGCGCGCGTCAGCAGGTTGCGCATCTTCAGCCGCACCAGGGTCTGTCCGCCCCGCGCCGTGGGCGTAGAAACCTCCACATCCAGGCAGTAGTAAGGCGTGTTCTCAAACTCAAAATACATCTTGCGCTTCACGCTGATGGCGTCAATCAATGCGGCCATGAATCCCTCAATCAAACAGGCATTAGGAGCCGGAAACTCCACCTGAATCTTACCCGGCTCCCCATCGATTATAGGTTCCGGCGCGCCTCCCGTCGCCGATGGCGCCAACAGCCCATTCGACCCGTGGAATCCGCGATTTGCCAGTTCACCCCTCTAGTGGCGATACTCGCAACAGTCCCTGATTCGGACTCACATCTCTTCCTCAGCGAGAAATGCCTTGGCCCGTGAACTGTTTACTGCGCGTTTGGCGCGCAAGGAATGTATTTCAGAAGTTGCGCAGTGCTATCACTTCGACTTTGTGATCGACCAGCTTGAGAGCTTTCCTTATGCTCCCGGCCAGTTCGTCTCCGCGGTGGCCGAAGACGCCAACGGCAAGATGCAAACCCGCGCTTACTCCATTGCCTCGGCGGCCAACGCCAACCGCTTCGAACTGTGCGTGAACCGGGTTGAGGAAGGCTTCTTCTCCAATCACCTCGCCGACTTGCCCGATTTGCCCATCGGCTCCACCATCCAGATCCACGGCCCGCACGGCCACTTTATTCTGCAACAGCCCATCACCGACTCCATCCTGGTGGCAACCGGAACCGGCGTCGCTCCCATGCGCGCCATGGCGCAATGGTTGTTTCCTGAGGATGGTCCGGACCGCAGCGACGGCAAAGATATCTGGCTGGTCTACGGCACCCGCCACGAGACCGACATTTACTACAAAGAGTGGTTCGAGGCACTCGCCCGCCGCAAGCCCAACTTCCACTACCTGCCCACGCTGAGCCGCGGATTGGATAGCTGGGAGGGCCTGCGCGGCCACGTTCAGGTGCACGTAACCCGGATTGTCGAGGAGCGCGCCGCCCGGCTTGGCCTGCCGCTTCCGCAACCAGCGCCCGATCCCGCCATTCCCAAGGCCGATCTCAACTTCGACATCTACACCTATATCTGCGGCCTCAACTTCATGGTCTCCGGCGTGCGCGATCTGCTGGCCGGCTTCGGCTGGCACCGCAAGCAAATCGTCTTCGAGCGCTACGACTGAAGGCTTCCCACCGCTTGCTCTGCGACCAGGTTCCGTGCCCGATCTTTGCGATTTTTTTCTATCGCAAGGGTGGGATACGTTGAATGCCAAAGCGCTGGATTAAGCGGCCAAAGAGCCTTTCTGCCCAGTCCTACAGATTGAACAACTCCCTCAGCCGCTTGGTCTGCGCGCGGCTCACGGGAATCTCGGTCTGCTTCTTGTCGTTCATGCGCAACTGATAGCTCGACTTGAACCACGGCACCACTTCGCGAATGTGATTGATGTTCACCACAAAGCCGCGGTGCGCGCGCCAGAACAGCGCCGGGTCAAGCAATTCCAGCAGCTCTTCCAGCGTGCGGCATTTGGAGTGCCCTTCAAACACCTGCGTGGCCACGCGAATCACGCCCTCGTCGATGGCTGCATAGCAAATCTCCGTCTGGTCGATGAGCAGCAGCCGGCTCTGCGCCTGCACAATCAACTTGGCCGGTTGCGGCGTGCGCGAGGCCCCCTGCGGCCGGTTGAGCAGCCGCAGCAAGGCCCCAAGCTGCGACTCGACTTGAGATTCAGTCTGCGCCTCCGCCGCTTGCCCTGCCCCGTTCGCCGTCGACGCACCTGCGGCGATGCGGCTGCGCACCCGCTCCACAGCTTGCTGCACGCGTATGTGGTCGAATGGCTTCAGCAGGTAATCCACGGCGTTCACGTCAAAGGCGCGCACGGCATATTGGTCATAGGCCGTGGCAAACACAATCTGCGGCAGCGGCTCGGCATCCTGGCCCTTGACTGTTCTTTGCTTGTTGCGCTCCATCAGCCGCTTGATAACCGCAAATCCGTCCAGTCCCGGCATCTGCACATCAAGGAAAACCATGTCGGGCCGATGCTCTTCGATCAGGTCCACGGCCTCAATGCCGTTGGTGCCTTGCGCCGCCACGTCCACCCCGCCCACCTGGTCCAGCAGGTACTTCAGCTCGTCGCGGGCCAATTGTTCGTCGTCGATGATGAGCGCGGAAAGGTTCATGCGGGCTGGCAGATCAGAAACCTCGATTGTAGGAAGAGAACCCCATCTGGTCAATTCGATGACGAATGGGACTGCTCAGCATCGACGATTGGGATGGCTTGGCCCCGGCTTCGCTCGCCGCGCGCGGGCTTCAGTTGAAGCATATGAGCCTCACCGGCTGCGCAAAAACTCCATTTCAGCCATCCCGCAAAAACCCCATCTCAGCCATCCCGCAAAAAACCCATCTCAGCCATCCCGCAAAAACCCCATCTCAGCCATCCCGCAAAAAACCCATCTCAGCCATCCCGCAAAAACCCCATCTCAGCCGTCCTTTGAGAGGCTTTGTGTCAGGGCACCACTTCACGGGCTGCGGAAAAACCCAATGATGTCGGCGCTCGAAGGTTTTGTAACCAGGGCCTGACTTTAGTCGGGCCGATAAAGCCAGTTAAATCGATTTCGGGCTTTAGTGTGTGCGTGAGAACTCGAATTTTATACAACGCATTGTGCGGAATCGAAACGGTAAACACAACGCGTTGCGCAAATCGCTAGTTCTCACGCAGACACTTTAGCCCCTGCAAGAGTTGGGAGGGGCATTCATCTCAAGACGGACCTTTTTTCCGCAGCCTGTTCAGTCGTGCCGTAAATGGCCCCCCCAAAGGCCGCGCTTTACAGGCAGCGGAAAAACTCAACATAAGGTGCAAGAAGTATCAGGGCGCGACTTCACCGGGGCCCCCGGCGACAGGTCTTCGTCGCTGGGGTGGGGTTTCAGTCGCGCCGATAAAGTCAATAGAATGAACGGGCTTTAGCCCCTGAGGAATGCTTTCCAAAAGCTTCGCTCAAATTCCCGGTTTTTTCGCAACCTGTTCAACCCGTCCATCACGCCGCTTCACTCGCCCAGCACCCGCAAGCGCGCCGGCATGTGATCCCTGGCCAGTTCATGCCCGCAGCGAGTGCAGAACTGGTCGGTGGCGCGCACTGTGCGGTAACAGTTGCCGCAATTGGCCGTGAGCCGGTAGTTGCATTGCGGGCAAAAATGGAAGTCGCTCTGCACATGCGTCGAGCAGGCCGGGCAAAGCGAAACCTCAGGCTGGCGCAGCAGGAAGTAAAGCACAGCGCCAATGCCGCCCGGCATCACAAAGCAGATCAGCATCCAGAAGCGTGAGCTCATGGCGCGCCGCGGAGCGTCCTTGCTCACGTAGCCCACCATCAGGAAGTAGATCGCGGCCAGCAATCCCCAGGAGAGGTTCAGGTAGATGCGCAGACCCAGCGGCGCCACATGACGCTGCTGGGTGGGCAAAATCAGCCAGAAATAGTACTCCACCAGAACAAAGGCCGCTGCGGCCGTCACAATGGACCACACCGGAATCAGGCGTGTGTCTTCATTGGCGGTGATGAATTGTGGATCGCGCATAACACATTCCCTCCCTCGGAGGGCATTTCAGGAGTTTGACCTCAGCTTAACCCATACTTTGTATCGACGGGAAAAGAAATGGGGAAGTTGCACGTCTTTGCGCGGCAACTGCGCTTAATCGGTATTTCCCGGCGACGATCTGGCCCGCAACCACCCGGCCAGCAGCGCCGAAGCCAGCAGTGCCGCGCTCAGAAAGAACACCCAAACACACAGCTCACTCGCCGGGCTGGTCAAATGTTCCTCCTCAATCAAACTATCCGCAATCCACCAAACCAGGGGACCCAGCACCAGAAAAACCACCAACGTTGCCGCCAACGCCACGGAGCGGATTCGCTTGCGCCCGGCTTTCTGCTCCTTCATCACGCCCAGCGAAGCGTTCACCACGCGGCACGTCCTGTAAGCCACGGCACATTCCCGGTTTGCCTGGTTGCCGGCAAGGGCCGACACCAGGTCGCGGCGTTCGCTCACGCTGGAACTCGCCCCCATGCCTGTACCCGGTTCGGCCTGTATCACACCGCCTCCAAAGAGGGCTGAAGACCGCGCTCCAGTTTGGGCTTCATTGCGGCCATGCCACGGTATAGCCTTGACTTCACAGTGGATAGTGGTGACCTCGTCACCTGCGCAATCTCTTCCAACGACAGCTCTTCGTGGAAGCGCAGCACCAGCACCTCGCGATGAATCGTATCCAGTTGCAAAAGCGCTGCCGCAATCCGTTCCCGGTCTTCCAGGTTTGCCAGGTGGTCAAAGGGCGTCGGCTCGTCGGCGGCAATCTCAAAGTTCATCGGGCGATCGTCTTCGCTCCCGCCCTCAAACATCTCGTCCAGGCTTTGCATGGTTCGCTTGCGCCGCTGATCGATCACCAGGTTGCGCGCAATGGTAAACAGCCAGGTGTCGAACCGCGCCTTGCCATTGAACTGGCCGCCGCGCAACACCACCCGCATCCAAACCTCCTGGAACAGGTCCTCGGCCATGTCGCGGTTGCCGGTCAAATACAACAGGTAGCGCAAAAGACGGTGCTGGTAGCGGACGATCAACTCGTCAAGCAGACCGGCATCCTGGCGCTTGAGCCCGGCAGAAACAGCCAGGCTCTCCTGCCTTATCTGCTCTTGAGCGGCGTGAGCAGTTCCTTGTACGAAATATGGCTGTGCAGACGTGTCGGAACTCATCGTACTCAATTAGACGACAAATGGGCGTCATAAGTCGCCCTAATTCGCCGGAATCTGGTCGAATCGCTCCTCTTCCGTCCCAATCGCAATCCAGTCCCTGCCCTGATCCAGCACACCATCCTCTGCGGGAACCCGCAATTCTCCGACGCACAATCCCGAGTTCAACCGGCTGCGGACCCCATTGTTTCGTCTAATCGTATAAGGAACGCCCCCTCCAAATGATCGGTGTATATTGAAGGCGATAGTGTGAGCGAAAAAATCATTTCTGTGTATTGTCGCCCCGCAAAGGTTTTCATGCGTTTGTTTCTAAAATTCTTCTTTCCCGTGGCGGCGCTTGTTTCTCTGGCGCCATTCGCTCTTACTCAGTCCTTTCAGGCAGCGCCCATTCTCGACACCGCACATAATCCCGTCGACCTTGTCTCCGCCGACTTCAGGGGAAACGGGAAACAGGATATCGCCTACATTGACACCAACTACACCGTAAATGTGCTGTTGGGCAACGGCGATGGAACCTTTCAGGCCGGGCAGTCAACCAAACTCCAACTCACCGGGCTTGCCGTCAATTTATCCAATATCCTCGTCGGAGACGTCAACAACGACGGGAAGCCCGACCTGGTTGTTGTCGGCGAGGGCGTCCTCGAAGAGGAATGCACTGTTCCGCCGGGAGTTCCTTGCGAATCCTTCCAGATGGAGACGGAAATCCAGATATTCACCCTGCTCGGCAACGGCGACGGCACATTTCAGGCGCCTCAGCTATCCAGCCAAAAATCGCAGGAATACTCGGTTGGTCTTGTGGGCTCGACCGCCGAGCAATTGGCAAACGGATTTCCCGCCACCGGCAAGGCGGCGCTCGCTCATTTCACGGGAAGCGGCAATTTGGACATTGCTGTCCCCGAGCCGCACAACGGCATGTTCGTGGTGTTTAAGGGAGGCGGAGGCGGCACGTTCGGCGCCTATACCGATGGATTTATCAGTGGTGCGAGTGGGTCGGGTTGGGGCGCGGGACAGGTGATTGCAGCCGATTTGACCGGCGACGGATTCCCAGACATGGTAGTGCTCACCCAGCCCGGTTTCACAACCCAGAACTTTGGAGGCCGCACGGTCACCTTTCAAATGCCCGGCACCGTCTCGGTATATCTGAATGACGGTACAGGCAATTTTCAAATCCCGGCACAGGTGAGCCAATCCGTAACCAGCATGCTGGTCTACGACATCAACGGCGACGGCAAGCCCGATTTGATTACCACCCAGGCCGATAACGGCGTGGTCATTTACCTCGGCAATGGCGACGGCACCTTCACTGCCCAGCCGGAGATCCGGTCAGCAAATGGCGCCATTGCCTGGATGGCTGCCGTAGGCGACTTCAACGGCGACGGAATTCCCGACATTGCTCTCACCGGCCAGGACGGCATCACCGTCATGCTCGGCCAGGGAGGGCTAACCTATGCGCCGCCGGTCTCCTATCCCTCGGGCGGATTGGAGCGTTACTTCACCAATGGCATCGAAGGATCGAATGGCCCGCAGGCTTATTTCTGGAACTACGGCTTGCTCGACCCCGCCGTAACCGGCGATTTCAATGGCGACGGCAAGACAGACTTCGCAGTTCGCGCCACGGATGGAATCGTGCAACTGTTTGGCAACGGCGACGGCACCTTCAAATCGGCCGCCGCCTATGAGCTTGACCATCTCAGCTCGGGTCTCGATACAGCCGATTTCAACAAAGACGGCAATCCCGATATCGCGGCCGCCGTGGGCCAGGGATTTACCCGCGTCCTGCTTGGCAACGGCGACGGCACGCTCAACGTCCTCGCCGATC
>JBEKEQ010000139.1:0-10635 GCA_050013735.1 Occallatibacter sp.
GAAACTCAGGCCGAATAAGAGTGCAATCGGAGAGCCATGGAAACACTTCAGGCTACCATAAAGCACCGCCGCAAAAAAGATGAGCCGCAGCAGAAAGAAGAAGAGGACCAAAACGGCTCCCCGCTGGGCCTTCTGCTTCCTCATACGGGCGTTCATCAGCCGTACCAGCCGCAGCCACTCCCAGATGCTTGCCGCCGAGATCAGGGCGCCGGTCACCACCATGGCGGCATCGCGCCAGCCCATGGCAACAAGCAGCACCAGTGCGGACAACAGGCCCAGAATCAGGACGTTGCGGACAGCCCGTTTGAGCAGGGCTTCTACAGCCTCTTCAGTGAGACCCAAAATCGGATGCGTTTCCTCGCTCATGGCTCCACGCCGGAACTTCCCTTTCCTGTTCCGGATTGGTTCCCTTGGCCCAACGAACCGCTGTTTTTGACCCCGGCCGCCATTGCAAGGCGCACAACGTAGACCAACCCTGAGATGCCCCCGAAGACAATCCCCAGGGTCGCAATCCATCCCTGATGAAGACGGCTGTCGAGCCATGCCCCGGCCAGCCAACCAACGAACGCAGCCGAGGGCAGCAGGATGGCAATCTGCATCAGCTTTTCAGCCTGAATCAGGCTGGCAAGGCCGCCGGAGCCCTTGCCGGGCGGCGTCGAATCCGGAATGGGACTGTTAAATGGCATCCACCGTGGTTATACACGACGGGCGCCTCTGAACGCGAAATAGAACGCGCTTACTGGTTGGATTTCCAGATTGCCGGCTTCCAAGCCTTTACTTGGTACCGGCCTTCGGTCACGGACAATTGCAAATTAGTAATCGTCCCTATCCTTTGACTTTGTTTTTGAATTTGTTCTTGCCGCTGACGCATTGTTTAACCAGCTCGATTCGGTGTTGCCCACGGTGTGCTTATATTCCTTGACGCGCGAGGCACCTTCGTCGTCGCTCAGTTTGGAAAGGAAGATGGAATGATCCGGTACACCCTGAGTGTGCGATTCAACGACAACCGTGGCCATAATGAAGTAGACCTTGCCCGCCTCGGCGGTGAAAGTGTCCACAGCGTTCTTGTTCTCGGCATCGGTTTTCTTCGCTGTGCTGAACGAGGTCGGCTGCCAGTTGGCGCAAACGTGATGCACCCCTGGGTCCACCTCGGCAGTTAAATAGGAGTTGCCGTAGTTGGCGCCAATCCAGCTGCCGTCAATGCCAAACCGCACCGTGGCATAGCCAAAATGAGTCGTCTTGTAAGAGTTTCTTTCGATAAAGACAATCAGCGACTTGCCTGCCGATGGCGGAGCAAATGCTGGCTTGGGTGCATCTTCTTGCGCGGTGACGTCGAATTTGCTTGAATCATCGCCGCAGGCCCCCTGCAGGACGGTTGCGGCGCGCGCTTGCACCGCCGTGAGCAGCAACGCACTAAGAAGAAGTACATAAGATCTGGATTTCATGCCAGCCATCCTACACTGCGCGCGGCCTGTCGCGTCAAGGGATTTTTCTGCGCCGGCGAATTTCGCCGATTAGCTCATTTGACGGGCCGGCGGGTTTGTACCTTCTGCTCCGGCCTGCTTGCAAAGCCGCACCCGCTTTACCGCGCATCGGACGCTATACTTACGGATGGACCAGGGAGCATTTCTCCCGCGAGGAAACACCGTGTTCGATTCGGAGTTTGAGCGCAGCCTTTTCGACCTGCGCAAGGCAAAGCTGGAAGAGATTGTGAAGCTGGGCGAGGCCGCTTATCCCAACCAGTTTCCCGCCTCGCACACCGTCCCGGAAGTGCGCGCCAAGTGGGGCCAGGCAACGACCGAGGCCCTCGAAGCCGACCGCGCAACCGTCGCCGTTGCCGGCCGCATCATGGCCATCCGCGCCCAGGGCAAGGCCGGCTTTGCCACCTTGCAGCAGAACGGCGAGCGCCTGCAGATCTATGTGCGCCTCGACGCCGTGGGCGAGCAGGGCTTCGCTCTTTACAAGCTGCTGGATCTGGGCGACCACATTGGCGCCACCGGTTACCTCTTCCGCACGCGCACCGGCGAGCTGACCATCCACGTCGAGCGCCTGACCTTCCTCTCCAAGGCCATGCTTGCGTTGCCTGAAAAATTTCACGGCCTGGCCGATGTGGAGCTGCGCTATCGCCAGCGCTATGTCGATCTGTTTGCCAATCTCGAAAGCCGCGAAGTCTTCGTCAAGCGCGCCAGGGCGCTGAAGGCGCTGCGGCAGTTTTTCGACAGCCGCGGCTACATCGAAGTGGAAACGCCCATGATGCAGCAGATCGCCGGAGGAGCGGCTGCGCGCCCGTTCAGAACGCATCACAACGCGCTCGACCTGGACCTTTTTCTCCGCATCGCGCCGGAACTTTATTTGAAGCGCCTGGTTGTCGGCGGCCTCGATCGCGTGTACGAGATCAACCGCAACTTTCGCAACGAAGGCGTGAGCACCCAGCACAACCCTGAGTTCACCATGCTCGAGTTCTACCAGGCCTACGCGAACTATCACGACCTGATGCAGATCACCGAGGAGATGATCGAGTTCGTGGCACGGGAAGTGAACGGGACCACGGTAACTGAATTCAACGGCCACACCATCGACCTCGCCAAGTGGCAGCGGCTCACCATGAATGAGGCCATCGTCGCCTACTGGCCGACCGAGGCAGGCGCAAAGCCTGCTGAAACCGCCTTTGAGTTACCGGACGTGCTCAAGGCAAGGCTGAATGCCGCCATCTCGTCGATCCGTGATGCAATTGACGTTCCGAATTCCGAAGAGGCTCCCGAAGAAGTGGAACCTGAAGTTGAACCGCCCGGGAACACAGACGAAACCCGGAAATGGAAGCGCAAACTCCGGACGCTCTCTGTGGCGATGATCGAGATTCACCGCGATATAGAAAAAGGTGCGCCAGTCGGCAAGGCGGTCTACAACCTCTTCGAGGCGGTAGTCGAACCCAACCTTGTTCAGCCGACGATCATCTACGACTACCCAACCGAAGTCTCGCCGCTCTCGAAGGCCAAGCCCGACGACCCGGCCCACGTTGAGCGCTTCGAGTTCTTTGCCGGCGGCTTCGAGTTGGGCAACGCCTTCAGCGAATTGAACGACCCCGTCGAGCAGCACAAGCGTTTTGCCGATCAGCTGGCCCAACGCGCCGCCGGTGACGACGAAGCCCACCAGATGGACGAGGACTACGTCCGCGCATTGGCCTACGGTCTTCCTCCCACCGGCGGCGAAGGCCTTGGCGTCGACCGGCTCGTAATGCTGCTCACCGGCTCAAAATCCATTCGCGACGTAATTTTGTTTCCGCTGATGCGCAACAGGGGTCAGGGAACAGAGATCAGTGATCAGGAAGCGGAGACCGCGAAATAGCCGCATAGCAATACACTGGATTGGGTACGTTTTTCCTGATCTCTGATCTCTGACCCTTGATCTCTGGAGCACCATGAACATCCTCTTCGTCGGCGACATCTTTGGCAGCGCGGGACGCAAGATCGTTCGCGAGCATATCGGCCACGTGCGCCAGGCCCATGCCGTCGATCTCACCATCATCAATGCCGAAAACGCCGCGGGTGGCTTCGGCGTGACTCCGCAGATTGCCGAAGATCTGTTTGACCTGGGCGCCGACGTGCTCACCACCGGCAATCACGTCTGGGACAAACGCGAGTTGATCGACTACATGAATTCAGCGCCGGCCGATAGCCATGACCGCGGCCGCCGCGTGCTTCGCCCGGCCAACTTTCAGCCCGGCCTGCCCGGCAACGGCGTTTATGAGGGAGAAACGCAAAGCGGCGTTCCCTACGCAGTCATCAATCTCGGTGGGCGCGTCTTCATGAATGCCACCAACGACCCTTTCCACTATGTTGACGACCTGCTCAAAACTATCAAGGCCAAGGTCATTGTCGTGGATTTCCACGCCGAGGCCACCAGCGAGAAAGTGGCCATGGGCTGGCATCTCGATGGCCGTGTCACCGCCGTGCTGGGCACCCACACGCACGTGCCTACCGCCGATGAGCGCGTGCTGCCCGGGGGAACCGCCTACCAAACCGATGTGGGCATGAGCGGCCCTTACGACAGCATCATCGGCGTTGAGAAAGACCTGGTGCTGCGCAAGTTTCTCACCGGCATGCCGGCCAAGTTCGAGGCCGCCAAGGGCAACCCCAAAATGTGCGCTGCGCTGGTGGCCTGCGACCCCGTCACCGGGCGCGCCTCCGCCATTCAGCGCATCATGCTGGGCGAGTAAGGGCGCAGGGTTGCGCTCAAATTCAATTATTGGGGATCGGCGCGCTCTTCAATTGGGACGGCGGAATGGGAGAGCCCGGCAATTCCACGATGGTGGCGGGCACAGGGCTGCCCTTGATCGCTTCCACAGGCGGCACTGCATCTTGCTTGAGCCATCCCACCGGCGAATGACTGGCCTTCAGCAGTTTTCCCTTGCTGTTGAAGGTCATGGTCCACTCCATGAGCTTGGGGCTCGCAACCACGTCCATAAACGAAATCACCTCGCCCTTCCCGTCGGGAATCTGCAACGCAGCCGGGACGGCCGCGGGAAACTTCCGCTGATCGGCGTCTTCGATCAACTTCGCCTCTACCGGATGCCCTCCCGCGAGAGCGGCATAACATAGGCCGGTCCCCAGCCAGTCCTGAGCCTCGTCTGGACTCTCTTCCGCGCGAATGTGATTGAAGGCTGAAATGGTCAGCGCGTTGATGGGCGCCGGTGAAAACAAGGAGTAGCTTCGCATCTGAATGGGGATGATGCGCACCCGTCCCTCGCCGTTGCGCGGAATCGACGCCGAAAACACGCTTATGTCGCCCGTCCCGTTGTTGCGCATGAAGCGCAGAAAGATATGGTCCTTGAGAGCCGGGCACACCACTTGCTGGTAGCTCCATTTCCCCTGGTTAAACTCCAGCCCAATGCGCCCTGCGTGCTCGCCGATGGAAGACTCCGCATCGGCTGCAAGAAGACTATCCTTCTCGGTCATCTGGCTTTCAAGACGGTACTCAATCGGTGCTTCCGCCTGGGGAGATTGGATGTCGGGTGAAAATGGCTTATGAGGCACGGCATCGGGCACCGGCTTGACTTTCAGATCGGCCGCCGAAGCTGACCCGCTTGTCTCTGTCTGGGCCAGGATAGGAGCGCAGACAGCGGCAACAAACGCCGCGGCCAGGACGATGCGAAGAGGGGAAGGCCATTCCATGCTGCACCTAGATTAACATCACTTTGCTGGCCGCATTTTTCAAAAAAACATCGCAGTAACGCAAAACGGGCAGCCCCGTTCGGACTGCCCGTCGCATCTCCCATGAATACGGTCTCAGGCCACGAGGCCTTAGATCAATGCGCCGCCGGTCTGTGTCCTGCCGCGGGCTTGTGCGCCGGCGTCTTCTTCTTCTCCGGCTGGATGAATCCGTCGCGAAGCACAATCTCCGCCGTCTGCGCTAGCGTAGCCGTGGCGGGAATCTGCGTGTACGTATCGTAGGTCGCGTCCAACTCCGCCGCGGGCTGTATCTTGTACTCGAAGCCGACCGCGGGAATCTCCTTTTCCGTGAGCGGCTTCTTCAAATTGACTATGAAGTCGGCGATCTTGGCATCCTTGGCGTCCTGGGTGACGGCCAGTTTGATTACCGAGTCGGTTGCTTCCAGCACCGTCCCCGGAACCGGCGTGGTTTGGTCCTTCATCACCGCCCAGAGCTTATCGGCGTCTTCCTTGCTGCCCGAGGCCAGGATGAACTCCTTGTCGCTGAGGTTAAGCTTGCTCAAGTCGGGAGTCTCGGCAACCACCTTGTGAGCAATATCGGCGGGGGTCGGCGCAGGAGCAATTACGAAAGTCGCTGGCGGAAAGACCGTTGCCGCTGCTTGCGCCTTCACGTCGTCGAGTCCGTCGAGACCGCCGTGATACTTCTTGTAGTAATACTCGAGCTTGGGTTCAATCTGCCCTTTGTATGCCGCCGGCGCAAAATTCCAGGCGCGGGCATAGAACCAGATCGCCTGGATAAGGTCCCGAGCTTCCGGCTTGACGTATAACTCGGCCAGGTTCAGCGTATCCGCCAGTCCCGGCCCTTTCGTGGTCTGATCTGCCGAATAGAGCATCAACTCGGTCCGATACTCCGCAACCGCGGCCTTGAGGTCCTTCTTTGAGACCGCATCGTCGAGCGCAATCGCCGAATGATAGATGGGATAAGTGGCCGCAGTCTGATTCTTCCAGTCTGCGTCAGCCACGGCCGGCTCCTTGGGAATCGCAAGGCCCTTCTGGGCCAGCACCGCCGCATCGTCGCAGGTCTGTGGATCGCTGGTTTTCTGGCACTGGCTCTTCTTGATGTAAACCGAGATGAAGACGGCTTTGGCGTTGTTGGGATCTACCTGGAGCAGGCGGCTGGCAGCGCTGAGCGTTTTGTCGTTGTCGCCCAGTGCGGAATAAGTATCCAACAACAGGTCCAGAACCGCCTTCTTAACCACGCTCTGGGGATAACTTACCAAGAAGCTCTCCAGACTCGAGGCTTTAATCTTGGGATCGCTTTGTGTAATGGCGCTTTGATAGGTATTGAACTCGGCCGGATCCTTGATGGTGATGGAATCCTGTGCACGCAGTGGGGGCGCGAAAACCAGGCTAAGGCCCGCCATTGCTGCCAATGACGCAAGGAAAAACTTCTTCATTCAGTGCTCCTGGGAATTGCTGGGATGGAGATCGGTATTCAAGCACTCGCCCGCGAAAACGACAGCCGGTCGGTATCGCGTTGAAGCACCGAGGTATTGGGTAAACGATACCACGGCTTCCAATGTGGCATGGCAAGGATTATAGAAAGCATTGCCCTCCCTGACAAGCAAAGATCGAAGGGAAATTTGCAATCTGTCCAGTAACCCACTGCACAGCCCTCTCTGAGAGGGTTCAAGGACTTACCCCTCCCCCGCGTCCACTTACCAGCTTAGACACCGGTTGCGGGAAAACGGTTCCCGGAGCTGCAGAAATGTGCTCGGGATCTACTGGAGCAGGCGAACCAGCTCAGCCTGTTCGGCCAGAAAGGCGTCGTGGCCGTGGTCGCTGGTCATCTCAAGGTAATCGGCGTCCGCGCCGGCTGCCCGGATGGCCGCGGCAAACGCGCGCACCGACTGGGGCGGAAACAGCCAGTCTGAGCTGATGCCCACAAAGCTCAGCCGGGCGCGTATCCGCCCGAAGGCCTCCGCCGCCGACGAGTAGCCGTGCTGCGGGTCCCAGGTGTCCATGGTGCGCAGGATGGCCAGGTATGCATTGGCGTCGAAGCGATTGATAAACCGCTCGCCCTGGTGGTCCAGGTAGCCAGCGATGTCGAATCGCCCGCCCACCAACCCGCCGCCCTGGTCGTCAAGTCCCCATGGGTCCTCGCCGTTGCGGTTCGGATTGCGCCCGAATCGCTCGTCAAACAGCGTCGCGGATTTGTAGCTGAGCATTCCAATTTGGCGCGCCAGCGCCAGTCCCCGCTGTGGGGGCCGCTGCGGCAGATAGTGTCCGCCCGCCCAATCTGGATCGTGCTGGATGGCCTGCCGCTGCAAGTGGTTTAGCGCCAGCCCCATGGCCGAAAGGGGCGCCACGCCGATAATCAGCGCCCGCGCCACGCGCTCAGGATAGAGAATCGCCCAATCCAGCGCCTGCATGCCCCCAATTGACCCGCCGAGAACCAGCCTCAGCCGCCGGATTCCCAGCGAGTCCAACAGATGCGCCTGCGCCCTCACGTCGTCGCGAATCGAAACCAGCGGAAAGTCGGGCCCGTAGACCTCGCCCGTCTCTGGATCCACTGACCCCGGCCCCG
Source organism: Occallatibacter sp. (assembly GCA_050013735.1). Classification (GTDB taxonomy): domain Bacteria; phylum Acidobacteriota; class Terriglobia; order Terriglobales; family Acidobacteriaceae; genus Telmatobacter. Next base: position 7,756 of record JBEKEQ010000139.1, read on the forward strand.
TCGAGCCGTAGCACGATCCCAGCAAATTCACGCAGATCACGAAATCGTGGTCCAGCGACAACAACGCTCCCGGAGCGAAAATCTCGGGCCACCACGCGCCTACCAATGCCGATCCCGACAGCGCATGGCACACCAGCACCGCGTTGTCCCGCGCCGCATTCAGCCGTCCATAGACCGCATAGTGCAGCGTAACCCCCGCCAGCGCGCGCCCGCACTCCAGCAACAGGGGCTCGTCGAGCACAAAATCGCCCTCGTATGTTGGAACCAGAACCGGCGTTGCCGCTGCTCCGCTCCCGGCCCCAGTGCGCGTTTCGGTCATAATACTCATTGTGCGGCAAGATGCCCGGTTGAGCTCGACGCAGTGAAAGATTGTCCGGTAGCCGCCTCGATTGCCTGGTCCAGGTCGGCCAGAATATCGCGAATATCCTCGATGCCCACTGAGAGCCGCACCAGCTCCGGAGTCACGCCCGTGTCCGCCTGCTCCGCCGCTGAAAGCTGCTGATGCGTCGTTGAAGCGGGATGAATCACCAGCGACTTCACGTCCCCGATGTTGGCCAGCAACGAAAATAATTCCAGCGTGTCGATCAGCTTCTTCCCCGCCTCGTAGCCGCCCTTGATGCCGAAGGTGACCAGCGCTCCCTTGCCGCCAGGCAGATACTTCTGCGCACGCTTGTAGTACTGGCTCGACTCCAGCCCCGGATAGTTGACCCACTCCACGCCCGGATGCTGCTCCAGGTGCCGGGCCACAGCCAGCGCGTTCTCTGAGTGCCTCTCCAGGCGCAGGTGCAGCGTCTCGATGCCCTGCAATATCAGAAAGGCATTGAAGGGCGAAAGCGCCGCGCCGGTGTCGCGCAATCCCTGCACCCGCGCCTTCAAGATGAACGCCAGCGGCCCAAACGCCTCGGTGTACGAAAGCCCGTGGTACGACGGGTCCGGCGCAGTAAAGTCCTTGAAGCGCCCCGATGCTGCCCAGTCAAATTTGCCCGCGTCCACAATGACGCCGCCAATGGCCGTTCCGTGCCCGCCCAGAAACTTGGTGGCCGAGTTCACCACGATATCCGCGCCCCATTCAATGGGCCGCACCAGCGCCGGCGAAGGCGTGGTGTTGTCGATGACCAGCGGCAGCCCGTGCTCGTGCGCAATCGAGGCCAGCTTCTCGATATCCGCCACATCCAGCTTGGGATTTCCCAGCGTTTCAGTGTAGATGGCTCGCGTTTTGTCGCTGATCAGCGCCCGCAGCCCGTCGAAGTCGTCCGCGTCGACAAACTTCACCGTGATGCCCAGCCGCGGAAACGTGTAGTGAAACAGGTTGTAGGTGCCTCCATACAGCGAAGTGGTGGAGATGATCTCGTCTCCCGCCGAGGCCAGCGTAGTCAGCGTCAGCGTCTCCGCCGCCTGCCCCGATGCCGTGGCCAGCGCCGCCACACCGCCTTCCAGGGCCGCAACCCGTTTTTCCAGCACATCGGTGGTCGGATTCATGATCCGCGTATAGATATTTCCAAACTCCTTCAGCCCGAAAAGCCGTCCCGCGTGGTCCGCGTCCTTGAACACATACGAAGTTGTTTGGTAGATGGGCACGGCCCGCGAGCCGGTTGTCGGGTCGGGCGATTGGCCGGCATGAACGGCAAGGGTGGCTAGCTGGTATTGCTTCTCGTCTGACATCTTTGGCTCCTTCAACTCCTGTGGGTTGTTAAAAAAAATCTTAAACCTTATTGAAAGTACGGGCGCCCGGCGCTTGCCGCGTTTTTGCTCTTGCGGCCAGGGCGGCAGCGTACATACACAAGAACGCAAAACGGCCCGAATCCTCTTCGGACCCGGGCCGCCTGCTTTCAAGATCGGTAGCGTCTAGCGCATTCGCGTCTCAAGAGCTCTACGGACGGGTCCGCAAGCCATACACATGGCCATGCCCCCGATTCCGTATTCCCTTGAACTCTTCATGAACGAAAGTATCTTCCTACGCTGCGCTAAAAGTCAAATTCATGTGTCCTTCAATCCAGGATCATTCGCAACCTCTTACCGGTAAACCACCGGAATGAAGTGCTGTTCCTGGAACGGCGGGCGAATATACTCGGCCTTCACGATCGGGGGCAGCTCAAGGGCCTCAGGAGTGAGGTCTTTGTAGGGGATCTTGGACAACAGGTGGCGGATCACGTTGAGGCGTGACGCTTTCTTGTTCTCGGAGTTGACCACGAACCAGGGCGCTTGCTTGTGGTCCGTGGCGTTGAACATATCGTCCTTGGCGCGGGAGTAATCTGCCCAATGCTTGCGGGACTCCAGGTCCATGGGACTGATCTTCCAGCGCTTGGTGGGGTTGGTCATGCGCTCCTGAAAGCGTCGCTCCTGCTCGGCGTCGCTCACTGAGAACCAATACTTGATCAAAATGATTCCCGAACGCACCAGCATGCGCTCAAACTCGGGACAGGTGAGCATGAACTCCTGATACTGAGCATCGGTGCAGAAGCCCATCACGCGCTCGACCCCGGCGCGGTTGTACCAACTGCGGTCAAACAAAACCATCTCGCCGGCTGCGGGCAGATGTGGAACATAGCGCTGGAAGTACCATTGGGTCTTTTCGCGCTCCGTGGGCGTGCCCAGGGCCACAACCTTGCAGATGCGGGGATTGAGAGTCTCAGTGATGCGCTTGATTGCTCCGCCTTTGCCGGCCGCGTCCCGGCCTTCAAAGAGCACCACAACCTTGAGCTTTTCGTGACGAACCCACTCATGGAGCTTGACCAGCTCAACCTGCAGATTGCTGAGCTCTTTTTCGTAGTCGCAATCCTTGCCGATGCGCATGGCCGGGATTTCTGAAGGATGTTTGTGCTCTGCCGCGTGATCTTTGCCATTGGTGAGTGTTTTCTTCACCTCGGCGCCATTCGCTTT
>JBEKEQ010000140.1:0-10561 GCA_050013735.1 Occallatibacter sp.
AACGGATTGTATTTCTTATAGTTGAACGTGCGCACGTAGGCCCCTGAAGCCTCCTGGGTGCGGATAAGAATGTCGTAGTTGTTGGGGTTGGCATAATAGTGGATCTTGTTTTGGTAGGTGATGCCGTAGTTGGCCTCGAGCGCGCTCGAGGGGGTCAACATGAAGCGGTAGCTGGCCAGCGCGCCGTAGGCGGTGGTCGAGTGAACCTGAACATCTGTTTGCGATGCCATGAACGGCTCAATAAGCACCGTTCCACTGATGCTGACGTCCTGCCGGCTTTCCTGGGCGCGGCCTGCGGCCACGCTTACGGCCAACAGGAATACGATAAAGGCGATCTTCTTCATTCGGTCCTGAACCTCACCACTGCGCAACCGTCCGGCTGGCAACGAGCTTGTCAATCTCCGGCGCGCCGGTTAGAGCCGGGCCCCGCTTTCAGAATTGTAAATGGCCAGACTGGTTCAACGGGCGGAAACCCTCCGCCCAGGCCATTGTTCAAGATTGTTCTTTTGCTATAGACGCGCCACGGGCAAAAGGGGCGTCTTCGCGCCGCAATCTTATGAACCAGGCCTGCGAGGGATGCGCAGCCGCATCAGCCTGGCCGCTCGACATGGTAATAAAACGGAGGTCCCTCTTCTTTGGCCAGCGCCTTCACCGTGCGCAGAAAGGCCGTGGCCGCATAGGACAAAGTAACCTGGCGCCGGTGCACCAGCCGCAGCACCCGCCGCATCTCCAGCTCGTCCACGGCAACCCGCACCAGTTCCCCGGTCTCCAGTTCTCGGGCCACCGTCAAATGGGGAACCAGCGCCACGCCGTTGCCCATGGCCACAAAGCGCCGGATGGCCTCAATGGTCGGCAGCTCCACGCTCATGTTCAAAGGCGTCCGATAATGCTGAAACGCCTCAATCACCTTGCGCCGCAGCGGCGAGGCCACATTGTGGGCGATAAAAACCTCTTCCCCCAGCTGGTTGATAGAGACCCGCCCCGCATGTGCCAGCGGATGGCTGGGGCTCACAATGAAGGCCAGGGTGTCTCCATAGACGGCAATGGTGCGGAACTGCTCCGGGTCAGGCCGGAACGAGATAACCCCCAGCTCGAAGGTGCGCAGGTTCAGCTCCTCGGGAATGCGCGAGGCGAGCATCCGGTTCACCGTCACGCTGACGTGCGGAAATTCCCGACGGAAGTGGTCGATGGCCCGCAGCAGATAAATGCAGGTGTACTCGTTGGCCGCCAGTTGCAGGCGTCCGCGCTCAAGGCTCTTCAGCTCGTCGAGGGCGCTGGTTGCTTCGCGGCGCAGGGCCATCAGCCTCAAGGCGTAATCGCGCAGCAGGGCGCCCGCGGCCGTCAGCGAGCCGTCGCGCGCGGCGCGGTCAAAGAGCGTTTCGCCCACTGAGGCTTCGAGCTTGCGGATGACCTGGCTCACCGCCGGTTGCGTGCGATGGAGGCGAACAGCCGCCCGGGAGAAGCTCCGCTCCTCGGCTACGGCCAAAAACGTTTCGAGTTGATTCAGTTCCATAGCAGTGGACAGTGGACAGTGAACAGTGAACAGTGGACAGTGGTTAGTGAGGAGCGATCAGCCTTGATACCCGGCTGCCGGGTTTTGCTGTTCACCGTTCACTGCGCTCTGTCCACTGTACTATAAGAAATACTAATCGCTTACCCAAAAAGAATAACTTTGCGTTATACGGCCCCCATGGGAGACACTTTAAGGGTTGCCAGGAAGCTTCCCCGGCAGGTGAATCTATGACGACAAATCACGTTGCCTTTTTTGACACCACGCTGCGCGACGGCGAGCAGTCTCCCGGCTGTTCCATGACCACGCAGGAAAAGCTCACCATGGCCCATGCGCTTGAGGATCTGGGCGTGGACATTATCGAGGCCGGCTTTGCCATGGCCTCAGAGGGCGACTTCGCGGCCATCTCCACCATCACCCAGGCCATTCGGCAGCCGCGCATCGCGTCATTGGCCCGCGCCAAAGCTGAAGACATTGAGATGGCCTCGCGCGCGCTGCAGTTTGCCGATCGCGCCCGCATTCACGTCTTTCTGGCTTCGAGCGATCTGCATCTCGAATACAAGCTGAAGATCGGCCGCCAGGAGGCGCTGGATCTTTGCGGCGAATCGGTCCGCCTGGCGCGCTCGCTCTGCGATGACGTCGAGTTCTCGCCGGAAGACTCCACCCGCTCCGATCGCGATTTCCTGGTGGAGATGGTGCGCATCGCTGTGGAAGCCGGCGCAACCACCATCAACATGCCTGACACCGTGGGCTACTCCACGCCTGAGGAGTACGGCCGCATGTTTGCCGAGGTGCGCGAGCGCATCCCGGCCATCGACGCCGAGGGCGTCACTCTTTCTTCGCATTGCCACGACGACCTGGGCCTGGCGGTGGCCAACTCGCTGGCCGCCATTCAGAACGGCGCGCGGCAGGTGGAGTGCACCATCAACGGCATCGGCGAGCGCGCAGGCAACGCGGCCCTGGAAGAGATTGCGGCAGCGCTTTATGTGCGCGGCGACCGCTACGGCGTCTCCACCGGCATCAAGCTCAAAAATCTTTACGCTACCAGTCAGACGCTGGGCCAGATCATCACTTTTCGCCCCTCGCCCAACAAGGCCGTGGTGGGCGACAACGCATTTGCGCATGAGTCCGGCATTCATCAGCACGGCATGCTGGCCAACCCACTGTGCTACGAGATCATGACGCCCGGATTGGTGGGCGTGGCCAAGACGCATCTGGTGCTTGGGAAGCATTCCGGGCGCGCCGCACTGAGGCACCGTTTGGAGCAGCTCGGATTTACCCTGTCGCGCGAGGAATTGCAACACGTCTACTATCGTTTTGTGGCTCTGGCGGACCGTAAGAAGAACGTCTACGACCAGGACCTGATCGGCATTGTGCCGGATCAGATTCGCGAGACGCGACGGGAGCCGGTTTCGGAGCTGGATTAGCGAGCCCCGATCAAGATCGCTGTTTTGAAAGGGCACGACTTCAGTCGTGCCGAACGCAGCAAATAGAGTGATGGGGTTTTAACCCCTGAGGGAAAAGACAGCAAATGCACCTCACAATTTTAGTCACCGCCGGCGACGGCATCGGCCCTGAAGTCACCAACGAAGCAGTCGCGGTGCTGCGCGAAGTGGCGTCCCTCGGCGGCCACACATTCAACTTCGACGCCAGGCGCATTGGCGGGGTGGCCATCGTTGCGGACGGCACGCCGCTGCCGGCCGACACGCTTGCCGCCGCGCTCAAATCGGACGCCGTGCTGCTCGGAGCGGTGGGCGGCAATGAGTTCAATTCCCTTCCCCCAGACAAGCGCCCTGAAGCCGGACTGCTGCAAATTCGCGCCGCGCTTGGCGGTTTCGCCAATCTGCGTCCCGCATTCGCCTTCAAGGAGCTGGCAGTCAACTCGCCGCTGCGGCCTGAGATCATCGACGGCGCGGATATTCTTTTCGTCCGCGAACTGCTGGGAGGCCTTTACTTCGGGCAGCCGCGCGAGTGGAACAAAGCAGCTGGCGAAGCGTGGAACACCATGCGTTACACGCGCGATGAGGTTGCACGCGTGGCGCGCATCGCTTTTCAGCTGGCCACGAAACGCCGCAACAAGCTGACCAGCGTGGACAAGGCCAACGTGCTTGAGGTTTCGCAGCTGTGGCGCGCGACGGTCACGGAAATCGCAGCGGAATTTCCGGGCGTGACACTCGAGCATCAATATGTTGACGCGATGGCGATGCACATCATGAATCGGCCGCGCGATTTCGACGTGGTGCTCACTGAAAATCTTTTCGGCGACATTCTCACTGACGAGTCCGGAGTGATCACCGGCTCGCTGGGCATGTTGCCTTCGGCCACCATTGGCGGCAAAGTCAACTTGTATGAACCGGTACACGGCTCCGCGCCCGACATTGCCGGCAAGGGCCTGGCCAATCCGCTCGGCGCCATTCTTACCGCTGCGCTGATTCTGCGCCACTCCGGCGGCCTTGAAGCTGAAGCCGCGGCGATTGAAGCCAGCGTGCGCAAGGTGCTGGAACAAGGATTTCGGACGCCCGACTTGGCGCGTGGGAGCAAAGACGGCATTACCGTGCTATCGACCACTGAGATGGGCGCGAAGGTGCGCGAAACCGTAAAGCGGCTTTTAGCTGTCAGCTTTCAGCTTTCAGCCTGAGCTACCAGCCCGGAGCCGTTGTAACTGAGTAAGTGAACGAAGTTAGTGCTGATAGCTGAAGGCTGAAAACTGGCAAACAGGAGCATCATGACCGCATCCCCCAAAACGCTTTTCGAAAAAGTCTGGCAGCAGCACGTGGTGGTCGAGCCTGAGGGCGAGCCGACCATTCTCTACATCGACCTGCAACTGGTTCACGAGGTGACCTCGCCGCAAGCGTTTGAAGGCCTTCGCCTGGCCGGGCGCAAGGTTCGCCGGCCTGACCGCACCATTGCCACGGTCGATCACAACGTGCCCACCACCATTGAAGGCCGCCTGCACATTCTGGACACCATCGCCGCCACGCAAATTGCTACGCTGCGCAAAAACTGCGCCGACTTTGGCATTGAGCTTTACGATGTGGACTCACGTGAGCAAGGCATTGTTCACGTGATCGGCCCCGAGCTGGGCATTACCAAGCCGGGCATGACCATTGTCTGCGGTGACTCGCATACTTCGACTCACGGCGCATTCGGGGCGCTGGCGTTTGGAATTGGCACCAGCGAAGTGGAGCACGTGCTGGCCACGCAGACGCTGCCGCAATCGAAGCCCAAGACTTTCCGCATCTCCGTTGAAGGCGATTTGCCTGTGGGCGTTACGGCGAAGGACATTATTCTGGCCATCATCGGGCAGATCGGAACCGACGGCGCAACCGGCTGCGTGGTGGAGTATGCCGGCTCCGCCATTCGCGCGCTTTCGATCGAAGGCCGCATGACCATTTGCAACATGAGCATTGAAGCCGGGGCGCGCGCGGGCATGATCGCTCCGGACGAAAAGACATTTGCCTATCTCAAAGGCCGCCGCTTCGCGCCGCAAGGCGCGGCGTGGGACGAGGCCGTCCGCGAGTGGAGCAAGCTGCCCACCGATCCCGGCGCAACATTTGACCGCGAGCTGGTGATCGATGCTTCCAAGCTTGTGCCTTATGTAAGCTGGGGCACCAGTCCCGGCATGGTGGCGCCCATCACGGATTCGGTTCCCGATCCCGCCGCCGCGCCCAGTGAACAGGAGCGCAAAGGCCTGGAACGCGCCCTCGAATACATGGGACTCAAGGCCGGCACGCCGCTTGAAGATGTATCGATTGACCGCGTCTTTATCGGCTCCTGCACTAACTCGCGGATTGAAGATCTGCGCGCGGCGGCACGCATCGCTTCGGGATACAAGGTGTCCACCCACGTGAGCGCGATGGTGGTTCCGGGGTCGCAAGCAGTGAAGGCGCAGGCCGAAGCCGAAGGGCTGGACCGCGTCTTTCGCGAGGCGGGATTCGACTGGCGCGAGCCTGGCTGCTCCATGTGCCTGGGCATGAATCCCGATATTCTTTCGCCGGGTGAGCGCTGCGCTTCCACCAGCAACCGCAACTTCGAAGGCCGCCAGGGACGCGGCGGACGCACGCACCTGGTCAGCCCCGAAATGGCCGCGGCAGCCGCCATCGCCGGCCACTTCGTCGACATCCGCAACTGGCACGTACACGAATCGGCCAGCGAGCCCGTACTGCAATCAGGGGGTAAAAACTGATGCAACCCTTCCGCACATTGACAGCTTTGGCCGCGCCGCTGGACCGCGCGAATGTGGACACGGACCAAATCATTCCCAAGCAGTTTTTGAAGCGCATTGAGCGCACGGGTTACGGCGAGTTTCTGTTTTTCGACTGGCGCCGCACTCCTTCCGGCGATCCGAATCCGGAGTTCGAGTTGAACGACCCGCGCTACAAGGGCGCGCAAATTCTTATCGCCGGCAAAAACTTCGCCTGCGGCTCCAGCCGCGAGCATGCTGCCTGGGCTCTCAGCGATTATGGCTTCCGCGCGGTGATTGCGCCGACCTTTGCCGACATTTTCTTTTCCAACGCCGGCAAAAACGGAATCGTCCTGGTGCGTCTCAGCGAAGAGGACGTGGCCCAGTTACTCCACAACGCGAAAACATTGCCTAACTATCAACTCACTGTGTCGCTCGAAGCGCAAACGGTGACCGACGAGCACGGTTTTCGGGCGAGCTTCGAAGTGGATCCGTTCCGGAAGTTTTGCCTGCTCGAAGGCCTGGACGATATTGGCTTGACCCTGCGCCACGAAGCGGCGCTCGACACATTTGAATCAAAGCACGATCAGGCTGGGTGGTTGAAAGCGAAATGAGGAACCGAGCTTTCAGCTCTCAGCTTTTAGCTCGTTGTGCGAAGGCCGGGAGTTGAGGCAGCGCACGGTCGAGAACCTGGGTATCAGAAGAACACGAACGCTAAACCGCAGCACCAACAGGCTGAAAGCTGATAGCTGAAAGCTGGCGAACGAAGAGAGCAAATGACCATCGAAGGCAAGCGACAAAGCATCCCGTTAACTGAAGGCCCCAGCCGCGCGGCCGCGCGCTCCTATTTGCGCGGCGTGGGCTACAGCAAAGAAGATCTGCACAAGCCCATTATTGGGATTGCCAATACATGGACTGAAATCGGCACCTGCAACATGCACCTGCGCGAGATTGCCGAAGACCTTAAGCAGGGCATCCGCGAGGCTGGCGGAACTCCGATGGAATTCAACACCGTAACTATCTCCGACGGCATCACCATGGGCACGCAGGGGATGAAGGCCTCCTTAGTTAGCCGTGAAGTTATAGCCGACTCCATTGAGTTAGTGGCTCGCGGTAACTTGTTTGACGGGCTGGCCGGCATTGGCGGCTGCGACAAGAATATGCCGGGCATCATCATGGCTCTTTGCCGGCTCGACATTCCGGGGCTCATGCTCTACGGCGGCTCCATTGCTCCGGGCAAGCTGAACGGCGTGGACATTACCATTCAAAATGTCTTTGAGGGCATTGGCTCGCACGCCGCGGGCCGCATTGACGACGCGGGTCTTGAAGCCCTCGAAGCCAATGCCTGTCCCGGCGCGGGGGCGTGCGGCGGGCAGTTCACGGCCAACACCATGGCCATGAGCGGCGAGATTCTTGGCATCTCGCCCATCTATTTATCCGGCGTTCCGGCCACTTCGAAAGACAAACCCGCCGCAACGCGCGAAGCAGGCCACATTCTCATGGATGCTGTCCGCGCTAATCGACGGCCTTCGCAAATCATTACTCGCAAATCGATTGAGAACGCGATTGCCAGCGTGGCTGCCAGCGGCGGCTCGACCAACGCGGTGCTTCATCTTATCGCCATCGCGCGCGAGTTAGGCATTCCGCTTACCGTGGACGATTTCGACGCGATCAGCAAGCGCACGCCGTTTATTTGCGATCTAACTCCCGCAGGTAGGTTTGTAGCTTCGGACTATCAGGCCGCAGGCGGTTCGCGGCTGCTTGCCAAGCGCTTGATTGACGCCGGCCACGCCGACGGCTCCACGCTGACCATCAGCGGCAAGACGCTGGCTGAAGAGGCTGCGCTGGCCGTTGAGACGCCGGGGCAGGTGGTCATTCACACCTTTGAAGATCCCATCAAGTCCACGGGCGGCCTTGTCATCCTGAAGGGCAACCTGGCCCCCGAAGGCTGCGTGATGAAGATTGCCGCCGCCAACCGCACCGAGCATCGCGGACCGGCTCGCGTCTTCGACACGGAAGAAGATTGCTTTGCCGCCGTGCAGACCGGTCAAATTAAGCCTGGCGACGTGTTGGTGATCCGCTATGAAGGCCCCAAGGGTGGTCCGGGCATGAGAGAGATGCTGCAAGTCACCGCTGCCATCTCTTCCAACGCGGAGCTCAGCGCCCACGTTGCTTTGCTCACCGATGGGCGCTTCAGCGGCGCAACCCGCGGGTTCACTGCCGGCCATGTGGCGCCTGAAGCTTTTGTCGGAGGGCCCATCGCCGCCGTGCGCGAGGGAGACATCATTCACTTCGACATTCCCAACCGCAAGCTGACGTTAGAGGTCAGCGAGGAAGAAATCGCCGGACGCCTGAAGGGTTTCAAACCGCCCGCGCTGCGCTGGCCCAAAGGCGTATTTCGCAAATATGTTGACCGAGTTACAGGCGCGTCAGAAGGCGCGACAACGTAAGAAGCAGTGGACAGTGAACAGTGCGCAGTGAACAGCGTTTAGTGGTCAGTTAAATGCGAGTGCAACTGTTGACTGTCCACTGTTCACTCAAAAAGGAGTCACCCATGGGAACCCAAGCCAACCCTCAAGCCGCCAACGACCACCTCACCACGCCAACCCGCCTGACCGGCGCAGAGATTCTGTGGGCCACGCTGGTGGGCGAGGGCGTTACTGACGTCTTCGGCTATCCTGGCGGCGCTATTCTGCCGGCCTACGACGCGCTGCGCAAGTTTCCCATCCATCATGTGCTCGTACGCCACGAGCAGGGCGCGGCGCACATGGCTGACGGCTACGCGCGCGCTTCGGGCAAAGTGGGCGTGGCCATCGCCACCAGCGGCCCCGGCGCCACCAACCTGGTCACCGGCATTGCCACGGCCATGCTGGACTCGATTCCCATTGTGTGCATCACGGGCAACGTCTCCAGCAAAGTGCTGGGCACAGACGCATTTCAGGAAGTGGACATCACCGGCATAACTCTGCCCGTGACCAAGCACAACTTCCTGGTGAACCGCACCGAGGATCTGGCCGCGGCGCTGCGCAGCGCCTTTCAGATTGCACGCTCCGGCCGTCCCGGGCCGGTGCTGGTAGACATTACCAAGGACGCGCAACAGGGCACGGCCATTTTCGATTTTGCCGCAGCCAAGCCGCGGCCGCATCGCCCGCACCCCATGCTGCACGTGGACGACGCCGGCCTGTCGCAGGCTGCTGAACTCATCCGCAACGCCAAACGGCCGGTCATCCTGGCCGGCCACGGAGTGATGGAGTCCTGCGCAATGGAGCAGGTGCGCACCCTGGCTGAGCGCGCACAGATTCCCGTGGGCCTTACGCTGCTGGGCCTGGGCGCATTTCCCGCGTCGCACCCGCTGAACCTGGGCATGATGGGCATGCACGGCGAGGCGTGGCTCAACCACGCCATCCAGGAAGCCGATCTGCTGATTGCCTGCGGCATGCGCTTCGACGATCGCGTAACGGGCACCACCGCAACCTACGCGAAGAAGGCCAAGAAGATTCACATCGAAGTGGACCCCGCGGAGATCAACAAAAATATCAAGGTAGACGTGGCTCTGATCGGCGATCTGCGCGAAGTGCTCGAAAAGCTGCTGCCGCGCATTGGCGGGCGCGACGGTTCCGCATGGCTGAAAACCATCGAAGCCAGCAAGGGCGCTGTGTCTGTGCGCGACATCAAGAACCTGCCTGACAGTGGCCATTTGTACGCGGCACACGTGATGCACGACCTATGGCGCATCACCGGCGGCAACGCCATCGTAGTGACCGACGTGGGCCAGCACCAGATGTGGGAGGCGCAGTACTACCACCACGAGACGCCGCGCAGCCTGATCACCTCCGGCGGACTCGGCACCATGGGTTTCGCGCTGCCCGCGGCCATTGGCGCAAAGTTCGCCTGCCCGGAAAAAGAGGTGTGGGTGGTTGCAGGAGACGGCGGCTTCCAGATGACCGCGGCCGAGCTTTCCACCATTGCGCAAGAAGGCATCAAGGTCAACATCGCCGTGATCAACAACGGCTACCTGGGCATGGTGCGCCAGTGGCAGGAGTTCTTTTACGAGCGCAACTACGAGGCCACGCCGATGGTCAGCCCCGACTTTGTCAAGCTGGCCGGCGCGCACGGCATTGCCGGCCTCACCGTCAGCACGCGCGCTGAAGTGGAACCTGCTGTGGCAGAGGCGCGCGACGCGTCGGGCGCATTTTTGCTCAACTTCATGGTCGAAAAGGAAGACTCGGTGTACCCGATGATTCCCGTCGGCGCGTCGCTGCACGAAATGATCCGCCGTCCCGGCAAAGACCCGCTGGAAGAGTCGGCGGAGGATGAGTAGGACAGAGATCAGGGGTCAGAGATCAGAGATCAGTGGCCGCTGGATTAGCTAGGAGCTGTTTTCTATGGCGCATTCATTTCGGGATATGGTCGTTTGGCAGAGGTCGATGCAGCTAACCGTCGCGGTCTATCGCTTGACTCGAGGATTCCCCCGCGAGGAGACTTACGGGCTCACCAGCCAGATTAGACGCGCGGTTGTCTCGTTGCCGAGCAACATTGCTGAAGGACACGGAAGGTTGAACAAGGCCGAGTTCCGCCAGTTTCTCGGCATCGCCCGTGCTTCAAACTTCGAGGTACAGACACAACTTGAAATTGCACGAGCACTCGAAATGGGGAACCCCGCATTGCTCAGTGAAGCAGGGGGTCTGTCCCATGAAGTTGGAAAGATGCTTTACGCAATCCTGGATTCTACAAAGCGGCCAGGACCGCCGAAACTGATCTCTGATCTCTGATCTCTGATCTCTGATCTCTGATCTCTGATCTCTGATCTCTGATCTCTGATCTCTGATCTCTGATCTCTGATCTCTGATCTCTGATCTCTGATCTCT
>JBEKEQ010000141.1:0-10445 GCA_050013735.1 Occallatibacter sp.
AATTCGATTGTAGCTTGGCTTATATCGAAATCCGATATAAGCTGTTCAAGTTAGGTGATCGTTCAATACAAGGCAGGCATCGCGATTCTGGCCGGAAAATGGGGGCGCGGATGAGGTTCTCGGGGAAATCGTCAGGCCTGACGCTGCTCTTCCTGCTCGCCGCTTCGCACCTTTGTGCGCAGGCGGGACCTCCGTTTCAAACTGACGATCCAACCCCTGTGGACTTGGGACACTATGAGTTTTACGTCTTCGGCACGGCGGATGGGACGCCGGCGGAACTCGACCAGACCGGCCCCGCATTCGAATTCAACTGGGGCGCGATTCCCAATATTCAGCTACACATGATCCTTCCATTCGGCGCGGTGCTGCCATCGAATAATCCGGTCTATGCTCCCGGCGGAGCGGGGCCCAGCGCATTTGGACTTACCGACATGGAACTCGGAGTAAAGTACGGCTTTATCAAACAGACCAAAAAGCGTCCTCAGATTGGCAGCTTTACCATGTTTGAGTTGCCGGCCGGGAGTTATACCGAAGGGCTGGGCGTGGGCAAGACGTGGTACAAACTGCCGATCTGGGTGGAAAAGGAGTTTGGAAGCTGGAGCCTGGTGGGAGGCATGGGTTACACGGTCGTTCCGCAAAAGCAATATGACAACTATCTCTATGGCGGATATCTAATGAAAAAGGAGATCGGTAAAAAGCTGGAGTTATCCGCTGAGGTATTTTCGCACGCGCGGGAGGGTTTTGCCGCGGCGCAGACGCAAGCTTCAACCCTAGTTGACGCCGGCGGATATTACCACTTTAAGTCTCCGGGGCTGCAGTTGTTATTTGCATACGGCCACTCGATAGCCGGTCAAACGGAGAACTACGGCTATCTTGGGCTCTATAAAACCTGGGGGAAAGATAAAGACGCGAAAAACAAAAGCGCAGGAGACGCAATGTTATTGGCGCAGCCGAATAGCAAAGGACTTGAATGACGCGCGGCCGCGAAAATATACGCGGCCGATTTCGACAAAGAGGAAGGAACTATGGAGATCGCGACGAGATCGCTTTGGACGCTGATTCACGGCATGGGCTTCGGAGCGCTCTACTTAATGGCCTGCTCAGGCGCGCTCGTAGAGCTTTGGCGAATCGGTTTCCATTCCGATCGCCTTGAAGTCACGCGTGGAGAAGAGCGGTTTGTAAAAATCTATCTCATTGCGATGGCTGCGCTGGCCTGGGCCGCGGTGCTTACCGGAGCTTACGTGATTTATCCGTGGTATCGTGCGACTCCTCCGCCGGGGACTGTGGATCTGCAAATGTTTCCGCAGCGCCTGCTGATGGCCAACGCGAGCACCATCGGCTGGCACTCGCTGGGCATGGAGTGGAAGGAGCATGTGGCGTGGCTGGCTCCAATTTCCATCACCATGGTTGCCGCAGTCTTCGTGCGATATGGGCGTGACTTGAAGCATCATCGCGAACTTCGCGCCGCGGTGCTGTGCTTTGCATCAGCTTCGCTTGTTGCGGCCGGCGCGGCGGGCTTCATGGGGGCCATGATTAACAAATACGCGCCGGTGCAGGGCGGAGAGACGATAAAGCTAAGCAGCGGAGGGGAACGATGAGTGCAGAGGGGCGCGCTAACCTAACCGAGGCTCGGCCTCTCGAAAATGGAAGCGGAGCGGCGGCGATTCTAGCGGCTGGGATTGGCGCATTCACTTTGGGGGTTCTGTCATCTGGCGCGGACAAATCGGCTGCATTGAAGAGCCTGCTTATCTTCTATAAGCCGACCGGGGCACTGTCGGGCGTGACGACGGTTGCAATTGTACTATGGCTTCTGAGTTGGGGCATGCTCGATTGGCGATGGAGTAAGAAGACGGTTGCCGCGGGCCGGATCAGCGTGATTGCTCTGGCGCTGCTGGCATTGAGCTTTCTCCTGACCTTTCCTCCAGTCGCACACTGGTTATAGTGCGTAGTTACTAACTTTGCAGTGCGATTGATCGCTATTTCACATGAGTTAGCGAGTTAGCGTCCGCCGCCCCGGAGTTAGTAAGTTAGACCCTGTAGCTGCGCAGCCGCGCGCAGGCTTCGTCAAGGTCTTCGTCTTTCTTGGCGAAGCAGAAGCGGAGAAGGTTTTCGCCGTGGCCGGGACGGAAGAACGCGGAGCCGGCAACGGAAGCCACTCCTGTGGCAGCCAGCAACTGGCGTGCCTTTTCAGCGGAAGTCTTGCCGGGAAGAGAGGATGCGTCGGCAAGCACGTAGTAGGCGCCGGCGGGGACGGTTGGAGTCAGTCCGGCGTCGGTGAGGGCGGACATAAGTCGGGCGCGCTTGGATTGATGGTCGGCAGCCAGACGGGTGTAGAAGCTGGGTGGCAGCTGCTCAAGACCGGCGGCGGCTGCGTGCTGAAAGGGAGAAGGCGCGCAAACATAGGTGAGGTCGTGAAAGTAGGCCATGGCAGGAACCCAGCGCGCGTGGGCAGTTACATAACCAAGACGCCAGCCCGTGACGGAGAACGTCTTAGAGAAGCCGGAGATGACAATGGTCCGCTCTTTCATACCCGGCAGGGTAGCGGGACTGATGTGGCGCACGCCGTCGTAAACAAAGTACTCGTAGATTTCATCGGTGATCAGGAAGAGGTCGTGCTCCTGAACGATGGAAGCGATGGCCTCGAGTTCGGCGAAGTCAAAGACTTTGCCGCTGGGGTTGGCGGGCGTGTTCAGCACCAGGGCGCGTGTCTTCGGGGTGATGGCGGCGCGGAGCGCGGCGGTGTCAAGGGTGAAATCGGGCTCGGTGAGCGGAACAAGCACGGGAGCGATGCGCAGCGACTGAAGCGTCGAGACGTGGTAGCCGTAAAACGGCTCGAAAAGCATCACTTCATCGCCGGGGTTGAGCAGCGCCATGACGGCTGCGTGGAAACCGCCGGTTGCGCCCGAGGAAACCAGGATTTCGCTCTCCGGATCGTAAGTCAGCCCATAGTCGCGGAGCTGCTTGGCCGCGATGGCATTGCGCAGTCGGCCAATGCCGTCGAGACGCGTGTAAATGTTGTAGCCTGCATGGATGGCGGCGAGGGCTTCGGCTTCCACAACGGGCGGGACGGGAGTGTCGCAGACGCCCTGGGCCAGGTTGATGCCGCCGATCTGGTCGCTGGCCATGGACATGGCTCGAATTTCAGACTGGACGGCTGCAGGGGCCAGTTGGCTAAGGGCGAGTCGAGACGCGGTGGTGGCGGGCATGGGGAAGTCCTTGCTCTCTTCTTTTCAATTTTACATATTAGGTCATTTCACGGCGGCGGGGCCTGTTTCAGCGTAGAATCCGACTGTTATGCATGAGCTTTCGATCATTTCGAGCGTGGTGGATACGGTGACCGAGTCGGCGGCGGCTTATCCGGGGGCGCGCGTGGTTGAGGTGCGGCTGCGGGTGGGCGCTTTGGCCAGCGTGGTTGAGGATAGCCTGCAGTTTTGCTACGGGATTGCGACGGAGGGGACGGCGTTGGAGGGGTCACGGCTGGTGGTCAACGTGGTTCCGGTGGTGATGCACTGCGCGGGGTGCGGCGAGGATGTGGAACTGGCAGGAGTGCAGAGCTTTCGTTGCCCGCGCTGCGGCGAGCCGTGCTTTGACCTGCGGCAGGGGCGGGAGCTGGAGATTGAGGCAATCGAGATTGAGGAAGTGGAAGAGGTGAAGGCATGACAACCCGGATAGTGGAGCTGCGGCGGGGAATTTTGAAGAAAAACGACGAGCTGGCCGCGGGCCTGCGGGCCAGCTATGGGGCCGCGGGCGTGCTGGTGCTCAACCTGGTTTCAAGTCCGGGCACGGGCAAAACGGCATTTCTGGAATGGACCTTGACAGAGCTGCGCAAGCGAGGTGTTCGCGTCGCCGCATTGGTGGGCGACCTGGAAACGGATAACGACGCCCGGCGGCTGGCGGCCAGCGGGGCTCCGGTGCGGCAGATCAACACCCATGGCATTTGCCACCTCGATGCTGAGATGGTGGGGAAGCATCTTGCGGATTGGGAAGGCGTGGAGCTGGGCGGCCTTGATTACCTCTTTATTGAGAACGTCGGCAATCTGGTTTGCCCCTCGAGCTATGACCTGGGCGAGGCCATCCGGGTGGTGCTGCTTTCGGTCACCGAGGGCGAAGATAAACCGCTGAAATACCCCACCATGTTCAACTCGGCAGATGCGGCGGTGATCACTAAAATGGATTTGGCCATTCCCTGCGGTTTCGACCGGTTCGCTGCGCTCAAGAACATCAACGAGATTCGCCCCGGGATACGGATCTTTGAGACGTCAGTCAAGAGCGGAATTGGGCTGGAGGAGTGGCTGGGGTACTTGGAGCAGCAAAAAGGTGTGCTATAGTGTTACAAGGTAACACCATGGAGCGTCCGACATGCCGATTGCCTCAACAACCAGCTTGAAGCTCGATTCTGAACTCAAACAACGCGTGCAGCGACTCGCCTCGGTAAGGCGACGGTCGGCGCACTGGATTATGCGCGAGGCCGTCGAGCAATACGTGGGTCGGGAAGAGAAGCGGGAGCAGTTCCGGGCTGCCGCGCTGGCGGCGTGGAACGACTATCAGGCAACCGGCATGCATGTGACCGCCGAAGAAGCCGACGCCTGGCTGGCCAAACTCGCAGCGGGTGAGGACGCCGAGGCCCCTGAATGCCACGTCTGAAGTGGTCGCCGCAAGCCCTGCGGGATGTTGAGCGGCTGCACGATTTTCTGGCGGAGAAGAGCCGTGAAGCAGCCAGGCGAGCCGCCGAAGCGATCCTCCAGGGAGTGAAGCTGCTCGGCAAGCATCCCGAGATAGGCCGACCCGCCGAAGGGTTATCGACCGAATTCCGTGAATGGGTGATCGAGTTCGGCAGCGTAGCGTATGTGGCGTTGTACCGCTACGACGGCAAGGAAGTTGTGATTCTGGCGGTGCGGCACGGGTGTGAAGCTGGGTACTGATGAATTGGTTGATCCGCAACTATAGCTCGACTCCGTTGCGCTAGCATTAGGCGCATGCATGAGATCGGTACCGTTCGCGAAGCCAAGGACTATCTTGCCGGCAGAATCGCCGCTGAAGCCGTGCGCGAACAGATTCCATTGTCGGAAATTGAACGGAAGATGCTCTATTTCTCCGAGACCGACTGGACACTGCCGGGCATGCTCGAAATCAACGCCGAGTTCGAGAGAAACTACGACACCAGCGAGTACGAGCGCAAGATCGCGGAGTTAATCCGCCACATAAAAGCCCGCCACGCAGACGATGAAAAGGAAAAGAGAATCTGGGACCGGGCGGTCGAGAAGCTGAGTGAGGGTGACAATTACCTCTCGATCATGCTCAATCCTTCCTTCGCGCCAGTGGACGAGACCGTACGGCCGCCTCATGACGTGTTGAAGCTTTGGCTTACTGCTCTTGGAATCGTATGCGGTACCTTCGGATTCTTGGGGCTGCTCAATTGGGCGTTTGGACCAAGGCTCTGGGCTTTACAAGATTGGCTTTCCGATCACCACGCGGGGCGTTTACCTTGTCTGCTATTTATCGTGACCATCGCTCTTTGCTGGCCAGCAAGAGCTAAGATTTCGGCAGTAATTGACAGGCTCTTCAACCGGAAGAGTACTCGCAGCCACACGGGATGAGCCGGTGGGCTGCACTGAAAAATCTCAACGAGATTCGCCCTGGGATACGGATCTTTGAGACGTCAGTCAAAAGCGGCACTGGGCTGGAGGAGTGGCTGGGATATTTGGTCCAGAAGAAGGCTGAACGCGATCAATAAACCTGTGGCTCCCCAGGCCAAAAAAGCTCGGCCGGGGAAGCCACAAAAGAAGCCCCATGAGAAGTCCCATGAACAATCCGTTGAGCGGGATCCTGTTCGTTACGTCAACATTTTGCGGCGAAGCAGCCCCGCCAAACCGAAGAGACCGGTCCCCAGCATGACCAGCGTGCCGGGCTCGGGAGCGGGTGAAATCGCTTCGGAGGTCACGTCGATCCCCCACGTGGAAGAGGAGGAGGCGCCATAGTTGCCGCTCGAATCGGTACTGTCAGAGTTGAACGTCGCTAAAGTTGGCGCGTAACCGGTCAAAGTCAATATGCCGACACCGGAGATTTGCAAGTTTGTGCCGGTCTCCTCTGTAACGTCGACCGGACCGGTGATGGTGAGTGAGGCGTCCCCAGTGCTCGTAGTGAACCACAGCACGTCAGGAGTAGCATAAGTTAAGACGCCTGCGTTGATTGTCGTCGGATTCGCCATGGGTACAATACCGACGAAATTGCCGGTTTCGTCTGTGACAGTACCACTGGGGGTCGTGAATGTCATAGCAGTTGAACTCCACTTGTCATTACCGCCCGAGATGCCGATTGTGCCGACAATGAGTGAACTGGCAAACGCGGCGGGCGTAATTGCAAGGCCCGTGGCGAAGACGAGGATTCCTAGCGTTATATTTTTCATGTTGTCTCCTGTGAGTTGATGTGTAGTATTTGAGACCGCTATGGTGATGCGATATCTGCTTCCATGGAATACAAAGGACTTTAGCCTTGACAGGCATCCCATTTACTATTACGACAATAGATAGGTTACTAACGCCACGTCTGAGCAGGATTGACCGGCTCGTAAGACGATGGGCTTCCGGAGCCATGATTTTGCCCTGCGTCCGGTCGGGGGAGCGAGTGATCTAGATCACACTATGCCGTTGCTCCTGAGGGGTATAAGGTAGTTGCCATGTGCTTAGCGATACCAGGAAAAGTGGAAGAGATTCTCGAAGAGAACGGGCTCCGGATGGGGCGCGTGAACTTTGGCGGGGTGGTCAAGCGGGTTTGTCTGGACTACGTGCCGGAGGTCGTGGTCGGCGACTATACCATTGTCCACGTTGGGTTTGCGCTCTCGAAGATCGACGAGGAAACGGCCGAAAAGACGCTGGCTGACTTCCGCGAGATGGGCGTGCTGGAAGAAGAACTGGCGGATGGAGACGAGGCCTTTGCGCGGGCGGCGGCCAAGCCGCAGTCGGCTTGTCCAGATGGGAACTGCTCGCTTGAAACTTTAAAAAACAGCGGTGATTGAGATTTGTGGTTTCCCACCCTTTTCGCATACAGCGCGAAAAGAATGGGGCACGGTACTTTTTTCAGCTGAAGAGATTGCGGATAAGCAACAAAACCCCGTGCCCATCCTTTCGCCTTTTTCCCGGCGAAAGGGTGGGAAACTACACACTTGATCAGGCGTCTTGTTGAGGAGTTGTTCCGGCCAAATGAAGTACCTCACCGAATTCCGGAACGGAGAGATCGCCCAGCGGATGGCGCGGGAAATCCACGCCATGACCACGCGCCCGTGGAAGATTATGGAGGTTTGCGGGGGGCAAACCCACTCCATCATTAAGAACGGCATCGACCAGATGCTGCCCGAGGGGATCGAGATGATCCACGGCCCCGGATGCCCGGTCTGCGTTACCCCGTTGGAACTGATCGATAAGGCGCTGGCCATTGCCGCGCTGCCGGGAGTGATCTTCTGCTCGTTTGGCGACATGCTGCGCGTTCCAGGAACCGATGGGGATCTTTTTCAAGTCAAGGGTGCGGGCGGAGATGTGCGCGTGGTCTATTCGCCGCTGGATGCGGTGGAACTCGCCGGCAAGAATCCTGAAAAGCAGGTTGTTTTCTTCGGCGTGGGATTCGAAACCACGGCGCCCGCCAACGCGATGAGCGTACATGTGGCCCGGCGGCGGGGATTGAAGAATTTTTCGCTGCTGGTTTCGCACGTCCTGGTGCCGCCGGCCATTGCCGCCATCATGAGCTCGCCAGAGAATAAGGTCCAAGGGTTTCTGCTGGCCGGGCATGTGTGCAGCGTCATGGGCTATTGGGAGTATCCGCCCATCGCGGAAAAGTACGGGATTCCGCTGGTGGTTACCGGCTTTGAGCCTCTTGACCTGCTCGATGGAATTCGCCGCGCGGTGCGGCAGCTTGAGGCCGGCCGTCACGAGGTGGAGAACGCTTACGAGCGCATTGTCACGCGTGAGGGCAACCTACCGGCGCAGAAGCTGCTGGCCGAAGTTTTCGAAGTGACAGACCGGGCCTGGCGCGGCATCGGCGTGATCCCCAAAAGCGGATGGCGCCTGAGCGGGGCCTATCGCGAGTTCGACGCCGAAGAGCGGTTCCACATCACCGGGATTCATACCCAGGAGTCGCCGCTGTGCCGAGCTGGGGACGTGTTGCGCGGGGCCATCAAGCCTGCGGAGTGCGCCGCCTTTGGCAAGGAATGTACGCCGCGCCATCCGCTGGGCGCGACCATGGTTTCAAGCGAAGGCGCCTGCGCGGCCTATTACAACTATGGGCGGTTCCTGTCGGCAGAGGAGCTGGCAACGGCCGGAAGCGGACTGACTGGAGCTGCGCATGTCTGAGAGCCTCAAGGCCGGCTCGACGGCTTCCGAGAAGAGCGCGCCGGATTTTTCCAACTGGAGTTGTCCGCTGCCGCTCGCTGACTATCCCACCATCGTCATGGGCCACGGCGGGGGCGGCAAGCTGGGCAACGAACTGGTCGAGCATCTGTTTTTGCCCGCCTTCCGCAATGCTGCTCTTGAAAACCTGGGCGATGCGGCGGTGCTTGAGCTGCCTGCCGGGCGGTTGGCCATGAGCACCGATTCGTTCGTGGTGCGGCCGCTATTTTTCCCCGGCGGCTCAATCGGCGAGCTGGCGGTGAACGGCACGGTAAACGATCTCGCGGTATCCGGCGCAGAGCCCAGGTTTCTCAGCGCGAGCTTCATTCTGGAAGAAGGCTTTGCGCTGGCCCAGCTGGCGGCAATCGTACAGGCCATGGCCGCCGCGGCCGCGAATGCGGGCGTTCAGATTGTCACCGGCGACACAAAGGTCGTTGAGCGGGGACACGGAGACGGCTGCTACATCAACACGGCAGGAATTGGCTTGTTGCGGACGGGGATTGAAGTGGGACCGCGCGGGGCTCGGCCCGGAGACGCGATTCTGGTTTCAGGAACCATCGGCGACCACGGAATGGCCATCATGAGCGTGCGCGAGGGGCTGGAATTCGAGAGCCAGATCCGCTCCGACTGCGCGGCGCTGAACGGGATGATCGCCGAGGTGCTTGACGCTGCGGGCCACGCGGTTCATGCCATGCGCGATCCCACGCGCGGAGGTCTCGCGTCCACGCTCAATGAAATTGCGCAGGCCTCGGGAGTAGGAATTGCCATCGACGAGGCGCGCCTGCCTGTGCGCGTTGAGGTGCAATCGGCATGCGAGCTGCTGGGGCTCGACCCCTTGTATGTAGCCAACGAGGGCAAGGCGGTCTTTTTCGTGGCGCCCGAGGCGTCCGGCAAGGTCCTTGATGTGCTCCGCGGGCACCCGCTGGGGCGCGACGCTGCCGAAATCGGCCGGGTCACAGCAGAGCACAAGGGGATGCTGGTGGCGCGGACAGCGATGGGCTCGAACCGCGTAATTCCCATACAAATTGGAGAACAGCTGCCTCGTATTTGCTGAAGCGGCTGAGGTTAGCGGCGTCAGAGCCTTCCGCATAAGAGGGCTCCGCAGAGCTGACATTTCCGGTGTCCCCAATTGAACAGCGAAGACGGTTGGCAAAATGGGAGGCTCTTGATATGGGGCCGCGCGCCCCTGTCAGAACCACGGACGCCATGCATTAAAACGCGCCCGCAGGATGGGAGAAAAGACCGTGACGCAGATTGAACTCAACAACGTAGCAGATCTCCACACCAAGGCGGCGTATGCCCACACGGCAGCCGCTTACGAACACAGCACTGGGGACCACGCATCTGCCCAGGCGCTGGCCAGGGCGGCCCTGGAGCGCTCAGTGGAAGCGGCTCACAGTTCCGATCAGGTTTTCGCGGCGGCACCGCAGGTACGGGCCTAAGCACGACGGCCGCCCACTGCATGTTCAAGCTTTGGCGCCACGGCGCAATCCGTGGAGATGAATCTTTTCTGGGGTTTGCCCAGTGTGAAGGAGAAATGAAATGGGACTGATCATTCTGATTGTTATTCTGGTGCTTGTTTTTGGCGGCGGCGGAGGCTACTACGGCTATAACCGCTGGGGCTATGCCGGAGGTGGTGGCATCGGGATCGGTACGATTCTGCTGATTCTGCTGCTTTGCTGGTTCTTGGGCGTCTTTCACTAGAGCAGGGTTGCATATGCCTGCTTTTTGAAAGAGCACGGCTTCACAGCGTGCGGAAAATTCAGCGCGGAGCGAGGCGGGGTTTTTCAACCCTCGCGTAAAGCCGAGCAGAAGATGCGCGGGCTTTCCAGGCTGCGGACCAATTCATCGGAAGCGCCAGGAAGTGTCAGGGCACGGCTTTCAGCCGTGCCGAGAACGCCACAACCAAAGGTCAGGCGTAATTTGCATCCATTCTTGTGCTGAGCCGCGATTCTGTCCCGCTTCGCGCCAGCTCAAAGTACCTTCGTTATGGATTGCCGGGAAAAATCTGAAGAGGTTGGCTAAAGTCCGCCGCAGATCAGCCCTACATTGTTAATAGATTAGAAA
>JBEKEQ010000142.1:0-10407 GCA_050013735.1 Occallatibacter sp.
CGACCAAGAACAGTTGCAGTTATCGTCGTTTTCCCGTCACCTTGCGGAAAAACAAAATTGTCTTGATCTAACTGTGCGACCTGCAAGTCAGAGATTGTAACTTTCGCCCGCGAAGTCAACTCCTCCTGATGCCCATCGGCAAATGTCCCCTCCACGAGCAGCCGTTGCCTGTATCGCGGGCCCATGATGGAAATCGACGAAGGTAATATCTCTACCTTGGTAATCGCAGCCGCCAATGAGTTATGCGAATTGGCGGCAGGGGTGAGTTTCTTGCTGTTGCTCGAAACTCCAGCGTGGCCCTGGGAACTCGTCTGGCCGGACGGACGCACTGGGCTCTGCCCCGAAGGCGGACCTGAAACTGCGTAAGCCAGTGTGAACCAGCCTGCCAGCGCAGCGAGGAATAGAAACTTACGATGCCTCATAGCTTCTCCGTGATGCTCCATCCAGAGCCTTCTACCCCGCCCATCCGGGAGAGACAAACCCCACTTATTCTTCCCTGTATCTAAGCAAATAACTCATCAATTGGGTCGAATCCGTGATCCACCAACCGCACCACGCGTCCCTGCGGAGTCTTTAACTCTGTATCGATCGGTATGCCCAGGCTCTTGTACACAGTCGCCGCAAGGTGTGCCGGAGTTACCGGACGGTCTTTGGGAGCTCCGCCAATCGCGTCCGATGCGCCCACAACCTGGCCGCCCTGAATGCCGCCACCCGACAACACAACCGTCCAGCATTGCGGCCAGTGATCCCGCCCACCCGCAGGATTGATGCGCGGCGTCCGTCCGAATTCGCCCGTCGCCACAACCAATGTGCTGTCCAAAAGTCCAATCCTGCTCAAATCTTCCAACAGCGAGCTATATGCATTGTCAAACATCGGGCCGACTAACTCGCTGTAACAGCTGATCGGGCTGAAAGGCGCTGAGCCGTGAATATCCCAGGTGATGTCGTTGAATACCGTTTCAAACATATTCAGCGTGACAAATCGCACGCCCCGCTCCACCAACCGGCGCGCCAGCAGGCAACCCTGGCCAAAGCGATTCATGCCGTAACGCTTGCGGACCTCTTCCGGCTCCTGCGAAAGCTCAAACGCCTCGCGCGCCTTTGCGGAAGTCATCAGGGTATAAGCCTGATTAAAGGTCGCATCCATCAGCTTCGAATCCTGATTCGTATCCTCGAAATATTGAACTGACTTATCCACTTCCTGGCGCCAGCTTCTCCGCCGGTCAACCCGCACCGCTGAAATGTAATCCGGTGGCAGCATATCCGGCACTTTGAAGTCAGGATCGGCGGGGTCCGCATTCAAAACAAACGGGTCGTAGCCCTTGCCCAGAAACCCGGCCGTATCGCCGTGCGGCAAGTTACCGCCAAGCTGCCCGATCATGTAGGGCAGAAGCACATTGGGAGGCATATCTCCACGCGGCCCTTTTTCATACCGAAGTACCGAGCCGTAATTCGGCGACTCCAGCCCTCCCTGGAAGAGCCTTCCTGTTTGCATCATCTGGCAACCGGTGTCATGCACCGCTGCCGCCGTGTGATACATTGACCGCACCAGCGCAAACTTGTCAGCGTGCTTGGCCATGCGCGGAAATATCTCGGAGATTTCGATTCCTGAAACGTTCGTCTTGATCGGCTTGAAAGGTCCGCGAATCGACGAAGGCGCATCGGGCTTCATGTCCCATGTATCCAGTTGGCTGGGCCCCCCCACCAGCATCAACTGAATGCAGTTCACATCCTTGTCGTTTTTTATTGCCCCCATCGCCTTGAGCCGCAAAAATTGCGGCATCGACAGGCCCAGGAATGCCAGCGAGCCGGCGTGAAGAAAGTCGCGCCGCGTCACGCCGTCACAAAAATGAACTCGCTTGTCAGCATCAAGCCGAAACATAGCCTGTCCTCACGATCAGTACAAACTCATCGCTGGAAATTCTGTCTTTTTATCGCGCCAAGTGACCTTTGCCTGGCGTTAACTGGGAAACCCGCCGGGCCGCGCGCACTCAATCCCGCCGCGCGCGCCCGCCGCGCCAGATCGCTCCCTGGTGACCTTCCAGCCGCGGATTTCGACCCTTTGCCACGGCTCCAGCTTGCGATCCTGTTCGCACAGAATTCTAATGCCGCGCAACAACAATAGTCCAGACTTTTGCGACAATTCAAAGTGAAATTGCCAAATTCCGCCGCGAGTCTGATACTTTTAACGGGGTCGCTTTCCCACCCTTAAAGATAAGCTGAACATGCGAGGTCGATCCATGGTGTTTACGCCGAAGAGCCGTCGAATTGCGAGTTGGGCCGTCATTCCCCTTTCCGTTGCTGCCGGGTTGATTGGCGCAACCATTCACACCAGCCGATTCGTCCATGCCGGGCAAGCCGCCGCGCCCTCCGATCGTACAATTCAACTCGGCGCCGCGCGCCCCGGCACGCTCTACGCGCTCACCCTGGGAGTGAAGGATCCGGCGAAACTCCAGGGAGCCGACTCCGTCCACGTCACCGTCAACGACGCGCAGGGCGAGGTTGAATCAAAATGGCTGCATACCGCCGACCTCGACTTCTATCTGACCCTCCGGCCGCGTGCCCCAGGCCCCATCACCGTCAGCTATTCCTCCGCAGCCGAGGGCCAGGCGCCGGAGATCAGCGCCACTCTAAACAGGATTCTTCAGACCCCGGCTGCCCAGGCCGGCAGCGGCGTGAAACGCGGCCTCATCGCCGCCTCGCCCAACGGCACCTGGCAGGACGCTCAGTCATTCGAGCTGGGCCAAACCATCTTTGGCAGCGACGACGAGCGCCCCTATGCACCTTCCAAGAGCGAAGACGCCTATGCCGCCATGCTGAAGGGCTTCCAGTGGTTCAAATTCACTTTTCGAGAAAAGCAGCCGCGTCTGGTCTATTTTGTGCTCAATGTCACGGATCGTGACGTACCGCTCGATGTGGATGTCTTCCAGCTGGGCAAAGACGATGCGGGACAGCCGGATGTGGTTCCCTTCACCACCGGCGAGTTCGTCTATCAGGTTGAGGCAACCCAGAATTATCCGGGCCTCTACAAGTTCCGCACCCGCATACTTCAGCCGGGCCAGGAATACTACGTGCGCGTGGCCGCCGATCACCCCGCGTATCAGCTCCACACCTACGATTACCCTGTACCGCCCAATACCGACCCGCACCTGGCGGTCCGCTCAGGCATGGATTTCCTCATCAACATGGGCGATACGTGGCTTTCGAATACTCCGCGCCGGGGCGCAGTCGCCTTGCGCACGGTCATGCAGCACTCTGAAACCCAGCTCTGCATCGCGTGCCATCCCTCGCAATTCACCACCCGCGGCTATTTGAAAGCCATCCAGAACGGCTACGCACCCACCCAGCGCGCCAGCCTTGAATTCATCACCGATCGCATCTACAACAACACCCGGCCCTTATACGGCGAGCCCGGCACCAACTGGGTGCGCATGATTTACACCGCCCGCACAGAAGCCAGCCGCCTGCCACTGATCGAGCATTCCTTCGAACAGAATGTCACTCACGATCCGCCCCGCAAGAACTTCGACCTCCCTTACGCGCGCTTTCTCAAGATCCATTACAAGGGGGTGACCACCATGCCCGGCGACGAGGCCGATGGCTGCGAGCCCGACGTAAGCCCCTTTGAAATCGCCCTGCAGAGCTGGCAGACCTTCAACCTCGCCTACAACGAGTCCCACGATCCGGAGTGGCTCACCGAACGCGACCATGTTGAAACCCTGGCGCTGCCCTATGAGCCAAAAAACATGATCGACCTGAACTGGAAGATCATGTTTCTTTCGGAGCTGAATCGCGAAAAATACGCGACTCAAATCAACGCTCTCATCGACAAGCTCTACCAATATGAGAATTCCCAGGGCGGATGGCCGTATCCTTTCGACAAGAAAGCCAAACCTGCGGACTTTGTCTCCTACAACGCCGTCTTGGCCCTGGCTGAAGCCGGCCATCGCCCCGAGACCGATCAGCACCTTGCGCTCGCAGTCAAGGCCATGCTCGCTGCGCAGCGGCCAGAGGGCAGTTGGGAGGGCGATCCCGTCTACCAGGGCTTTAACACGCCCTTCCGCGCCACGCAGTTTGCCGTGATGGCCCTATCCACGCTATACCCCGGAACCACCAAGGCCAAAAACTGGGATGCGGCCTACCCGGCGCCGGTCACAACTCTGGCGAAAAACGATCTGCCGCTCCTCCTTGAGCAACTCGATCAGTTCTGGGACCTGGCTCCCGAGCCAGTGCTGCGCCAAATTCGCAAAGTGCTCACGGATAGCGACCAGCCGCTGGCGCGCGAAGCCGCGGCGCGCGCTCTTGGCCACATGGCCGATCCCGGCGCACTTACCGCTCTTATCAAGGGCCTCGGCGATCCCACAAAGATGGTGCAAACCAGCTCAGCTTACGCGCTGCGCATGGTGCTTTCGCGCCGGCAAGACGTTGCACCGCAAGGCCGCAAGCTACTCACGGCCGCCCTGGACTCGCCAGACCCGCGCACGCGCTGGGGCGCTGCCCGCGTATTCAATCAGCATTTCCGCGAGCTCACCGGCGATCCCGAATTGCTCGCAGCCCTCGAGCACACCCTGAACGATCCTGTGCCCTACGTGCGCTTCGAAGCCGCAGGTGGACTGTGGCGCTGGTACTACTGGCAGGTCGATCAGCCTTCGGTGCGCCAAAGCACTCTGGAAACCCTCGCCACTCGTCTCAATACCGAAACCGACCCCATGGTGCGCCGCGGACTGCAGGAGAGCGTCTACGACCTGCTCGACGAAAACACAGGCTACCTTTCCGCATGGGTCCGGGCCAGTTCCAAAGACGAAGATAAGAATCGCATTAACGCCGGCTATGAAGCGGTGGTGCGCGACCAGGCGCAAGTGCTCGCCAAGGTGCTGCGTGAAGGAACGCCGCTGGGCCGGGAAGGCATTCTCACCGCGCTGTGGGATTTCCACATTCGTCACTACGCATTGCCGGCGCTCAAAGCAGATACGGTTTCCATCGGCCTGCCCGCGGTTCTCACCAAGTACATCACCGGCGTTCCCGATCTGCATCGCCCCGGCTATGAATATTCGCCCTATCGCGAAGCGGTCGATTTCAAGTACGACGTGCACAACGGCTTCTTCCAAACGCGCATCGGCAACGACAGCGATCTGATTCACTTCTTCAAAAGCTCCGGGACGGAGTTGGAAGACGCCCTGCTCGACTGCCTCAAGGGCGCAGACGATACCACAAAAATCAACGTCCTCAAGGCGGGCAGCACGCTCAGCGAATCTGGCGACGCGCGTTACACCCTGGCGGTTCTCAACCTTTCTGAAAATTCCAGCCCCGAGGTGCGGCAAACCATCCGCTACGTCTACGAAGGCGGCCAGCGCGGAGTTCTGAATCTCGATACGCACAGCGATGCGCGCAGCGCGCCCGATCCGCACCTTGTCAGCGAAGTCGTCGAAATCCTCAAGCACGGAAACCCTGACAGCCAGGCCGTTGTCCTTCCCTTGCTCGCGTCGATCCCGTCAGACTCCGCATGGGAAAAGCAAACCGATGTGCAGGATGCGTTGCGGTCCATTCTCGAGCAGCAGCCGCGGCCGGATAACTACGCGCAGGTGCTCGATGCGGCGTCCTCGTTCAACACCCTCATGCACGATCCAAAGCTCGAAGAGCAGGTGCTGGCTGGCCTGCGTTCCTTCAATCCCAAGATCCAGCGCGCCGCCGTACAAATTTGCCTGGAACACTTCCTTGACGATCCCCAAACCGAGTCCGCAGTAAAAACCGCATTCGCCAACATGAAGCCCTCCACGCTGGCCATCTTCCTTGAGGAAGTCAGCAATCCGCAGTTCCTGAAGAAGCATCTCGGTGTCGCGGGGGGCGCAGTCTCGCAGGACCAGGACTACCTCAACAAAAATTTGGGAGCCAAACAAATCAAGAAGCCGCTCGATTATCCCCTGGTTGTGGATACGGTCATGGCCAGCCTGCTCAATCAGGACGCCAACGTAAGCGCCGCGGCTCTCGACACTCTGCGTAAAGTCAAAGACGTGGAAAAGCGCCCCGACTTTCGCTCTGCAATGACTCAGCTGAAGAGCTCCACCAATCCGCGCCTCAAGCTCATCGCCACCAGCGTGCTCCAGGGCAGCAATCTCAGTGAAGCTTTGCGCGACGTGCAACCCGGCTCGCTGCTTGACTTCCGCTACTTCGTTACCCGCATTGAGCCCATCCTCGCCAAGCCGGGGCCCGATGGCAAGGCATGCGTCTTCTGTCATGCCAGCCACGTCATCTTCAAGCTGCTCCCGCCCAACACCGAGGGAGCTTTCTCTGACCAGGACAGCAAGGAAAATTACACCTACGCCATGCGCGTGGTCGACATTACCAATCCCGACAAGAGCCTGATGCTGATCAAGCCCACGCGGCCTACCGATAGCGCCGGTAACGTGGGCGATTACCTGGCCACGCACAACGGCGGCCAGCGCTGGCACGGCAACGAGTCCAGCGACGAGTACCGCACGATTCTCCAATGGATCCGCGGTGGCCGAATGGAAACCGCGAATCTGGCGAAATAGCATTTCCCGCGCCGTAGGCGCAACGGTTGCTAGATCTTTGACCTGGTGAAGCGTCTGCTAGCTCTTCGATCTTGTGAACTTGTATCATCCCGGTGCCTCATCCATTCCCTTTTTCCTGGGGAATGGGTGGGAAACCACAAACCTAAGGAACGAGATCAAGCGGAGACCTGGCTCCGCGGCGTAAGCGCAGTATCTCCTGGCGCTGCTCCATTTACTGATCGGCTGTTAGCCCCGCGTCTTAGGCGCAGCGTTTGTTAGCCCCGCGCTTCAGCGCGGGGAAAAGGATCCCCAAAAAATGGCATGGAGTCCCGTGGGGACAGCGCTCATGCTCCCGTCCAAAACAAATACCCTGCCCCAACTCCCGCCCCATCAAAGAAGCGGCGCCGCCCACAGGGCAGCGCCGCTTGAAAGATACACCAACTCGGACGTCTAATCTAGAAAGTCAGCCGCCCCGCAAACTGCATCACCCGCGGTGAATATCCCTCGGTGATCTCGCCGAACTGCGAGCCCACAGCAAAGTTGCCGTTGGGATTGTCGTAGTGCGCCGTGTTCAAAACGTTGAAAGCCTCGATGCGAATCTGCAACTTCATCTCCCGGGGAATCGTGAAGACCTTGAAGAGTGATACGTCCTCATTTGTGTATCCCGGACCGTAAAGAAAGTTGCGCGGAGCGTTGCCCACCACTAGCGGTCCCCCATTGGTTGATGCAGCCTGCCCCTTGGGAATCGAGAAAGCCTTGGTGTTAAGCCACTCCTGCACGGTTGGCTTGCCCAAGCGCGCGTTGCCCACCAGGTTTGGCCGCAATCCAGGGTAATTCGGGTTGTTGCCGTTGCTCACCACGTTGAAGGGTCTGCCCGTTTGCAGCGTTGTAATGCTGTTCAACTGCCAGCCGCCCAGCAGCGATTGCTCCAATCCATCCGCGTGGGTCAGGAACCGCTTGCCATGCCCGAAGGGCAACTCGATGATCTGGGCCGCCACAAAGTGGCTGCGCACATCGGTGTCTGAGTTTGCATACTCCGATGCAATATTCAGCGGGTTTTGCGGGTAGTTGCCGCCCTTGCCCAAGTCGAATGGCGCAGGTCCGTTATCCATTCCGTGCGCCCAGGTGTACGACGCCAGAATCCCGTAGCCATGCGAAAAGTTGCGGTTCCACTTGGCTTGCAGCGAGTTGTAGTTGCTCAAGCCAACAGGCAGCAGAGTCTGCACCTTGCCGATCGACGAAGATAGATTGCTGTTCACGTTATAGTTGCCCACCTCATAAGACAGGTGGCGCGTGTTGGCGCCCACGTATCCGATTTCGAGCGAAGTGGAGCTGCCAAACTGTTGCTGCAAGGTCAGGTTGTAATTCCGCGAGTAGGCAGTCGGAAAATTCTGAGGCTCTGAATAGACAGTTTGCGTGTTCCCGCCCGCGACATTCGCCAGGTTGATCGTCGATGCGCCGTTCGGAATCGCAATCGAAGTCGAACGCGCCACGCCGGTATCCAGATCGTAGGGGAGTTCGAAGCAATAGCAATCGTATGTGAAATAGTTGACGAACTGCTGCTGGGTAAAGAACGGATAGTTTTTGGTCAGAATGTCTTCGCGCGCATCGTTCTCCGGCGAATAGAACACTCCAAACCCGCCGCGGATCACCAGTGCCTTCTCCAGTTGATAGCTCACTCCAATGCGCGGCATGAAGTCGGCCATGTTCGAATTCACCAGCGACTGCGAATTCCCTCCCCGCCCGGCAAGATTGATCAGCAAAGTTGTGGTGTCGAAATTTGCCTCGTTGTTGCTTGCTTCCACATACGGTTGCTGGTACTCATAGCGCACTCCATAGGTAACGTTCAGCTTCGGCGTTATCTGCCAATAGTCCTGCCCGTAAAACGTATGCTCGTTGGCCACCGTGCTTGACACGGTCAGTTGCAATCCCTGATCTACAACGTAGGGCAATCCAAGCAGCAGGTCGGCCATTTCGTTGCCGCCGTTGTAGTAGTACGCTGCCGAATCATAAAACGAATAGGTTGGATCGCTGGTAAGCGCATCTCCCTCGCCGCCAATGTACTCATAAGGCGTGGGGAAAAGCGAAAAGTTCGGATGCGAGTTGAGATGCCGGTACTCATAGCCGAACTTGGCGTTGTGCCTGCCCCGCGTCCACGTCAGCGCCTCCTCAAAGCTTATGTTCTTGTCGCGGAAGGCAAGCGGCTTATAGGTCGAGCCTCCCACCGTCGGCCCGCTCTGAAACTGGACTTGAGGCAAATTGTTGGTCGATGGAAACCCTGGGATAATTACGTTCTGAATGCCCCACTGCGTCGCCAGGTCGCTGCCTGCCAGCGGGCTGTTCTGTGAAACCGTGGAAAGAAAATAGCTCCCTCCCACTTCATTCAGCAGGCTCGGCGTGAACACGTGGTCGTACTTGAGCGCAATCACGTTGTTTTCAAAGCTGGTCCGGTCGCCGCTGTCGGCGCTGCCGCCGTTCGCCACCGGAATGTGGCCCGCGTAAGGATCGCCGGTTGAGGTGTCGCCTTGCTCGGCATCGTAGGTAAGGTAAACGCGGTTGTTTTGCGAGAAGGTGTAGTCCGTGCGCAGATTGGCCACGTTGTTGTTGTCCGTATATGACTGTTGCACCGGGAAGTTCGTGAAGAACGATCCCGGAGTGGTAATCGCCGGCTGGGGAAACAGGTTGAGCAGAATCTGTTTGCCTCCAGGGCTGATCCGATCGGCTGGGATGATGTTCCCCGGAAATTGCTCGGAATAATAGTTATTGTTGAAGAAAAGAGGATCGAAAATCGGGACCACGGTTCCTGCCGGCGGGCCGCCCGGCAAGCCGTCATACGGATCAAGCAAGCCCGAGAAATCTGCGTCGCCCGCTGAGTCAAACTTTACCTGGTTCACGGGAGGCGTGTTATCCAGGTAATTGAATGATTCGTTGAGCCGGTTGCCCTCGTAGGCCAGGAAGAGGAACGCCTTGTCCTTCTTGATAGGTCCGCCGATGGTGACCCCGTAAATCTTCTGCTGCAGGGTGGGAGTGCTGCCCGCTCCGGCAAACGGGTTATTTGCGGCGGTATCGGTCGGGCGATAGAAGAAATAGGTGCTTCCGTGATAATTGTTGGTGCCCGCCTTGGTCTGAATAATGACCGCGCCGCCTGAGGCGCGCCCAATCTCCGGCGCATAGCTCGATGTCACCATCTTGAACTCCTGCAAGGCGTCCGGGCTGGGAATCACGTTCGTGTCATTGTTCCGGTTGCCGGTAACTTCGGTGCCGTTGATCTCCACGGAGTTTGAAAACTCGCGCTGCCCGTCGACAGAGAGGTTCAGGTTATTGCCGCCGCCGCCCGTGTTCACGCCCGG
The DNA here is from genome assembly GCA_050013735.1 of Occallatibacter sp. Lineage (GTDB taxonomy): Bacteria > Acidobacteriota > Terriglobia > Terriglobales > Acidobacteriaceae > Telmatobacter. The sequence goes on from JBEKEQ010000142.1 coordinate 9,863, forward strand.
CACCAGCAGCATCAGGCTGGTAAAGTTGCGGCCCTCCAGCGGAAGTTCCGTGATCTCCTTGGTGCCGATCACCTCGCCGGTCTCCGCGCCCTGCACTTGCAAAATCGGAGCCGAGTCGTTCACCACCACGCTCGATGAAACCGCGCCCACCTTGAGGGGAACTTCGAAGCGCGCCTTTTGATCGATGTTCAGTTCAAATGCCGGAATGTCCGCGGTATCGAATCCGGCCGTCTCGATGGTGATCGTGTAGTGGCCCGGCGGCAATGCCGTCTCAATAAACTCACCGGCCCCGTTCGTCGATGCTGTGGTGACGATGCCGGTGTCCACATCGCGAATGGAGACCTGCGCCCCGGGAACAACCCTGCCCGCTGGGTCAGAGACGCGGCCCGAGATCGATCCCGTTGTCGCCTGTCCGAAGGCGGGGACGGCGAGGAGGCACGGGACAACGAGAAGAAGCGCGAATACCTTGAGGCCTGTCTGGAGGCTTGTCTTGTGGCTTGTGGAGATGCGAAATAGGTTCATTGCGGCCTGGCCTTTCGTGGGAT
>JBEKEQ010000143.1:0-10110 GCA_050013735.1 Occallatibacter sp.
GACATCGATGAGGGCAAGCCTTTCTACGTATCACGCATCGAGTTCCAGGGCAACACCACCACGCGCGACAAGGTCATTCGCCGCGAGCTGATGCTGGAGGAGGGCCAGGTTTACAACTCTCAACTGTGGGAGTACAGCCTGCTGCGGCTGAATCAGTTGGAGTATTTCGAGCCGCTCAAGGTGGAGCAGGACTCAGAGGCTCACCAGGATGCGGATGCGGGGACCGTTGACCTGCTGCTGAAGGTGAGGGAAAAGGGAAAGAACTCAATCGGGTTAAACGGCGGCATCAGCGGTTTGTCGGGCGCGTTTCTGGGCGTCAATTATTCGACTAACAACTTTCTGGGCCTGGGAGAAACGCTCAGCCTGCAGGGCAACCTGGGCAACGTGAGCCGGCAGTTCATGTTCGGTTTCACACAGCCGTACATACGCAACCGCCCCTTGAACGTGGGCTTCCAGCTTTTCAACACCAAGCAGGACTTCAATGCCGCCAAGTCGTACCAAAACACTACCGGGCAATCAGTGAATCTGTCCGCGGCACAGCAATCGTTGACGCAAAACTACAATCAGGCAGCTACCGGCGTTACTCTCTCGGTAAGCTACCCGCTGAAGAGACATGCCTTCCAGCGCGTCGGCATGACGATGTCGGTGAAGAAGTCGACGATTACCGCGTTCAGTACCGCGTCGCAAACGTTTTTCCAAACGATCAGCTTCCGGTCGGGCATACAGGGCTCGAATGCGCTGGCGGGGATCATCGAAAGCGCGGCGTCGTTCAGCTATCTCTACAACACCATCAACAACCCGCTGCGCCCGCGCACAGGCAAAGAATATACGGCGGTATTCCAGGTGGCCGGCGTAGGCGGCAACGTGCGCTACATTCAGCCGTTCGTGGCCTACAAGCGATTTTTGCCGATGCACTACCTGATCCCCTCGGCAAACGGGCGCAACGTACTGGGCTTCCGCGCCCAGTTGGGCTATGTTCAGGGCTGGGGCGGCGACGTGGCTCCGCCCAACAACCGCTTCTACTCCGGCGGCGAGGGCGATTTGCGCGGATTCGATATTCGCGGAGCCACGCCTTACGGCTACGTTCCCAACCGCGTAACCGTCCAATTGACCAATCCTGATGGTAGTTGCGTTCCGCGCGATGTGACGAACACGCAAGACGGCCAGTGCATTCAGGTGCCGCTGCCCATTTATGGCATTGCCTCCATCGGTGGCGACACCAACTTCACAACCAATACCGAGTACCGCATTCCCATCGCCGGGCCGGTCACGATATCGCTGTTCGACGACTTTGGCATCGACACGTCTCTGAACAAGGGTCAGCTGCGGCAGAGCCCCGAGGGCTTTGCTTCGCTGACCGCTCCCCTTTACGGGTGCCCGGTGTACAACAACGGCGCCTGCCAGGGCGGTATTCCGGGCTCGCAAGTCGGGTTCCAGCAGAACATTCGGCCGATCCACGGGACCAACTTTGTTCCGCGCATGTCGACCGGCGGAGAGCTTGCCGTTGTGATGCCGGTGATCAACGCGCCCTTCCGGATCTACTATGCGTATAATCCGCTTCGTCTGTATGAACGGCCCTACTGCAACACAGTTACTTTGGGAGGCAACAGGGAGAGCTGCTCGGCGCAGTTGATTACCCGTTCGCTGTTCCCGCCGGGCGGCGCGGGAGACTACACGTATCAGGAATCGATTGACGGCTACGGACAACCTTATCTATTCCGAGAGCCGCGCAAGACCTTCCGATTTACCGTTTCGACGACCTTTTAACCGGGGCGGGCCCAGGCGGAAAGCGCGAGAAATTGACTTCGCGCAGGTTTGACGCTCCTACTTGACCCTCCTATAATCCAAGCAGTTCCTGCTGACGTCTCCGGTCGCGTCTTTTCCAGTCTTCGCCCAAACCGGCGCGGAGCCCCCCAAGAAAAGAACGTTAGGGTTTCTCAGGAGGCACAAGCCTAGTTTCGCGCTAAGGCGCGGACGGCCATACAGGAATTCCGAAGGAGCTTTTCAATCAAATGAAGCGTTCGCTTGCAATTTTCCTTACGCTCGCCTCAGGCTTGATGCTGGGCGCAGCCGCACAAACATTGCCTGCCCCCGCGGCATCGCCCGCTGCGCCTGCGGGTCCTACTAAGGTTGCCGTTATTGCCTTCCAGGCAGCAGTGCAACAAACCAACGAATTTCAGCGCGACTTTGGCGATTTGCAAACAAAGTACGAGCCAAAGCGCAACCAGCTCAAGACGATGGCCGATGAAATCGAAAGCCTCGAAAAGCAGTTGCAAGCGCAGGGAGACAAGCTCAGCGACGTGGAGCGCGCCAGCCGTTCGAAGACCATCGACGACAAGAAGAAGCAGGCGCAGCGTTTCCAGGAAGACGCGCAGAACGACCTGCAGAGCGAGATGCAGGAGACCTTCAACACTGTGGCCTCGAAGGTGTTCGACGTTTTGAGCACTTACGCGCAGCAGCAGGGCTTTTCGCTGGTTCTGGACGGGACTACCAGCCAGCAGCAATCGCCCGTAGTGTTGTATGCGGTTCCGACGATCGACATCACCAGGCCGGTTATTGACGCCTACAACGTGAAGTCTGGAGTTCCAGCTCCGCCGCCGGCAGCCGCCGCGTCCAAGCCGGCTGCCTCGACGCCGAGGCCCGCCGCCAAGCCGGCCGCACACTAAAAGTTGCCCACGCCAATAAAACCAGGCTCCGCTCAGCGGGGCCTGGTTGCGTCTTGCAGCAATTGCAAGTGAGCGACCCAGCAAGCGGCAAATCGCAGCGAAGTGTCCGCCGCGGTTTCAAGACCCGGATTGACGCTGCCGTTCCGGCGCTCTTATAATCGGTGATAGTTCCCGCTGACGTCTCCGTCCGCGTCTTTTCCTGCCTCTGGCCCAGCCGGGCCTGGAGTTTCCTAAAAAGACCGTGAGGTTTCTCAGGAGGCACAGGCTCGTTTTTGCGTTGAGACGCAAACAGCCGAACAGGAATCCCGAAGGAGTTTACCATCCAAATGAAGCGTTCGATTGCAATCGCCCTTTCGCTGGCCTCAGGCATCGTCCTGAGCGCCGCCGCCCAAACGTTGCCCACTCCGGCGGCTGCGCCTGTCGGGCCGCCCAAGGTTGCTGTTATTGCCTTCCAGGTGGCCGTGGCTCAGACCAACGAAGGCCAACGCGACTTCGCTGACCTGAAGAAGAAGTTCGAGCCCAGGCAAGAGCAGCTCAGAACCCTGAACGGCGAGGTAGACCGCCTCAGCAAGGAGTTGCAGGAGCAGGGCGCAAAGTTGACCGGGGCCGAGCGCACAAGCCGCGAAAAGGCCATTGATGAGAAAAAGAAGAAGCTTGATCGCGACGCCCAGGACGCCCGATCGGACTTCCAGCAGGCAATGGGAGAAATGTACAACGGCCTGGCTTCCAAGGTATTCGACGTTCTGACCAGCTACGCTCAACAGCAGGGATTTTCGCTGATCCTTGACGGGACTACGAGTCAGCAACAGTCGCCGGTTGTGCTCTATGCGATTCCTTCGATCGACATTACCAAGCCGGTCATCGAAGCCTACAACGTGAAGTCGGGTGTGCCTGCGCCGCCCCCGCCGGTCGCCGCGCCGAAGCCGGCAGCCACGGCGCCAAAGCCGGCACCTAAGACAGCTCCGGCGGCGCACTAGGGGCATTTTGAACGGACACCGGGGCCTCGCTGGACGAGGCCCCGATGCTTTAATTGGTTAGGGTTAGTGGACAAGAATAAGAGGGTTCAGAGTGAGCAGAAATTATCTGCCTGCCTGTGGAAAAAATTGTGGAAAGCTTCCCCCGTTTCCTCGAATAATTTCCAAATTCACCTCTTGCCAACGTTGCCTGACTTCTGGTAGAAAGATTAACTCTTTATATATCAATTAGAAACGCGGAGAGCGCTCTCCTCTTCCGAGGTGCCCTCGGATGAGCATTAGCAAACGCCTGAAAAGGGAGCTTTCCACAATCCCTCATGAACATCAGGTGACTAAAGTATCTAGTGGGTCATTGGACGTCCGCTACTTCTGCTGATCTTCGCCTACGCGCAACACGGCAAGAAAGGCCTCCTGAGGGATATCAACCTTTCCAATGCGCTTCATGCGCTTCTTGCCTTCCTTTTGCTTTTCCAACAACTTGCGCTTGCGTGAAATATCGCCTCCGTAACACTTGGCCAGCACATTTTTGCGCAGCGGACTCACCGTCTCGCGGGCGACGACTTTTGCGCCGATGGCGGCCTGGATGGCTACCTCGAATTGCTGGCGGGGAATCAGTTCGCGCATTTTCGAAACGAGGGCTCGCCCGCGTTCGTAGGCAAAGTCGCGATGCACGATGATGGAAAGCGCGTCCACCGGCTCACCGGAAACCAGAATGTCGAGCTTGACCATGGGCGACTCCCACTCGCCGGAGAGCTGATAGTCCAGGGACGCATAGCCGCGAGAGACGGACTTAAGCCGATCGTAGAAGTCGAGAACGATTTCATTCAGCGGCAGCTCGTAGGTGAGCATGACGCGGGTGGGCGTAACGTACTCGAAGTTGATCTGCTTGCCGCGTTTTTCCTCCACCAGCTTGAGAATGCCGCCAACGTATTCCTCGTTGGTAAGGATTTTGGCGGTGATGACTGGCTCACGGATGGATTCGATGTTGGTGGGCTCGGGCCAGCGGGAGGGGTTGTCCACCTCGATAATGCTGCCGTCGGTAAGCGTGATGTGGTGGCGGACTCCCGGCGCGGTGGTGATGAGGTCGAGCTCGTATTCGCGCTCCAGGCGTTCCTGGATGATTTCCATGTGCAGGAGGCCGAGAAAGCCGCAGCGGAAACCGAAGCCGAGCGCAACGGAGCTCTCCGGCTCGAAGAAGAACGAGGAGTCGTTGAGGCGCAGTTTCTCCAACGCATCGCGCAACAGGGTGTGCTCGTGCGAGTCCACGGTGTAGAGGCCCGCGAAGACCATCGGCTTGATGTCCTCAAAGCCCGGCAATTGCGCGGGAGCGGGACGCGCGTCTTCGGTGACGGTGTCGCCGATCTTGGTATCGCCCACGTTTTTAATGGTGGCCGCAAAAAAGCCCACTTCGCCGGCCAGAAGCTGGCCGATCTCAACGGGCTTGGGCATGAGCACGCCCATGGACTCAACTTCAAAAGACTTCGAGTTAGACATGAGGCGAATGCGCTGGCCCTTGCGCATGGTTCCCTGCATCACGCGCACCAGCACGATGACGCCGCGATAGGCGTCGAACCAGGAGTCGAAGATGAGCGCCTGGAGGGGCGCGTCGGGATCGCCCGTAGGCGGGGGAAGACGGTGAACGATGGCTTCCAGCACCTCCGCCACGCCCTGGCCGGTCTTGGCGCTTACCGGGATGGCGTCTGTGGCGTCCAGTCCCACCGCTTTCTCGATGGCCTCCTGGGTGCGCACGATGTCGGCCGAGGGCAGGTCGATTTTGTTGATAACGGGAATGATTTCGAGACCGTGGTTGATGGCCAGGTAGGCGTTGGCCAGGGTCTGAGCCTCGACGCCCTGGGTGGCGTCCACCACCAGGAGTGCGCCTTCGCAGGAGGCCAGGGAGCGGGAAACTTCGTAGCTGAAGTCCACATGTCCGGGCGTATCGATCAGGTTGAGCTGGTAGGTGTTGCCGTCCTGGGCTTTGTACATCATGCGCACGGCATGGGCCTTGATGGTGATGCCCCGCTCCCGCTCCAGGTCCATATCGTCGAGGATCTGCGCCTGCATCTCGCGGCCGGTGACAGAGCCGGTCAGCTCCAGAAGACGGTCGCTGAGCGTCGACTTTCCGTGGTCGATGTGGGCGATAATGGCGAAGTTGCGAAGGAAGCGAACGTCCATGAGGGGCTTGGCGAGAGGAGGTCCGCCGCGGCGGATGCGCAGTTACTGTGCACGTTACCTCCAGGCCATAGCTTATCATCGGCATAGTGACTTCCGCGGCAACATTGGAGCCGGGGCTGCCGCAACTTCACATGCGCAAGAGTTGGAATCGTTATCGATGGCTCGTGTTCGCTCTGCCGGCCCTGATGGTGGCCGGCTGCGTTCCGTCCGGGCAGAACGGCGCGCCCACGGGAGGTCAGCGGCAGGCCACTGCGCCGGCGCTGCCTGCGCCGCCGCAAGCCGAGCCTGTAGCTCCTGAGGCCGCGCCTCCGCAGCTGACTGTGGAACAGAGGAAGGTAAAGGTACTGATCCAGCAGGTTGAGGTTGCTTACGCCAACGGCGAGGCCGACTACCGCAAAGGGAAACTACCCGAGGCCAAGGCGGAGTTCGACCGGGCCGTGGACTTGATGCTCTTGAGCGGAATCGACATCAAAGGCAGTCCGGAGCTGCAAGACGAATTCACCCGAATCGTGGACGGGGTGAACGCGATGGAAATGGAGGCTCTCAAGGAGGGCAATGGATTTGCGCCCAAGGAAGAGCCGACGCCCGCAGACGTGGCCAGCGACGTGACCTTCAAGGTGGACCCCAACTTCATGGCCAAGGCCCAGGCCAGCCTGGCCACAACCAAATCCGACCTTCCGTTGGTGGTGAACGACTATGTGGCTGGGTTCATCAACTTCTTTGCCAACTCGCAGCGCGGCCACAACACCCTGCAGCATTCCTTTGAGCGTTCTGGCCGCTACAAGGCGATGATCCAGCGGGTTATGGCCGAAGAGGGAGTACCACAGGATTTGATCTACCTGGCGGTGGCCGAGTCGGGGTTTCAGCCGCACGCCGTGAATCGCAGCTCCGGCGCAGGAGGCATGTGGCAGTTTATGCCTCACGGCGACTATGGCCTGGCCCGCAACGCCTACATGGACGAACGCTTCGATCCAGAGAAATCGACCCGGGCCTATGCGCGCTACATGAAGTTTCTCTACGACCAACTGGGCGACTGGTACCTGGCCATGGCCGCCTACGACTGGGGCGCGGGCAATGTGCAGCGCGCCGTGCAGAAGACCGGCTACGCCGACTTCTGGGAGTTGTACAGGCGCAATAACCTTCCCGGAGAGACAAAGAACTACGTGCCAGAGATTCTGGCGGCCATTATCATCGCCAACCATCCGACTCAATACGGATTTGACGATGTGACGCTGGATCCGCCTGTGCTGACCGACACGGTGACGGTGAACTATTCCGTGGATCTGCGGCTGGTGTCGGACTTGGTAGAGGCGCCAGTGGATGAGTTGACGGCGCTAAATCCCAGCCTGCTGCGCCTTACGACGCCGCCGGACGCTGCGTTCGATCTGCATTTGCCTGCCGGGACAGCGACGCTGTTTGCCGAGCGCATTGAAGCCATTCCCGAGGCCAAGCGCAATAGCTGGCGGTACCACAAGGTTGCGGCGGAGGACACGCTGGCTTCAGTGGCGCGGGAGTTTCGCGTGCCGGAGCAGGAACTGGCCGCTGCGAATCAGCTAAAGACCAGCGATGGCCTTGCGGGTGTTGAAGGGCTGGTGGTCCCGGTTGCACCTGCCGCTGCGCCTTCGGCGCGCATGGCGCTTTACACGGTGCGTAGGGGCGATACGCTGGTGACCATTGCGGACCGTTTCGGCGTCTCGCTCAGCCAATTGCGGCGTTGGAACAAAATCGCCGGTGTTAAGGTAGAGCCGGGCCGCCGTTTGCACGTGGCCGAGCCGACGATTGTGCAAAGCGCCGGCCGCCGCCATCGCCGGGGAAACCCGGAGGGTGGCGAGGTGAAAACGACCGCCGCGGTCCCGGCAAAGGCGGCTGCCGAGAAGCCCGCGACACCGGCATCGCAAAGGAAAAACGGCCGGCCTGCGAACAAGAACGGTGCGCGGGGCGCGAAAGAATCCACTGCGCGGAAGACCGCCGCGAAGCCCAAGCGCTCAACTCGAAAACAAAATTGAGGCAGCAGCTCATTCCCACTTGTGTTTTGCTGGTGTTTGCGTGCAAAGTATTGTTACACTGGCTTCCGCGGGCGGAACAGAGTGTCCGAAGCGCGAGAAGTCGAACCGAAATAACGGCAGCGGCGAGCCGCTGGAGGCGATGGGATGGACGAATTGTTCAAGATGTTTGCGATGAGCGGCGGCGACCCCGATGGGGAGCCGAATGAACTGGGTCACGATCTCGACGACGACTTTGAGGACGAAGAAGACGAAGAAGTGGAAACCTCAAGCGTAATCACATCCTCGGATGATGATGAGGGAGTGGTTGAAGAGGCTGTGATCGTGATTCTGGAACCCGAAGCGAAGCCGGCCCCGAAAAAGGCCAAGAAGAAGCCTGCGAAGAAGCAGTCCGCCCCCGCGCCAGGAAGCACTGGCCAATCGGGTGGAAAGACTACGGCCAAGAAACCCGCCAAGAAGGCGGCCAAGAAAGCGGCGAAAAAGGCCGTTAAAAAGGCAGTCAAAAAGGCAGCGAAGAAATCCGTCGCAAAGAAAAAGAGCGCTGGCGTAAAGAGCAAGAAGACGGCAGCGAAAAAGGCGGCCAAGCCGAGCAAGTCAGCGAAAAAGGCGGTTGTGAAGAAGGCGGCCAAGAAAGCTCCTGCCAAAAAGGCCGGCAAAAAGGGATCAAAGAAGGCCGCCAAGAAGGCAGAAAAGAAGGCCAAGAAGGCTGGAAAGAAATCCGGGAAGAAGAAGTAAACCAGGCATCGCCGGCAACGGCCAATCCGACAAGAGCAAAAGAGCCCGCTTCGGCGGGCTTTCTTGCGCCTGGGCGTTCGCGCTTATTCCGCTGCGGAGCCGGCCTCAAGTTGCGCCAGATGCCAGCGCTGGTTGGTGATGTAATCCTCAATCAGGAAGCGCAGAGTCACTGGCTCATCGGCGCCTACGACGCAGCTTGCATCGAGACGGCCTTCAGGAACCAGGTCAACTACCGCGGCCAGGATCTCGTGCTCCACCTGCCACCAGCGCAGCAGGGTGGTCCAGGGCTGGGCGGCATAGCCGTGTGCGGCCACCCAGCCGTCCTCCGAGTAGTTGGGGCCCGTAAAAGTGCCTCTGTAGCGGCGCGAACAAAGCGCTGGCGATTGTTGGTGGCTGAGTCGAGCAAATGTCCGACGATCTGTTTGCGCGTCCATCCGCCGGGGCGCCAAGGTACGTCAGCAAGCTCAGGAGGGATGGCAAGCAGCGCGTCGTGAATGGCGCTCAAGTCCGCGCGGAAGGCTTCAGCAAGCTGGGTTGGCGAGACTCTCCCTTTCGCGATACGCAGACCGGGCCTGTCTGGCAATTTGTGCGGTGCTTGTGCGGATTGAATGTGGTGTTACTCCGTTTGCGGCGGCCTGACTGGGAGGTCTTCGGTTTGTGGAGGCCTCACGGGCAGATCTTCGGTTTGCGGCGGCCTGGCGGACAAATTTTGCGAATTGGCCGCGCCGACGAGATTGTTACCAAGGGAATTGAAGTTAGTCATGTTTTTTCCTTTCTGTCGCCGGATTTAGATTTGGCGAGTCCGCTTGCGCAGTGGCCCGCTACGTGACTTTGCGCCGATCTTACTGGGTTTGCGGGGGCCTGACGGAGTCGATGGTAGATAACACTTCCACAGAATGGACCGAAGGGTTCACCTTGGTCCAGACTTTTACGATTTTTCCATGGGGATCGATGAGGAACGTGTTGCGGTTGGCGATGGGCGTGCCGTTATAGCTACCCAGCGAGCCATACGCCGTGGCCACTTTGTGCTTGGTGTCGGCGAGCAGGCGGAAGGTGAGCCCTTCCTTGGTGCAGAACTGCTGGTGGCTGTCGGGGGTGTCTTCGCTGACGCCCAGGATCACGGAGTTGCGCTTTTCATATTGAGGCAGGTCGCGCTGGAAGTTGTGGGCCTCGATGGTGCAACCGGGGGTCATGTCCTTGGGATAGAAGTAGAGCACGACGTACTTGCCGCGAAAACTTTTGAGGGAAATTTTGGAGCCATCCTGCGACGGAAGCGTGAAGCCGGGCGCAGTTTGACCCACGGCGGGCAGGGCAGGTTGAGACTGACCGGCTGCGGGGAACGGATTGAAAACAACTGCCAGCAATGCGGACGCGACTAAGGCGTAAAACGCAAACTTTCTCAAGTGGAACCTCCGGGGTGATACAGGGATCAGGGATCAGAGATCAGAAAACAGGGATCAGGGAAATAGAAAACCGGGGAAATCTCTGCGCCATAAACTTCCGCGGGGAACGGCCACAATGGCGATTCCTGCTTGACCGGCACGTTCGAGCAGGCAG
>JBEKEQ010000144.1:0-9973 GCA_050013735.1 Occallatibacter sp.
CGGGGAGGGTACGGCGATAATCCCTGGCGGCACGTATGTATATGTTCTCGACAACGAACCCATCGCGGTAAACGGGGTTGTCGCTTCGCAGAGCCAGATCCTGCAATTCACCGTGGGCGCCAACGGCGCAATGCAATCGCAGACGGGCGGAGCGGTGCCCGACGATCCGGCACAGGCGAACCCAATCTACCTGACGGTGGAATCGAAGAACAAGTGGCTTTACGTGGCCAATCAGGGAGATCTCAACAACCAATCGGGCACCGCCTTGAGCGGCATTACCGGCTACATCATCGACCCGACTACACACGTCCTTACCGAAATGTCGGGGTTGCCGTTCAGTTCCGGAGCTGGCCCACAGTGCCTGGTTGAGGATCCCTCGGACCAGTACTTTTACACCGCCAACCTCATTGATGGCACTGTAACCGGCAATTCGGTTGACCAGAACTCCGGCAGCCTGAAGCCACTCTCCTCATCCCACAACGTGCCCGACACTTACACGCTCGGCGGCCCGGCCACATGGTGCCTGGTTGACGGGCGCACCAACTAGAGCGGCACCGGCCGCCGATGCGAGCGGTGCGGGCGTTAGCGTTTGGCTGGCTCCCGCGCCGGGTTGATTGAAAGACCGGATGTTTTGAAGAACGTAGCCGAATGCTGGATGCGGTTTATTCATTGCCCGTCCCGCGGTTCGATTCCAAACCTGATTTCCTGAGGGCCTGAGATTTCGGCCCGCTGACGAAAGATGCGCATGAAGTTCAACAAATCGAGCCAGCTGCTGCTGGTCTCCGCGGCCAGCCTCCTGGCGGCTTCGCTCCTCACCGCCTGTGAAACGCTCACCGTGGACTTCGTTTTCGTAACCAGCTCCAGGGCCGCGGGAACAAACAACTATGGCGAGGTCGACGTCTTCGAAATCAATTCCGAGTCCGGCTTTATGCGCCAGATACCCACCTCCCCCTTTCCATCGGGCGGTCGCGACCCGGTGGCTGAAGCTGTCTCCTCCGACGACAACAATTTGTTCGTGGCCAACCAAGACGACAACACTATCGTTCAATTTGTCATCGGCAACGATGGCAAGCTCTATCCGTTTAACACCGTGAATACTCCCGGAGTCTTCCCGCTTGCCGTGGCCGTGAATGGCATGAACCTTTTTGTCCTGGACACTTACCAGCCTTTACCCACCTGTTCCCCGGCAGAGCCGTGCTCGGGTTCCATCGCCGTCTATCCGCTTGTTCCGGGCGGCTCCGCCAGCAGTGACCCGTGCGCAGCAACCGTCTGCCTGCAACCGCCGCTCGTCAACGCCAGCATCACCGCCAACGATTGGCCGATCGCGCTCCCCAACAGCAACGATGTGCTGGAGCCCACCGGGATCAGCGTCGTGCCCTCGGGCGATTATGTCTATGTGGCCGCTTATGACGGCACCGCAGTGCCGCACGCGGGATATATCTTTGGATTCTGGGTAGTCCCAACAACCGCCGCGGCTGCCCCTTCCAGCGCAACCTGCCCGCCAATCCCTTCCGGCTCTACGACTCTCCCGGCAGGCACCCTTTGCCCGCTTAACGGCGGCGCGCCCGTCTCCGGCGGTCCCTTCGCAATCACTGCTTCCGGCTGTCAGTCCGCGTACCAGCCCGCGCCCTATGTGCTTGGAACCTGCCCCTACGGCATTACCAGCGACCCAAGCAGCAGCTACCTGTACGTCACCGATGTGGCACACGCAAGCGTCCTCGGCTTCTCAATTGGTTCCACGGGTCTGCTGACGGCGCTGGCCAACAGCCCCTACCCGGCCGGGAATCAGCCGATCGCCGTTGCCGCCGATCCGTCGTATCCGTATATCTACGTGGCCAACTCGCTCGACGACACCATCTCCGCCTACTCGATGTCGGCCGGCGTGCTCACCAGCATCGGCACCTACCCCACCGGCCTGGAACCGGTGGCCATCGGCATTGATCCGTCGACCAACCACTTCCTTTACACCGCCAACTACCTTGGCAATTCCATCATCTCCGGCAGCATCTCCGGCTTTGAACTGAGTCCTACCGCCGGCACGCTGATTAATTCGCAGAATTCGCCCTACACGGCCAATGCCCAAACGACTGCCCTTGCGGCCATTCCGCACAACGGCACCGGAGGCGGCCTCTCGAAATGAACGGCGGGTGCGCAATCAGACCCTAGCAACACCCCGTAGCAGCCTTTTACAATCATTACGGGGCAACCTAAACGAGTTTTCCTGGGGCTTCAACTCGATGGCCCACGACGAAGGAAGCGCATGAAGTTCAACAAGCTGAGCCAGCTTTTTCTGGTCTCTACGATCGGCCTCTTAGTGGCCACCCTCCTGACCTCCTGCGAGATCACGACCATTGACTATATCTTCGTGGCTTGCTCCTCGGGTTCGGGAACCGGCAGTCCAGGGGAGATCCAAACCTACGACGCTGACTCCGAGACCGGCGCCCTGCGTCCCGGGCAGCCGACTGTCCCGAGCGGCGGATCCGCTCCCGTAGCCCTGGCCGTCACCACCGACTATCAGAATCTTTATGTCGCTAACCAGGGAAACAGCTCCGTGGCCCACTTCGCCATCGCCGGCAGCGGCGCTCTAACGGCAAAGGACTCGGTCACCACTGATACCACGCCCGTTTATTTGTCTGTGAATGCCGCCGGCACCTTTCTTTATGTTGTTTCCGGAACAAGCTCGGCCACGCTGACGGCCTATACTCTCACATCCGGAACCATCGGCGCCGTGGCTGCGCAAATCGACCTCACAGTTCCCGGTTTTGCAAGCGACGTCATCATTCCTACCGGAGTTTTCGCTTTGGCCAATAACAATGCCGTGTATGTTTCGGCGTATGATCAATCGGCTTACAATCCTGGGCAAAGCACTCCCAGCACGGCAAATCCGGGATGGGTCTTTGGCTTTACTGTCGGCTCCGGCGGAGCATTGACCCCCGTCCCTGGAAGCCCCTTCAAGGCAGGGGTTAAGCCCTCTGCGCTGGTCGCCGATCCCACCAACCGTTTTGTGTATGTCACCGACTTTGCATCGAACGAACTGATCGGATATTCCATTCAGGCCGGCTATAATCTGAATTTCCTGATTAACGGCCCGTTCAAGACGGCCAGCGAGCCCCAGGCCGTTGTCATTGACCCGCGCGGCATCTACATCTATGTTGCCAACGCGCTGAGCAACACGGTCGCGGCCTACGTTATCAACCTCGGCACCGGAACACCCTCCGCAGTGGCCACCACCACCGGCAACGGCACCAATGTCACGGATACCCAACCAGTGGCCATCATTGTGGATGCATCGCTGGGGCGATTCGTCTATACCGCCAATGAACTGGGCAACTCAGTCAGCGGCTTCGAATTGAATCCGAATACGGGCGGACTGACCCCCACTCAGGTCTCGCCGTATCCCTCAGGCGATCAGCCTACGGCAATCGCATCCGTCCCGCATGGCAACCACTCGGTGCAAGTCGTAACGCCCTAGCGGCAAACACCTCTCAACGCAGCAGAGCCCGGCCCACGCGGCCGGGCTTTTTGCTGCCCCAGCGCCTTTTTCCGGCATAGATCAGGGCCCGGTGCTCCATCCATTCGCCTTCTTTCTGGCGAATGGGTGGGGTACCGGCGCCTCTAACCCCGCGTCACGCCCAACCATCGGCGAAGTTGACGCTGTGCAGGCTTCTCCACCAGGTGGAGCGCCAAAACTGCAAGCCCGATCAACAGCGTGTAGCTGAGCCAGGGATCAAAGCGGATCAGCCCCAGGTGCTCAAGCACCTTCGAATCGTGAATCAAGTTCCACAGGTTGAAGTGCAGCAGATAAATGCAGTAGCTGGCCTCACCCACAAAAACCAGCGGCCGCAGTCCCAGCAAGGTGGCCAGCAGATTTTCGCCCGCGAGTCCCAGAACGATGCAGCCGAACAGCGGCATCAGCAGGCCATCGTGCATCAGGGCATAGGGCGCCAGCGGTCCCATCGCCAGCAGAATATAGGCCCCGGCAAAACCAATCAAACCCAGCGCCACGCGCAGCCGGCCGGGCCGCGCCAGCATCTGATCCAGGTCGGCCAGCATCACCCCAAAGACAAAACTGGCCAGATGCGGCAGCGGCGTATATTTCAGCGCCGACAGCCAGGGTCCCACGCTCCACCGGTCGGGATGAGGAATGCCGTCCGGATTGAACGCAATGTAGAGCAGCCCTGGAATCAGGCCCAGCCCCCACACCAGGGCCATGCGGGCCGCCTGCGATGCAACCCGCGCCGGTTTCTTCCAGCGCGCTACCCAGGGAAACACGATGTAAAAGAATGCCTCAGCCGACATGGTCCATGCCGGCGTGTTCAGAAAGGTGGCGATGGCCGGAATCCACCCCTGCAGCAGCAGCGGCGTCAGCACAATCCCGGCCCAGAACATCCCATGCGTGTGCGAGGCATACTCGCCAGGCACCATCCGCCAGCTCAGCAAAAGGCTGAGCAGGTAGATAGGGTAGATGCGCGTAAACCGCGCCTCCCAAAAGCGCCGCAGATTCAGTTCCCCGGCCCGCGCCCGCTCACCGTAGTTATAGGCCAGCACAAACCCTGAAAGCAGAATAAAGTAGCTCACCGACGCATAACCGGCGTTAACCACCGGCGCCAGCCAGCCAAACCAGTCTGGATTGGAGAAATGAAAAAAGACGATGTTGATGGCCGCGAAGCAGCGCAAGCCTGTCAAAGCATTCAGCCGTGCTGGCTTGCGCGTCTCTTTACTGTGAACGGCGGACGGTGGACAGTGATCAGTCACAACCGCGGGATTTTCCTGTTCACTGTCCACTGTTCACTGTCCATTGTTCTCACGCCGTCACCAGCGATCCGACCTTCTCGCCCATCACCACCCGTTTGATGTTTCCCGGCTGGTTCATGTTGAAGATAATCATCGGCAGGTTGTTGTCCTTGCACAGGCTCACCGCGGTCAGGTCCATCACTTTCAGTCCCTGGCGCAGAATCTCCATGTAAGTAATCTCGTCGTATTTGACCGCATCCTTCACCAGAACCGGGTCGGCGTTGTAGACGCCTTCCACCTTGGTTCCCTTCAACAGCACATCGGCCTTGATCTCCATGGCGCGCAGGCTGGCCGCCGTGTCGCTGGAGAAAAAGGGATTGCCGATGCCGGCCGCAAAAATCACCACGCGGCCCTTTTCCAGGTGGCGCACCGCCCGGCGGCGAATGTAGGGCTCGGCGAGTTGGTTCATGAACACCGCGCTCATCACCCGGCACTGCACTCCGCGCTGCTCCAGGCTGTCTTGCAATGCGATGGCGTTGATCACTGTCGAGAGCATGCCCATGCTGTCGGCGCTCACGCGGTCCATTTGCCGGGCCTGCTCCTCCACGCCGCGGAAGAAGTTGCCTCCGCCCACCACCAGGCCCAACTCCACGCCCAGAGCGTGTATTTCCACAAGCTCGGCCGCGATTCCCGCTACTTTGTCCGCATCCAGGCCGAAGCCGCGAGAGCCGGCCAACGCCTCGCCTGAAAGCTTGAGAACAATGCGTTTATACATGTCTTTTCGAGTATCGCATACAGGCGGCTCTTGTGATTCCACACCTCGCGAGATTGGCGCCTCGCGCCGCGTGCGGTTCGTTTTGGCATTCGCTCTGCGCAAATCGCGAGCCGCACAACCAACTTGGGCTGAAAGCGCGTCCAATCAATTAAGCACGGCATAAGAGACAGTTCCGCGCTATCCTCAGGCAGGTGGAGACGCCGATGAATTCTCTGTTTCATTTCGGAATGCCGACCTTTGCTCTACGCCCACAACGGCTGGTAGCCCTGGCTCTCTTCACCTTTGCCGGAACATCGCAGCTTCTGCATGCCCAGACCCCGGCCTCCGTCTCAGCACCAATCCAGAGCCCTTCCGCCGCGCTTCCTTCCTCACCCAGCGCGCCTGCAAGCTCTGCCACGGCCCCGGCGCCCGAGCCCATGGGCCTCGACGGCGGAGCTGCCGCCTTTGGACAACCTCCCGCCCCGTCACCATACGCCAATTCCATTCCGGGCGGGCGGAACCGCTCAACTCTTGATCCGTTTGGGCCCGGTCGCGGCTTCGGCAACTTCGGCGCCCCCAACGCGGACTACGGAGGAAACCCTATGCGGATCGGCGGCAGACAGGCTGGCGCAAATCCCTTCGGCACGGTAAACATGGGCCGCCGTCCCGACCAATCAGGCCCCCTGTTTCCAACCGATAGCAGCCTCACCGGTGGCCGTACAGGCAGCGCGAATGCATCCTTCGGCGCTGCGCCGGGCACTCTGCCCTCGTTGAACCAGCTGATGCGCGGCAACCTCAGTCTGCCGCTTAGCACCTCCTATGGCGCTTTCCGATTCTCTTTCCGCGACAATCTGCTCGGCCCAGACGGAAATCTCGGCGATCTCGGCCGACCCTCTGCATCAGCCATGTTCAGTACCTCCGACCTCGGAAACGGGATGTACCTATCCGCAGGAATGTCTGGCAGCCGATCAATGGCCGGCGCCCCGGCGGCCGGCTTTGGAGGCAACCAATCAGGCGGAGACAAGCATTCCGGAACATCGCTGGCCATTAAACTTTCGTTCTAACGAAAAGGTCCAGCCAATACGGTACAGTCAACGCCAAAAGGCCCAGGGTTGCGCCCTGGGCCTTTTGCCGCATGCTAACACCAACTGAAAGTTACTCTGCCGATTCCACAGCCTTGGTGGTCGCCACGGTCCAATCGGGCGCGCCTACTTTGAAGCGCGCAAAACGCCGCACCGTGATGTTTTCGCCCAGCTTGCCCACCTTGTGCGCGATCAGCTCCTTGATGCTCACCGCCTGGTCCTTGATGAAGGGCTGCTCCAGAAGGCAGACTTCCTCGTAGAACTTGGCCATCTTGCCGTCCACGATCCTCTCGATTACCGGGGCTGGCTTACCCGTCGCCGCAGCCTGTGCGCGATAGACTTCCTTCTCGCGCTCCAAATCCTCCACCGTCACGTCCTCGGGCTTCACATAACGCGGATCGGTGGCCGCGATGTGCATGGCAATGTCCTTGAGCAGCTCCTGAAAATCCTCGGTGCGCGCCACAAAATCGCTCTCGCAGTTCAGCTCGATGAGCACGCCAATCTTGCCGCCGGCGTGAATATAGGTCCCCACCGCGCCTTCATTGGTGGTGCGGCTGGCCTTCTTCTGCGCCGAAGCCATGCCCCGCTTGCGCAGAACCACAAATCCCGCCTCGATGTCTCCATGGGTCTCCTGCAACGCCTTCAGGCAGTCGCCCATCGGCGCGCCTGACTTTTCGCGCAGCTCTTTTACCAACCTGGCATCAATTTTCTCGCTCACTGTAGTCATCTCTCTCCCGGTCTTCAGTTGTCAGTGATCAGTTGTCAGTGATCAGTTGTCAGTGGTCAGTTGTCAGTGATCAATCGATCACTTAACACCGGAATCCGTCCGGCGCAAAAAAAGCGCGGCTCACTTCTTTCGCGGCCACGCTATTCAGGGCAAGCCCGGAATCAGTCTTCAGTCTTCGCCGCACTTCGAGTCCAGTCGGTCAGTCGCCACGGGCGGCAACTGACCACTGACCACTGAAAACTGACGACTGTCTTTCGACAGAAAGATTAAACGCCGCCCTCGGCCACTTCGGCCTCATCCAGGGCTGCAACCGCTGCCGGCGCCTTGCGGATTCCTCCGCCCAGCACCGCTTCCAGGTCCACTTCCTCTACCGGCGCAGCATCCACGGCGACGGCTTCGGCTTCCACGGGCTCCGGCAACTCTTCGGCAAACGCCTTGTCGCCCACCAGGTTCACGCCTTCGGCCGCCGAATCGGCAATCTTCGAGGTGAACAGGCGGATGGCTCTGAGCGCATCGTCGTTGCCCGGAATCACGTAATCCACAACCGTCGGGTCGCAGTTCGTGTCAACCACAGCAACCACCGGAATCCCCAGCTTGCGGGCTTCCTTGACGGCAATCGCCTCGTTGTTCGAGTCCACAATGAACAACGCATCCGGCAGCCGCTTCATGCTCTTGATGCCTGCCAGGTTGGCCTGCAAATGCTTGCGTTCCCGCTCCAGCTTGATCACTTCTTTTTTGGTCAGCAGCTCATAGCGGCCATCGGTGGCCATCTCATCCAGCTCCTGAAGGCGCTTTACACTCTTCTGCACCGTCACCCAGTTGGTGAGCAGGCCGCCCAGCCAGCGCTGGTTGATGTACGGCATGCCCGCGCGCGTGGCCTCTTCGGCCACGGCATCCTGCGCCTGGCGCTTGGTGCCGACGAAGAGAACCGTCTTGCCTGCCGCGCACAGATCGGTAACGAACTTCGACGCTTCCTTGAACAGCTTCAGCGTCTTCTGCAGGTCGATGATGTAAATCCCATTGCGTTCGCCAAAGATGTATTCCTTCATCTTCGGATTCCAGCGCTTGGTCTGATGCCCGAAGTGAACACCCGCTTCGAGCAGCTCCTTCATTGTGATCGTGGCCATTGGCCTCCTTTGTGGATTGCATCCGGGTGGTCGATGCCCGCCCATCCCAACGGCCAAGATCTGCCGCTGGGAACCCTGGGCCGCGCCCGAATTGAACCCGCTCATGCGGGAAATTAGTGTCAAGAGTGGCCAGTGTCCAGTGAGTAGTGGCCAGTGCCCCGAATCCCCGGCGCTGTCCACTGTTCACTAACCACTGAACACTGCAAGCGCTTTAGCGCTTGCTAAACTGGAACCGCTTGCGGGCGCCCTTCTGCCCGTATTTCTTCCGTTCCTTTTGCCGCGCGTCACGCGTCAAAAGCCCTTCGGCCTTCAGCGTCTTGCGCAACTCAGGGTTGAACTCAATCAGCGCACGGGCAACGCCCATTTTCACGGCGTCGGCCTGCGCAGCCACTCCGCCGCTCTTTACGGTGGTGATCACGTCAAAGCTTCCGGCAAGCTCAGCCACAACCAGCGTCCGCTTGGCGGCTACGCGCTGCTGTTCGGTAACAAAGTACGTTTCGAATGCCTTGCCGTTGACCTTCCACTCGCCCGTTCCGGGACGCAGAAAGACGCGCGCGATCGCCGACTTGCGCCGCCCCGTCCCGTAATACTGAACCAGATCTGCCATTCTCAACTCTCTCCGCCAGCCTGCGCCGGCCAACCTCAGTCCCTAACCGCTAACCCCTGATCCCTAACCCCTGCTTCAATTGATCTCCATCGCCACCGGCTCCTGCGCCTGGTGGGGATGCTTGTCGCCGCGATAGACCTTCAGCTTGGTAGCCATCTGGCGGCCCATCTTGCTCTTGGGCAGCATGCCCTTGATGGCCTGCTCCAGAATCGCCTCCGGTTTGCGATTCAAGAGGCGCACAAACGACTCTTCGCGCAACCCGCCTGGAAAGCCGGTATAGCGGCGATAAAGCTTGCTCTCGGCCTTCAATCCCGTGAGCCGCACCTTCTCCGCGTTGATGACGATCACGTGGTCGCCCATGTCAATGTACGGCACATACTGGGGATTCAGCTTGCCGCTCAGTAAACTGGCAGCCTTGGTCGCCAAACGCCCCAGCGTCTGCCCACTGGCATCCACCACATACCACTTGCGGACAATATCCTTGCCGCTCGGAACAAAAGTGCCCATTTCTCTCCTGCCCTCAAAAACCAGCTATCAGCTCTTAGCTTTTAGCCTTTAGTTCTTTCCTGCCGCAGTTGCCGCTTCGGCAAGCCGTTGCAGCCTGTACCACCAAGGTCAAGCTAACAGCTGAGAGCTAACAGCTGAAAGCTCGCGCAAAGCGCATTTGCCCACGCCTAACGCGCACGGGCCCGATTTCTACCCACTTCCAAACAAATCTGTTCGGGTGAGAACTGCGCGAGCTGGCCCTCAAGGGACTCCGGCTTTGCTGAACACGCGCTCAATGGATTCGCGTCCAGCCGCCTGTTGCCTGCTCCAGCAGACCCCTTCAGGGAATCCACCAGCCGGTCCGGATGAACGCCCCATCGACGAAGACCTGTCGACGGAGACCCCTACACACAGACCTCAGGCGCAACACCGCGCAAGGAGTCCAGAATAACTGAA
>JBEKEQ010000145.1:0-9941 GCA_050013735.1 Occallatibacter sp.
CGATGCAGACGTCGAACAGAGGTAGCAGACTGGGCAGGATCAGCCAGCCCGCTTCGCGATTGCCCCGCCGGTACCACAGCAGCAGGAGCACAGGCAGGATGGCGCTGGCAGGCAGCAGAATCGCGGCCTCGATGGCGTCGTAGGGGGCAGGCTCGAGCAGGCCGTTCCACAGCAGAGGAACGAGCACCGGCACGGCCAAAAGCAACAGAAGCTGGTAGACGCGCCAGATGAGGGTGACGGGCCGGCCGGCGAAGGTGAAGGTGAACTCGATCTGGGCGACGGGGGCCAGATAAAGCGCGGGCAGTCCCAGGAAAAAGAACATCGAGACAGGGCCGAAGCCAAAATGGGCCAGCCAGCCGAAGTAATAGCAGGAGAGGAACAGAAAATTGAGGCCGATCCAGAGGTATTCCGGGTGGTCGCGCTGCAGGCGCGAAAGCAGCACGAGGGGGATGGCGGCCAGCGCTAACAGCAGGTGGATCGCGAGGCAGATTATCCAGCGATCCCGCCCCCGGCTTTGCTCAGCGCGGGCAGCGTCTGCAACTGCCTCCGCTGAGCCCAGCGAGGCGCTCAAATAACCAGGCGACAAACGGAGGCTGAAGCGGTTGGGGACGCGCGTGCGCAGCGCGACGGTTGTGGGGCCGGAGGCGCCGATGGGGAAGACGCGGGGTCCGGGGACCGAAATGGCCCAGGTGGGAAGGAGCGTGGCTCCGGGCTGCGGGCGGCCATTGAGGTAAACCTCGTACGTGCCGATGGGGCGGTTGACGAGGAGTGCCAGCGGAGGATGTTCCGCCGGGAGATTTATCCGCAATCGGTACCAGCGCCCATCATTCTTGTCGGATGTGGGCGGGTGGGGTGCATCGAGTGCGGTGAGCTGCCATCCAGAGTCGTTGAAATCCGGCGCAGCCCAGGCGGAGTCGTCGCCTGCGTGCGTGCGCCACCCGGTGTTGAGTGGATTGAGGCCTTGCTGCCATTGGAGGGCTGTCTGCGCCTGAGCAACTGCAGAGGCAAGCAGAACAAGCACGAGAATGGACTTATGCATAGGCGGGCTCGGGTGATTGCAGTGTGAGGGTCAAAACGGTGATGTCGTCGTCCTGGCCAAAAGCCTGCGCGGCCTTCGCTACGTTTTCCGCGGAATCGCGCGAGATTGCCGCGGTGCGGTCGAAGCCGAAAAGTTCGCCGGATTTGTCGCGAGCTTCGACTACCCCATCGGTCAGCAGGGTGAGCTGCTGGCTGGGATCGAGATGGAAGACGGCGTCGGTGTATTTGGTTTCAGCAGAGAGGCCGAGAGGCAGGCCATTATCGAGGGGGAGCTCCTTGCCTGCGAGGTAGGGGGCGATGTGGCCTGCGTTGGCGACGGTGAGCTTCCCATCGGGGTCGGCGCGCAGGACGAGGCAGGTGGTGAATCCGCCATGAGACCGGCCGAGCATGCGCTGGTTCATGGCAGCCAGAATCTCCGCTGGGCTCTGCGTGTAATGGGCGAGGGTGCGTACGGTGCCGACGAGGAGGGACACGGTCATGGCGGCGGGCATGCCCTTGCCGCTGACGTCGCCGAGGACGGCAAGGATGCCGCCGCCGGTGAGGGGAAGGATCTGGAAGAAGTCGCCGCCGACCTGGCCGGCGGGCTTGTAGACGCTTTGGATGGTGAAGCCGGGGATGGTTGGGACTTCGTCGGGGATGAGGACTTGCTGCACGGTGCGTGCGGCTTCAAGTTCCCTCTGATGGGTGTCTTCCATGCGGCTTGTACGCAGAAAACGATGCACGAAGATGGCCAGCATCCCGGCAAGGAATAAAAAATCGCATACATTGGGAACCGAGATTGGGAACGGCCATCTCGACAGGCTATAGAACGTGTCGAAGGCGGCTGGGACGCGCCGCACAATAAAGACGAAAAACCAATCCAACTGGTCAGCGAGCTGCGCCGACTGTTGCAGCAGAACAGGCGCGAGCAGCAAGCGGGCGTCGAACCGGCCTTGCACGGCTCTCTGGATCAGCAGGCCAATTATCCAGATCGAGGGAATCACTTCAAGGGCGGTTCCTATCGCGATCCAGGTACCAATGGAAATGAATCCCCGGTCGACTCCCATAAGCTGTGGAATCGTTATCGCAAGACCGACCATGACCAGCGCGGCAGTCGTCGCCAACACCGCCTTGAAAAGCCAGTTCCGCTTTCCCCCAAGCAGAATCCGAAAGAAACAGAGCAGCGCAAAGAGGGCAGCCCCGTTCAAAATGTCTACAACAAGATCGTGCAGCCTGACGTCTGTCTGCGTAAGCGGCCGATTGGCGGTCGCTACCGTGACAATGCAGTTCAGCAGCTCGGCAATGGTGAAATACAGATATTCCCGTTCGTTGCGGTGTTTGAGAAAAAAACCGAGCGAGGCGCAGGCGGCAAGGAACTCAATCAACGCCAGCGAAAACAGCGCGCCGTTCGACCAGAGCGACTCGATGCGGTGCATCTCTCTGCGCTGCTCCACGAGCGGAGTCGCGCCGGCAGCCACTCCCTCATAAATTCCTCCGCCGATGAGGTTCTCCCATAGCGGGGAATGCCATACGCGAAACGCCAGAACAATGGACTGCGATTTTGGGTCAGGATTTGGCAATTGATAAACGGCGAATTCACGGAACTGGCCAATTGGCCGCGTTTGCGGGGGCACCGCTCCCACGCCGCCCAATAGCTTCCCATCCGCGAACACCTGGTAGCTGGTGAGAACATACGGCACCAGCAGGGAAAGACCGCTCGCCCCCCGCGGAATATCGAGTTTGGCGCGGTACCATGCGAAGCCGTTCATTGCCGGGTAACCCTGCACATCCCAGGATTTTCCCGTTTCAATAAGCGTCCACTTCGAGTCGTCGAAATCCGGGGAAGACCAGCGCGGGTCATCGCCGGGATGAAAACGCCATTGCCCGTCGAGAGAGGCCATGGGCTCCCGGTCCTGTTCAAAGTGAAATGTTCCGCCGCTCGGTGGCGCCATCATGGATTGCGCGAGGCAAGCCGGCAGGCAGAGAAGCGAAAGCAGAAGCAGCTTAAGCATGAGCAGTCTCGGGTGATTGCAGTGTGAGGGTCAAAACTGTAATGTCGTCTTCCTGGCCGAAGGCTTTGGCGGCGCCGGCAATTTCGGCAGCGGGCTTGAGGGTGAGGGGCGCGAGGCGGTCAAATCCGAGAAGTTCGCCGGTGGCCGAGCGGGCTTCGAGGACGCCGTCGGAGATGAGGACGATTTTCTGGCTGGCGGCGAGGGTTCCAGTGACGGCTGTGTAGCGCTGCGTGGTGTCAAGGCCGAGCGGGAGGGCGGGGCCGGTGAGGATTTCGTGGCCGTCGATGTAGGGCGGGATGTGGCCGGCGTTGGCCAGGGTGTAATGGCCGTCTTTGCCGATGTGGATGCAGCAGGCGGTGGTGAAGCCGGGCTCCTCCTGTGTTTTGAGGGCCTGATTGAGGTTTTGGAGAACTTCAGCGGGTTCATAGGAGGACTCGCGGCGTAAGACGCCGAGGATCATGGCGACGCGCATGGCGGCGATGAGGCCCTTGCCGGAGACATCGCCGACGATAGCCATGAGGCCGCCTGTGGGACTGGAAGCGACGAGGAAGAAATCGCCCCCGACTTCGCTGGCGGGGTGGTAGACGCTCTCGACATGGGAGCCGGGCGTGGGCTGCGAGGAACGGGCGAGAAGAATTTGCTGGGTGGTGTGGGCGGCCTCAAGCTCGGCGGCGGCGTGGGCGCGCTCGCGGGCGATGGCCACGGTGCGCAGAACGAGGAAGAGCAGCATGGCGAGGTAGAAGACGAAGCAGCCGGTGTCAGCAAGGGTGAAGCGGTAACTGCCGAGGGGAATGACGGGCAGTGCATGGGGGGTGGCGAAGATGTGGATGTAGAAGGCGAGAGTATTGAGGAATGCCCAGAATTCGCCGAAGCTGAGAACCAGGACAGCGGGCAACAGCACGCGGGCTTCGCGGTTGCCGCGCCGCCAGCCGCGAACCAACATGACCAGGAGCAGAATGTCGACGAGGAGGCTGGGCAGAAAGAAGGTGAAGAAGCCGAGGTAGATGTTGCCGCCGACGCCGGAGACGGCGAGGAGCACGCCGAAGGCGGCAAGGAATGCGGCAACCTGGAGGCCAAGCAGCCAGCGGGAGCGAGGCCGGCCGAGGACAAGGCGCACAAATTCGATGATGGCAACATTCAGCGTGCCGTGGAAGAGCGCCGACACCCAGTAGCTGGGAAAAGTGTATGCCAGAGAATCGTTCCAGAGCCAAACGGCCTGGTAGGCGGCAGATGCGAGCAGATAAACGGTTGCGGCGAGATATTCACGCTGGGAGGGCAGGGCAAGCCAGAGGGCCAGGGCGACCAGCCCGGCCAACAGGCTGAGGCTGCCAAGGAGGAGATCGTCGTAAGTGTTGTGCGCGTTTGCGTAGCTTGTGTCGCGTGGAGCTTCGTCGCGGCTGAGGAGATAGACACCGGAGGCGGCGGCGGGATTTGCGGTGCGGAGCGGGGAGCTTGTGCCGCGGCCTTGGTTGCCTGAGACGTCGAGCGAAAAGCGGAGGGCGAGGACAAGGTCGCCCTGGGACGTGAGCAGATTGTCAGGTATGACGTAAGCCACGAGGGCTCGTTGCGAGAAGCGAATCATGCCCGCCATGTTGCCGTTGGCGCCGACTCGGACTCCGTTGGCGTAGACCTCGTAGCTGCCGAAGGTTTTTTCGAGAGCGATATCGAGATTGCGGGTGCCGGGGCGGAGATGGATGTGGATGCGGTACCAGGCGTAGGGGATGTCGCGGATGCCGTAGTCGGTAAGCTGCTTGTCGGTTGAAATGGATTGCCAGCTGCTGTCGTCGAACGCCGTTGAGGCCCAGGCCGGGTTGTCGCCGGGGGCGAAGAGCCAATTGGGGCCGAGAGTGATGCGCTCGCCGTACTGGGTAGCGTCGAAATGACGTGGGTCGGAGCTGGCGGGTGCGGAGGGCTGCGCGGCTGCGATGGAGGCGCAGGCAGCGAACATAATAAGGGTGTTGGTGATGCAGCGGCGGGGAAGCACGAGCTAACTATATCGCAGGATTGGTGCTGTAGGCTGAAGATTGAGCATTGATTCCCCACGATTTGGAGGCGGCAGGCAGCATGGATCGATTGATTCAGGGACACAGGCGGTTCCTGGCGGAGGTTTTTCCCGGCGAGCGGAACAAGTTCAAGCTGCTTGCCGACCGGCAGGCGCCGGAATGGCTCTTCATTACCTGCTCGGACTCAAGGGTGGTTCCGGACTTGATCCTGGGCACGGGCCCGGGCGACATGTTCATTACACGCAATGCGGGCAACGTGGTGCCGATTACGACCGAGGATGTGGACGGGATCACGGCGACGATTGAGTATGCGGTGGAAGTGCTGAAGGTGAAAAGCGCCATTTTATGCGGTCACTCGGACTGCGGAGCTCTGAAGGCGGCGCTGGATCAAGAGGCGCTGAAAAAGCTGCCCAAGGCGCACCGTTGGCTGCGGCATGTGGATGCGGCGTTTGCGCACCGGCAACCGCTGAATGCCGCCGATGGCGAAAGCGCGGAGCTGGCATCGCTGATCCGCGGAAACGTGGTGGCGCAGCTGATGAACCTGCGGGCGCAGCCTTCGGTGGCCAGGGCGGTTTCTGCGGGGCGGCTCACGGTGCACGGCTGGTACTACGACATTTTGAGCGGACGAATTGAGCGCTACGACGAGGAGAAGCAGCGGTTTTTGCCGCTGGCGGAGTGATGATTGGTCAAATGTTCCGGACCTGCCAGACGGGAAAGGAGCAAAAAGGTGGGGGTTGGCGCTGATAAAGTGCCAAACTTCTGCCTCCTACTGTGCAAAAAATTGCACAGGGTTTTTCCAGAGGTGAACATTTCCCTAGCGTTTGGCGCATTCCGTTCGGCAATTGAATTGCTACTGTAGCTGTGAGTTTACACATGAAGAAGGGCGCGGTGGTCCCAGACCGTTTTTCACTGCTGAGAAGCTTGAAAGACAGCATGGGACCGGGAATTTTGGAGCCCAGGCGTCCGATATCACATTCCGCGGCGGACTATGCAACTGGAAATGGAACGTATGACGCAAGACTTGGCAACTTCGAACGAGCGGCGGGGCGGCCAGCGCTTCAGCATCAATGCGCCCCTCAAGGTGATCGCTGACGACCGCGAGATCCCGGCCTATACCCGGGATTTAAGCAATCGGGGAGTGTATTTCTTTCTCTCCCTGGCAGATAGTGCGCTCATCAACCTGGATCTTGAATTCACGGTTGAATTGCCACCGGAGATCACGCTCTCAACCTGTTGCCGCATTCGATGCCGGGGCAGGCTGCTGCGCAAAGACAATGCCTCGGTCAATTTGATCGGCATGGCCGCGGAGATTCTGGAGTATTCGATTCAGAGGGGCGCCGAAGCCGCCGCTTAGAGCTTGCGCAAACCGAGCACGCGATGGTCAACGAGCCAGTTCTTGACCACGTAGACGAGGGTATTGTTGCTGTCGGGGTCGGTCGGCAACAGAAAGAATCCCGGATCGACCAGATAGCGAAGAGAGTTATATACGATTCCCTCCATGACCTCGCCATCCAGGAACTGGAACTTCATCCAGATTCCATGGACGATGGGCGCCCGGGAATGAAAATTGAGATGCTTGTGATCCGAGTCCCCTTCGAAGCTGTTTACATAAAAGATGGCCTTGATATCGCTGCTTGAAACATCCTCGATTACATCCGTCTCACGGTGACGAATACGAAAGGTATCAGGGGCGCTGTGGGGAGCGTGGCTGAGCAGCTCTTCGATTGTGTTCCAAACCGGTGATTCCAAGTACCCTTTGATCGCGCGTGTTCCAAACTGAATTACGACCTTTTCCGACTTGGTAATCTTTGTTTCGATCATGACCTGGGCCCTTTTTTGACTGCATTCAAGCAGGCGGCTCAATGCGATTGATACAACGTATCTTCATGATACTGAATGGTTTGGAATGAAGGCAATCCCAGTTTAGTGCTACAGGTGTGGCACATCGGTGACAAGCCGCGTACTAGAGGAGCGGGAACTGGTTTGGAGAAGTGAAGCGAGTGGACGGAATTCGCAGCCTGCCGGTTGCAACCGAATTCATTCTCGGGGCGATGAATGATCTGCAGAGCTGCCCGGGAGCTCTTCTTTTGCGGACCAGGCTCCAGGCGCCGGGGCAGCCTCAATCTTCCGGTGGTGCGCGGTAACCCGGCGATATGCGGGCCGCGGAAGCACAACCGGGATGCTGTCGAGTTCACGCTCTTTGAGCGCGGTCGAAACTTGGGTGCTTGGCCGGCGGGCTGAGATTGTATTGCTTGATCTTGTACAACAGAGCCTTGTAGCTGATCTGCAAGTCGCTTGCCGCGGCTTTGCGGTTCCATCCCGTACCCTCCAAAGTCTGTGCGATTGCGGCAGATTCCGCGCCGCCCTTCAAGTTCCGCACGAGATGTTTGAGACCTCCGTTGCCGACCGTGTCGTCGCCATTGGATGCGGGCGAGTCAGTGCTTTGCCAGGGAATCAGCTCATTGATGATTGCCTGCTCGTCGCCAAGGACGAGGTAACGCTTAATCATATTCTCCAATTCGCGCAAATTGCCAGGCCATGCGTGACCAGAGAGAGCTTCCATGAGCGCGGGCGAAATGGGCAGGGGATTGCACTCGTACCTGGCGGCCACCTTGCGCATGAAGTGCTGTGAGAGGATGGGGATCTCCTCGATTCGCTCGCGCAGCGGGGGCATTTTTACCGTAAATCCATTCAGGCGGTAGTAGAGGTCCTCGCGGAATGTCTTTTGCGCAATGGACCATTTGATGTCAATGTTCGTTGCCGCTATCACGCGCACATCCACTTTGACGCTGGCGCGGCTGCCGAGGCGCGCAAAACTGCCATCCTGCAGCACCTGCAACAGCTTGGCCTGCAAAACGGTGGGCATCTCGCCGATTTCATCGAGGAAAATGGTGCCGTTGTTGCAAATTTCAAACTTGCCGGGCTTGGATTTGACAGCGCCGGTAAATGCGCCCTGCTCGTAACCGAAGAGCTCGCTCTCAAGCAGGTCAGCGGGCATGGCGGCGCAATTGACCTTTAAAAAGCTGCGCTGATTGCGGGCAGACATTTTGTGGATCAACATGGCGGCGACTTCCTTGCCGGTGCCGCTCTCTCCGAGGATCAGCACAGGAATGTCAGCGCGCGCCACCAGGGTGCATTGAGATTCAATCTCGCGCATGCGACTGCTGGATCGGACGAAGGATGTGTTCTCATCCAGGAGGATTTCAACATTTTCGTCGACCGGTTGCTTGCCGGGTGCATTGAGGCACTGTTGCACCGCAAATTCGATGTCGCTTTTTCTGAAGGGCTTGAGGATAATGTCGGCGGCGCCCATGCGGGTGGCCGCTACAACCTCGCTCAACTCGGCCGAGCAGGCCAGGATGATGATGGGCAGCGAGGGCTTTGAGGCGTGAATCTTCGCCAGCAGGCCAAGCGCATTCTCTTCTGTCTCGCCTTCAGCGATGTGCCAGTCCATCAAGAGCAGGTCTGGCGTAGGGGATTCTCGCAGGCTGTAGTCAAGCTCTTCAGCCTCAGTAAACCGGCTCACGGTGAAGCGGTCGGCAAGAATCCGGTGCAAGTATTCGAGGATCGCCGGATCAGCGTCGAGTACGACGATATGCGGGCGCTTCTTGCCGTCTGTCTTCGTTTGCGACTTTCTCAGTAAACTTGCCATGCCTGTGTTCCTTCCGGGGTTGCAAAGACAACATATGAGAACTTCTGTTCTCTGGCCTGCCATCAATTTTGAGAATGCTTGAATAAAACCGGTAATTAAAGCGGACTGCCGACACGAAACTGCCGAAGCAGTGGTTGGTATCACCTTGAAGGCAGGGGGTCTAGAATTGAATCCGCAAGAGCTTCATCTTATCATCACAAGTGGTAAACAAGTCGCCAATTCTGCGCAAAAAACTACACATTTAGTAGTAATGGACAGTCTGCGACTTGTGAAAAAGGGGCATTCGATTACCTGGGAATCAGAAAATTAGTTACTTTTGTGTGACATTTCCCCTTAAGTTGGTCACAAGTCTGGCCAGGGAGTTGCATACAGATTAATAGGTGTTGGCTCTAGAGTTGGAAATTGGATCATAAGAATGCCATTAGAACGCGCCACCGAGTTTGTCGATATTCGTAAACTGCCCCCGACGGATGTGATCTTCGGACAATCGTCCATGATGGCGCTGGCCCGCGAGAAGCTGGAACGGACTGCCGAAACTACGGTTCCGGTGCTGGTGCAGGGCGAGAGCGGGACGGGCAAGGAGATGTTTGCCAAGTATTTGCATGCGCGCTCGAATCGCTCGAATAGCCCGTGGGTGAAGGTGACGTGCCCTGCGATTCCGCACACGCTGATCGAGTCGGAGCTTTTCGGCTATGAAAAAGGAGCCTTCACCGGCGCATACACAACCAAGCGCGGCCGGCTGGAACTGGCTCATCAGGGAACGCTTTTTCTGGATGAAGTGGGCAGCCTGGACATGGCTGTACAGGCCAAGCTGCTGCAAGTGCTGCAGGACGGCAGTTTTATGCGCGTGGGGGCGCAGGAATCGAGAAGGGTGAATACGCGGCTTGTTTGCGCGGCAAACGGCAGCCTGCGGCAACAGACAGAGGATGGCACCTTCCGGCTGGATTTCTTCTTCCGCATCAATGCAGTCACCATCGATCTGCCGCCGTTGCGTCAAAGGCCGATGGATTTGCCAATCCTTATCGACTACTTCCTCCGCCAGCATTCAACAGCCTATCGAATGCAACCGAAGCCGCTTTCAAGCGAATTAAGAAGGATGATGCAGGAATACAGTTGGCCGGGAAACATCCGCCAACTGGAAAACATGATTCACAGTTATGTCCTCATCGGCAATGAGGAGTCTCTGGCCGCGGACCTGGTTCCGTCTGCCCAGACTGAAACATTCCCCGAGATCGACGTGTCAAACCCCATCTCTTT
>JBEKEQ010000146.1:0-9922 GCA_050013735.1 Occallatibacter sp.
TGGTCACGCGCCTTCCTGTTGACCGGCGTATGCGTCAAGCTGGCCGCTGTGCCCATGCTTTTCTGGCTCCTCCGCCTGGCCGACGAACTCCCTGCTCTTGTCCTCGGCATCATTATCGCGGTCGTCGATATGGCGGCATTCGGCGAAATGTTCGTCGTGGCTCAGGCATCGCCCGCCTTGTTTACTCCTCAGGGCCTGTGGCTCATCGTCGCTGCCGCCACATCGTTCATCGCCGCTCTTCTTATGCTCACGC
Source organism: Occallatibacter sp. (assembly GCA_050013735.1). Lineage (GTDB taxonomy): Bacteria > Acidobacteriota > Terriglobia > Terriglobales > Acidobacteriaceae > Telmatobacter. The sequence goes on from JBEKEQ010000146.1 coordinate 254, forward strand.
AGCGCAGCCTCAAGCGCTTGCTGGTTCTTTCCACTGTCGAGGATATCGGCTTCTTGCTCCTGGGACTGGTTTCGGCCAACACTCTTGGCGCTTCCGGCGCATTGCTGGCCGCATCCACTCACGCTCTGGCCAAGGCGCTGCTTTTCATCTGCCTGGCAGGCCCCGAGGCCGACGGCGCGCTGAACAACGAATCCACAGGTCTAGCCAAACGCTACCCTGTCGCCGCATTCGGCTTTCTCTTCGGAATGCTGGCCATGCTGGGCATTCCGCCCCTGCTTGGCTACCTCGGCCGCTGGCGGCTTTATGAAGCCGCCCTCCAAATCAGCCCTTGGCTGTTGGCGGTTTTCATTCTCTCTTCCGTGCTTGCGCTCATCGCGTACGTATTGGCCCTGACACGCGTCTGGTGGGGACCCGCGAACGATGAAGGCGCACCCCTGCTTCCAACGCCGCCTGCAAAGGAACCACTCCTTTTGCAGACCGTCATCGTTGCGCTGGTCGGCTTTCTCCTCATTACCGGCGCGTGGCCGCGCGTTCTTGAACTGTTGCCTGGGGGGAGACCATGAATCTCTGGAACAAGCTGATGTGCTACTCCCGCCGGCACAGTCCGTGGCTCTTTCACATGAACTCCGGCAGTTGCAACGGCTGCGACATCGAGCTGATTGCCAGCCTCACCCCGCGCTACGACGCCGAGCAGTTGGGTGTGCGCCTTGAAGGCAGCCCTCGCCACGCCGACATTCTCTGCATCACCGGTCCTGTAACCCGCAATGCGGTAGGCGCCATTCAAACCGTCTATGGCCAGGTTTGTGGACCAAAGGCAGTTGTCGCCATTGGCTCCTGCCCGGCCACGACCAACGTCTTCATCGACAGCCGCACTCTCGATGGTCCGCTCAACAAACACATTCCTGTCGATGTTTTCGTTCCCGGCTGCCCGCCCCGCCCTGACGCCATTATCCAGGGCATTGCCAAAGCGGCGGAGATCCTCGCCGAACGAGCCGCAAAAAAACTCCCCGTTGAGTCGGTCATGGTTCCTTTGGCCGGTCCAGACTGTGCCTGCGAGTGCGCTCAAGCCTGCAAATCCACTAACGACGCTGGGGCCTGCGAGGTCAAGTCATGAATATCACTACTGCTCTCGCGCGTTTCCTCATTTTTCCCGGACTCCTCTTCGCCGTCCCTGCCGCGTGGTTCTTTCTGTGGGTTGAGCGCAAGGCAGTTGCATTGATGCAAGGCCGCGTCGGCCCTCCTTTCATGCAGCCTTTCTTCGATTTCATCAAGCTGCTGGGTAAAAACACGCCTCCTCGCACCGGAGCAGCCGGTCTGCTGATGCAACTCTGGCCGCTGCTTGCGGTCTCCGCTGCGGCCGGTGCGGTTGGCCTCCTGCCTGTGCTTCCATCGTCCGGCGGATTCGAAGGCGACCTCATCTTGCTTTTGGCTTTGCTCGAACTTCCCTCCATGTGCATCATCGCCGCCGGCTTTTCTTCGCGCTCCATCTTTGGCGAAATCGGCTCCGCACGCGAAGCTGTCCTGAGCGTCTCCTACAACGTAGTCTTTCTACTGGCCATTGTTTCCATTGCTGCCTCGCAGCACACGTTCCGGCTTGACGCTCTCGCCCACCTGCCCGCCTCACCGCTGCAAATCCTGGGCGTGGTGGCCATTTTGTTCTGCCTGCCGGCCAAGTTGCATCTCAATCCCTTTTCCCTGCCCAATGCCGAGCAGGAAATCTACTCCGGTCCCATGACCGAGTACGCAGGGCCCGAGCTGGCCATGTGGGAGCTGTCGCACGGGCTTGAATGGGTTGCGGCCACTGGCCTGGTAGCCACGCTTGCCGCGCCTCACCTCACCGCCTGGTGGCTCGCAGCCCTCGTCTTCGTCGCCATCTCGTTCGGCGTGGTTCTGATTCTTTCGGTCGTTGCGTCTGCCACGGCGCGTTTGCAAATCGATACAACAGTGCGCTTTTACTGGCAATGCACGCTGATCTTTGCGGTCCTGGCCATCTCCTCCGCGCTCTTCATGAGGTTCAGATCATGAACATCCTCACCATGCTGTGGAGAAATCTGTGGGGCGGCTCCCGGACCATGATGTTTCCAGCGCGCCCGAAAGTGACCGCGGGCTACCGCGGCATGGTCCGCTTCGATCCCGCGCTCTGCACCGGTTGCGCCATCTGCCGTTTTCGCTGCACTGCGCGAGCCATCGAATTCAAAGCCGGCAAAGGCGAATTCACCTGGAGCTACGATCCCGGCCAATGCACATTCTGCGGCCGATGCGTCGAAGGCTGCAAATCCCACGCCATCAGCCAGGACTCTGAGTGCCCGCCCATCTATGTGACCATTGGCGAACTGAAGAACAGCTACACCGTTGCCCGCAAGACGCCGGCCCCAAAAGCAGCTCCGGCAGTCCCGCCCGCCGCGGCTGCTCCTGCAACGGAAACTCACCCCGGAGGCGCGCAATGAATGTGCTTGAAACCGAACCCAAAGTAAATGTCCTTGATGCTCTATCTGAAAAGCTTGGAACCGCCGACACCTGGGAGATGAAAGGCGGCGTGCATTGGCTCTCTCCCGAGCCGTTGAATGTGCGCGAACTCGCCGCGGCCATGAACGAGTGCAAAGCCCGCTTCATCACCATCACCGCCTATCAGCTTCCCAAAGAAGAGGGATTGCGCCTGGAATATCACTGGGACCTCGATGGCAAATTGCTGGGCTTTCCCTTCCAGCTGGCCGGCAACTCCATCGAGAGCATCTACGACCTCTGCGAAGGCGTGGATTGGATTGAGCGCGAGATTCACGAGGGCTTCAATGTCGACTTCCTGGGGCGCCTGTACGAACCGCTCCTTCTGCGCCAGGGAGACACGGCTGGAGTGAATCTGCGCGAGGAGGCCAAATGAGCTACAAAATCCCCATGGGTCCTTACCATCCGGCGCTTGAAGAGCCCTACAAGCTCGACCTGATTTGCGAAGGCGAAACTGTAATCGACGCCAAGCTGCACATCGGCTTCAACTTTCGCGGCATCGAGCACCTTGCTGAAACTCGCAACTACGTTCAGGTCATCGCCCTGATGGAGCGCGTCTGCGGAATCTGCTCAAACATCCACACCCTCACCCTTTGCCAGGCCATGGAAGGACTCACCGGCCTTACGCCGCCTCCGCGCGCCCAATACATTCGCGTCGTCATTGCTGAGTTAGAGCGTCTTCACTCGCATGTGCTCTGGGCAGGCATCGCCGCCAAGCTCATGGGCTTCAAAACCATGTTTATGACCTGTTTTGAGCTCCGCGAGAAGGTTATGGACCTGCTTCAGGCCATATCCGGCAACCGCGTCAACTACTCCATGAACCGCGTCGGCGGCGTCAATCGCGACATCGACGACCCGCTCGCGGTTTTGGGCATGGTTGAGGCACTGGAGCGCGAGATGGTTCACACCGTGATCCCCATCTTTACCACCAGCTCCACGGCTCGGTCGCGCTGCGCTGACATTGGCGTCCTCACGCACGAAAAAGCTGTTTCCTGCGCCGTTGTCGGGCCCACCGCGCGCGCCTCCGGCATTCCCCAGGATTTGCGCCGCGCCGCCCCCTACGCTGCTTATTCTGAAATGGAATTTGAAGTTCCGGTTGAGCAGGCCGGCGACGTCAAGGCCCGTCTGCTGGTACGCGCTCTGGAGATCATGGAGAGTTGCAAAATTCTCCGCCAGGCTCTCACCAAAATGCCGCCCGGCGAACTCTACGCCGGCGATGGCAAGTTCGACTTTACCAATCTGGTCGCCACAACCTCAACCAGCCGCGTTGAAGCGCCGCGCGGTGAAGTCATGTACAGCGTCTCCTGGAAGCAGAACTCCAGAAATCCCAGCCGTGTGCATGTGCGCACGCCCACATTTGCAAACATGCCCGCCATCCGCTGGATGGTCATGGGAGCTCGGCTCGCCGACACCCCCTTGATCCAGGCCTCCATTGACCCCTGCTACTCCTGCACCGACCGGTAGCAGAATCGGCGGAGAGCGTTACGGCGCCGACGTGAATGGCGAAGCCGGCAGTCCCTCGCCGTTGAACAGGTTGCATATTGGGCTGTTCGCCCATCCGTAACGGACAAACACCGGCTCGGCAACCGATAGGCTCGTCGCCACCACCGTTGCGCCGTCAATGGTTGCCGTTGCCGGCGCAAACTTGCCGTCGGCACCCGCAACCTCAAAGCTCGTCAGTTCGCCGCCCTTCGCCGCCAAACCCTTTGCGTGGTCGAACCAGACTCGAATTGAACTCCCTTCCGGTGTTGCCTGACGGAAGGCCGGTCCGGAGTATTCGATCGTTTCTCCGTAGCTGAGCACCCGTGCCGCCCGCGCCAGCCGCAAGCCCACATCCACCTTGTCCGTAGGGTGCACGTTGTCCGGATTGCCGATATCGATGGTCACCGCCATGGCCGTATTGCGCAATGCCAGTGTCCGCAACTGCTGATCGCGCAAGACGGCCCAGTTCTCGCCCGGACTGCGCCCGAAGTTTGCAATCTGCACGTAGAGAAACGGAAAATCGCCCACGCCCCACTGCCGCCGCCAATCCTCAATCATCGTACGGAATACGCGGCTATAGAGGGGCGCACGCTCCGGAGCGCTGTTGCTTTCGCCCTGGTACCAGATCACCCCGCGGATCGGAAACGGCGTCAGCGGTGCAATCATCCCGTTGTAAAGCATCCCCGGACCCCAACTCAGCAAGTTCGGATGCCACGGGAATTGTGGCTCCGGCTTGCCTTGCGCCTTGGCTTCATCGCGCTGCCGTTGCTCGTCTTTGTCCCTCAGCAGCGCATTCTCCTCCGCCTCCGTCATCTTGCCCCACGAAACAAACACCGGGGCCAGCGCCGCGTCTTCGCCCAGCGCCGCCTCGCGCGTCCATGTGTCGGCCACCGTTCCGCCCCAGGTGGAGTCGATGACCCCTACCGGCACATGCTCCCGCTGCTCAATCTCCCGGGCAAAGTACCATGCAACGGCGGAAAAATTCCGCGCCGTATCGGGGGTTGAGGCAGCCCAGCCGTCAGTCTCCAAATCGTCCTGCGGAAATTCGACGGCCCTCTTCTTTACCATCAGCAGCCGAATGCGAGGGTTGTCCGCATGGGGCAGATCCTGGTCTGCCGTCGCGGCCTTGAAGAGCTCAAATTCCATATTCGACTGTCCCGAGGCCACCCACACATCGCCCACCAGTACGTCATTGAGCGTGATCGTCTGCGCCGCATCTCCACCCCCGGCCGCCGGCAGTCCCTTCACAACTAGATCGAACGGGCCGCCAGCCGTGCCCGGCTTCAAATAGACGCTCCATCGGCCCAGGTTCCCGGCTGTTATCGTGCGGGTCTCTCCGCGAAAAGTCACGGTCACTTGTTCGCCGCGCTCCGCCAACCCCCAGACATGTACGGGCAAGTCGCGCTGCACTACCATGTGGCTTGACAGAATTCTGGGCAAAGTCACCTGCGCCGATGCGGTCATGCACCAAGCCAGTACGAGCAGAAACAGGAATCGCGATTTCACGAGAAGCCCCTCTGAAAGAAAAGTGCCGGAAATATTCGCGCCGGCACTGCCGCGAAACTCTCCGGAATGAGAACCATATCAGCATAGATCGCTTCCTGTCAGCCACCGTGCTTTTGTTGATTCCTTTCCGCATTCCACAGGCCCAGGCGCAACATTTACGCGCCGGATGTGTCGAAAAATATGAGGCTTACTTGTCGAATAACGATCGGCGGCTGGCGCTCTGCGGCCAGAGTGGCTGGGCACATTACCTCTTCATCTCATGGGGACGAGGCTTGCATTCATGGGATTTTCCGCCATACTGAAAGCGACGCGAGAAAAACTCACCGGAGGGTTTGCGCTTTCGATGGGCAAAGGACGCAAGACTGTATTCGCTCTCCTGGCGTTGATAACTGCCGCACTTTTTTCTCCAGATCTTAAAGCGCAGGCGGCGCTGCTCATGGAGCAGCCGTATGGCGTCTTCGGGGTCTTGAACCCTACGGGCCATAATGCAATCTATTTTGAACGCGTTTGCGCCGAGACCCCCGTCAAGCTGCGGCGCTGCGCGCCAGGCGAGCTGGGCGCCGTAATCGCACGCTACCAGGGAATCGACGGTTACGACTGGGTGGCGATGCCGCTGATCCCTTACCTCTACTCGGTCGAAAACGCCTCTGAGGTTCCGGCGCATGTTGACCGCGAACAGGTGAAGCGGATGCGCGACCGCTATCGCGAAGCCCATCTCCAAAGCCTGGGGGAAGACGTGTTCACCGGCAATTTCGTGCACGGCGGCTGGACCCAACTGCTAGGCATGGCCTATGAACGGCGCATCTACGCCTTGCGATTTCAGACCACCCCTGAGCAAGATGACGCCATCATTGCCCAAATGAACAACGAAGTGAACCGTTCGCATTTCGAGCTGCTATACAACAACTGTGCGGACTTTGCGCGGCGCATCCTCAACACCTACTATTCAGGCGCCTTTGGACGCAGCCTCTTTCCCGATGCCGGCGTCACCACCCCCAAACAGATCACGTGGAAGCTGGCGCGGTATGCGCGCAAGCACCCTCAGATGCAACTGGCGGTCTTCGAAATTCCCCAGGTTCCGGGGTATCGCCGTCTCAGCCACTCCAACAAAAGCATCGCCGAATCGCTCACCACCACCGCTTATGCTGTCCCCATTGTGTTGGTTAACCCTTACCTCGCGGGCGGAATTTTCGTCGATTACCTGGTGCGCGGCCGCTTTCATTGCATCCCGCGCCATCCGCAGGTTCTGGGGCCAGGCAATCTGCTTCCGTTGACAGCTTCCCCCCCCGCCGGTCAGAATCCTGACAGCGCAGACGCTCAGGCCACCAGCGCTGTTGCCGATCGACCCTCGCCGACGCGGGAGTCTGAGGCAGCCGACTCCGGCCTGAAGGAAATCAAGGCTACGCATGAGTGAACTCAATTCGCAAAATTTTAAGAACCATGGCCGTCTCGACCCGCCCTACCACTTCGTTGCTGCCACCGCTCTCGCCGTCAACCTGGCCATTGCCATCTCGTTCTTCATTGGACATCGCAGCATCTATTCTGCGTGGCTGGTCATTCTCTCCATAGCCGTTTTCATTCCATTCCTGAAGGTGCGCTCCTATCCCCTCAAGGTGCAGGACCGCGTCATCCGCCTCGAAGAGCGGCTCCGTCTTCAGGCGCTGGCTCCCGCAGAATGGCACGCGCAAATCTATCGACTTACCGAGGACCAGTTGATCGGCCTGCGCTTCGCCTCCGACGACGAAGTCGTGGTTCTGGCCAAGGTGGCCCTCGAAGAGAATCTGAGCCGCAAGCAGATCAAGGAACGCATCAAGAGCTGGCGGCCAGACAACTACCGGGTCTGACCGCTCGTCTTATTGCGGAGGTTTGGTTGAGGGGTCTGCCTTAATCACTTCAGCAGGATTTCCCTGTCCGGCGGTCTCCGCTAGAGCCTCCGTGTCCAATCCGTGCTCGTGGCGATAGTGCTCCACAGGCATCTTGCCGTCCCACCATGCCCAATTCATCGGGTAAACATCGGGGTCAAAAAACACCTGGTAGAAATGCCACACGAGAATGGCGAGCGTGGCCAGAATTGCCTCATAAAAGTGCACCGCTGTCGCCACATCGATCCACCATCGCGCCAGCAGGTTCCCCACCCAGACCTTGGCCCATAGCATGATGCCGGTGACACCCATCAGCGCCGTGCCCCACACCAGTGCCCAGTATTCCGCCTTTTCCGCGTAGTTAAAACGGCCAAACTGGGGCCGCGCGCTGCCCAGGCCCAGGTAATAGCGCATGGTTCCCCACGCATCGAAAGCATCCTTCGGCCGTGGCGCCAAATCGCGCACCAACCGCCGTCCCTCGCGAGTCGCTGCCAGGTAGAAAAGGTGATAGATGCCCGCGCAGATCAGGATCACTCCCGCTGCGCGGTGGATGATGCTGCGCAGCCGTTCGCCCATCCCCAGCGCCTCTGCAAACCAGGAATCGGGAAATTTAAGAGCAAAGCCGGTGATGACCAGAACAATAAAGCTCAACAGCAGAATCAGGTGCTGCCAGCGCTGATTGGCCGTCATGCGAACCATCATGGGATTCTGCATTCCGCGCCGGGCAATCGCCTTGCTGCGCCAGATGATGGCGTTGTGCAGGAACATTGCTCCGATCACCACCGCGATCAGAACCAGGTAAACCAGCCGCACCCACCACACGGCGAGTGACCCGATGTCCCTTGAGTGGTTGCCATCTTCCGCGTGAACTTTGGTGAGGGTAAACTTTTGCGTGACCCCCTTGTGGCACTTGCCGCAAGTCGCTTCCAGGTGTGCGCGATTGATTGACGAGCGCGGATCGCTCGAGGGCAAAATGTCGTGCACTCCGTGGCAACTGGAGCAATTGGCTGCGACTACGGATCCTCCTTGAGCTGCGAGGCCGTGATAACTGTCGAAGTAACTCGTAACTCGATTGCCGGGAACGCCAAACTCCTGCGATAGCCGCACTCCCTCGTGACACCGCGCGCAGGTATCCCGGGAAAGATTCTGTTCCGATGCCGGCGAGTTGGGGTCTGCGTGAGACTTGATCGAATGAATTCCGTGGCAGTCCGTGCAAACCGGGGCCAGGCCGTTGCCCCGCGTAATTGCCTGCCCGTGAATGCTCTGCATGAAGGTGGTCTGGATTGCCGCGTGGCAACTGCCGCAGGTCGCCGGAACATTGAATTTGTAAATCGGCGATTTCTGGTCATTGGCGGGAAGAATCTCGTGGGCGCCGTGGCAATCCGTGCACACCGCGGCCTTCTTCGATCCCTTTTCGTTTGCGCGCCCATGCACGCTTTCCTGGTAAGAGATGAAAGGCTGCGCGCTTTCGCCGTTCGACTCCATCAGGAATTTCTGCCCGTGACACCTGCCGCAGGTGTAAGGGATATTGCTGTGATTGACTGGCGATTTGGCGTCGTCCGCGGCCACAATCTCGTGTGCCCCGCCGTGACAATCCTCGCAGCCCGCCGCTGCTTTGCCGCTTGCTGTCGCCTTGGCGTGGGTGCTGTGCGAGTAAGCGGTTTGCGCATCCGCATGGCACTGGGCGCAGGTGATCTTCTGCGGCGTGCTCTCATGCACCAGGCTCTTCACATCCTTATGGCAATCCACGCAGGTGAACATGCCGCCGTGGATCGAGTGCTTCAGCTTGCCCTCATCCACAAACAGGCTGACCTTCTTGCCATTCTCATCTGTGGTCAAGCTCGAGTCTGAGTGGCAGGCAAGGCAGTCTTCGTTTTTCAACTTTTGTGCCGCATGGGCAGCAGAACACCACGCAAGCAGGGATAGAGCGAGCGCTTGCGCGAAGATTTTCTTTTTGAGGTTCACGCCTTCGAGAAGATGCTTTTGCGGCAAGGCTCGCAGTGACTGGAATCACAAGGATAAAACAAAGGAGTTAGCTGCCTTTATTTCCCGCCGGGACGCATCTGAGCGCACATCGCCATTCGATGCGCGCTCAGCCGCCGAAGTACGCCGTCAACGTAAGAATCAGAAGCACCACTCCGATGAGAATCGCCGTGAATCCCACCACCCGTGCGAAATTCAACAGCCATGTGGCCGGCGCTTCCGCGAGCCTTGTTTCCAGTTTTCCCTCGCGGGCAACTCTTTGATACTCCTGCGGGCGCTTGGTCTTGAATTCTTCCTCGCTCTCCACGCCGGTAAAAATCACCATGTCCATGGG
>JBEKEQ010000147.1:0-9849 GCA_050013735.1 Occallatibacter sp.
GGCGGCCGTCAACGTCGTGCTCCGGGTGGAGGGGGCCGGCGTACAGATTTACACCTGCACCAGCACACCGGCTGCAACCAAGTGGGTGCTCAATGCTCCGGATGCGAAATTGATGGATTCATCGGGTCAGTCGATCGGAAGCCACTTTGCGGGGCCAACCTGGAAGCTCGACGATGGCAGTCAGGTTCAGGGAGAACTGATTGCAAGCAAGCCTGCGCCCGATGCCGGCTCCGTTGCGTGGTTGTTACTGCGCGCCAAAGCAGGAAGCGCTACGGGCACACTTGCGAAGGTTGCTTTCATTCGCCGCACAGCGACCAACGGCGGGGTGGCGCCTGCATCGGGCTGCGAAAGCGCCCAGGACGCGGGCAAAACCACGCGGGTCCCTTACGCTGCCACGTACTCGTTTTATTCCGGCCCCGCGGCGAATTAGTTCTGATGCGGCTGGCGCGTAAAAGACCGCATCCGTCGCCCATCTCGGCGTAATGCGTGACCCCGGTGAATTCGAAAGAAGCGCCGGAGGAGATTCAAATGATCCTCAAACAGTACTATCTGGGATGCCTGGCCCATGCCTCGTATCTGCTCGGCGACGAGGCCAGTTCAACTGCCATCGTTGTCGATCCGCAGCGCGATATCGACCAGTACGTTGCCGATGCTGCGCGATTCGGTCTCCAGATTCGCCACGTTTTTTTATCGCACTTCCACGCCGACTTTATTGCCGGGCATCTTGAACTGCGCGATCGCTGCGGCGCAACAATTCATCTGGGCAGCCGGGCCGAAGCGGAATATGCCTTCACGGCGATGGCGGATGGAAGCACACTGGAGTTTCCCGGGCTTCGCCTTGAAGCTCTTGAAACGCCCGGCCACACCATCGAATCCATATCGATCGTCGTATTCGACCTTGCGAAGAACGCCGACAAGCCGCATGCCGTTCTCACCGGAGATACGTTGTTTATTGGCGACGTTGGCCGGCCTGATCTGAGGGCTTCGCTGGGTTGGACTGCGAACGATCTTGCGAGCCGGCTTTACGATTCGCTGCACAACAAGCTTTTGCCGCTGCCCGACGAGACGCTGGTGTACCCGGCGCATGGTGCAGGTTCGCTTTGCGGCAAGCAGCTTTCTTCTGACACGGTGTCGTCGCTCGGCGATCAACGCCGCATGAACTACGCGCTGCAGCCCATGTCGAGGGATGAGCTTATTTCTCTCATCACTGCAGGCCAGCCGGATGCCCCGCAGTACTTTACCTACGACGCCATTCTCAACACGCGCGAACGTGTGACGCTCGACGTCAATCTTGAGAAAGTGCTCAAGCCCATTTCGCTCGATGATGTTATTCGCATGGGAGACGCCGATGCGCAAGTGCTCGATGTGCGGGATGCCGCGGAATTCGCCAAGGGACATCTGGCCGGCAGCATCAATATCGGCCTCGGCGGCCAATACGCCACGTGGGCCGGCACATTGCTCGATCGCGCCAAGCCGATTGTGATTGTTGCCGAGCCTGGCCGCGAGCAGGAAGCTGCATTGCGCCTGGGCCGCATCGGATTCGATCACGTGAGTGGTTATCTTGATGGAGGCATGGCGGCGCTTGCGGCAACGCCCGACTTGGTGGGTCAGACCGAGCGCGTTACCGCCGCCGAAGTAGCCGAGCAGGTGGCGAGCGCCGACCCGCCACTGGTGCTCGATATCCGCAACGCAGACGAGTGGGAATCCAGGCATATTGCCGACAGCCTGAATATTCCCCTCAACCACATGCAGGAGCGCCTCGCTGAAATCCCGCGTGGACGCCGCATCGCCGTGCACTGCGCAGGCGGCTACCGGTCCTCGATCGCCACCAGCATTCTGCACCAGCACGGCGTCACCAATCTCATTGAAATGGCTGGCGGACTGGCTGCCTGGGATGCCGCTAAACTTCCGGTCGTCTCTGGGGCGTGACATTGCCTGGGGTCAGTCTCAGTGGCAAAGCCCGCAGTCATATTGGATTCCCGCGACAGTCAGTCTAAAGCACTGACCTACAGGCCGTGCCCTTTCAATGCTGCTGCTCATCGCAAGGAACAGGGCTATCCATGCCGACGCATGGATAGCCCATTTTATTTGCACGCGAATGCCCTGCCGCTTATTTCACTGAGTAAGAAGCGCTGGACTGGTGGAGGACGTTGTAACTGTCGTTTTGGTCGAGCACTGTAATGGTGTGCGAGCCAGGCGCGAGGGTGAAATACTGGTTCACGCTTGCGCCGGCATACCAGCCTAGCTTGACTCCGTTATCCCACACCTGGATCTGGTTGATGGGCACGGATTCGTTGGCAAGGGCGACGACGTGGACCGTGGTCATATCGAAGGTTTCGCCCGCTGTGGGCGAGACGATCTGCACGCCATTGACCAGCGGCTGCACGCTGTAAGTGACCGAGGTTTGATGGATGATTTTGTAGGTTGAGCCCAGATCGAGCACGGTGGTGGTGTGCTTGCCGGTCGCCAGGTTATAGATGGCATTGATCTGGTCGCCATAGACGCCGAGCTTTTGGCCGTTGTCCCAGACCTGGGTCTGGCTGATGGTCTGGCTCTCAGAAGCAGTCGCCGTCAGATGGACCGAGCCGGTGACAAGGTCGCCGTTTCCAGGAGTGGAGATGACGACGCCGCTGGGCGAGCTGGTGCTCGATTTGAAGAAGTCCGCCATGGGCGCGGCTGTTTGCGCGGCGCCGGGGCAGGTAGCGAGACCCATGGCTGCGCACACCGTGGCCAGCACGTTCTCATTGTGATAGGTGATGGTGGACTGATAGCTGGGCTTGACCTGCGGACCGAGTACGAGGATCGCCGTGCGTCCGCCGCATCCCGTGGCGACGGTGGCGGAGCAGCGATCGTCGGTATCGTCGGCTTCATCCCACACGACGAAAAGAATGCCATCGCCGCCGGCGGCAAACTCGGGGCGAGCGAGTATTGCAGGAACTTTGTTCTGGAGCCACTGATCCGCCTGTTGCAGGCTGCCGTTGTGGGCGTCGTCGTTCACGTCGGGAGTAATGTAGGCATAGTTGACGGTGCCGCTCTGCTCGAAGTCCGCGGCCATCTGGGTGAGAGGCACGCTTTTGGTATCCTGCCCGGTTCCTGGGCAGACGTCGGTGAAGTCAATCAGCGGATTGTGGCGGCGGTAGTATAGGTTATCCGGGCTATAAAGGCCCTGGTAACCGGCGTCGGGCAGAGCTTCCTGGTACGCTCTCCAGGAGTAACCCTTCTTGAGAAGTTCCCGAACCACGTTGTCCTCGGAATGCTGGCACGAAACTGTGTCGCTGTTGGTTTCTACCTGGGCGCCGGCAACATAGAACATCAATGCAGGAAGAGAACTGTGCTGATTGGAGTAGAACTGGGTGGCGAGTCCGTAGTTTTGAATGAGCTGGTTGTAGTAGGGCATCTGCGAGTTGCCGACCACGTCTTCATAGCTATGATTCTCTTCGGTAATCATCCAGACGTGAGAGGACCGCGGCACGTTTTGCCCGATAGAAAGGGTTGCTGAAAAGAGACAGAAAGCAAGACACACGTAGTTTCTGAGCATGGGGGGGAAGCCATCCATTCGTTTGCATTTATTTAGACAAGATCTCTTGAAGCTACTTTAGCCCCACTCCTGTTGCCCCGGCGTGAATAGTTGCCTGACCCGCCAAGATAGTGTTGGTGGTGTCAAATCCATTACCCCGTCCACGCAAGCCCCAATATATTGCCCGATAATAAAAGAGTTATGCCGCTGAACTGGAATCTGGGCGCGCTGGCCGAGGGGCTCAGGTGCTATGGAAACCGCGAGTTCTTTGAGGCGCACGAGCACTGGGAAGGCGAGTGGCTGCGCGCTGCGGAGCCGGAGAAGCGATTTCTGCAGGCGCTGATCCAGATTGCGGCGGCGTTTCACCATTTCGAGCGCGGCAATCGCGTGGGCGCCGCGTCGCTGTTGCGGGCTTCGTTGCGCAAGTTGGAGATTTATCCGGCCACATTCGGCGGTCTCAATGTTGAAGCCATCCGGCAGAGCGTGCGCGCGTGGTTGAGTGCGCTCGATGCCGATGATCCCGCGCCTGATCTTCCGTTTCCAAAGATACGGTGAGATCCGAATCCACAACTCCGCATCACCCGCCAAGTACAATTTCATCAATGGACCCCTGGTACCGGCGGGTTTTTCTGCTGGCGATTCCGCTCATTCTCTCCAACCTTACCCAGCCGCTGCTCTCAACGGTTGACACGGTGCTCTCCGGCCATTTGCCGGGAGCGGCCGCGCTGGGCGGCGTGGCCATGGGCGGCATCTTCTTCAACGGAATCTTCTGGACCTTCGGCTTTCTGCGCATGGCCACCACCGGCCTGGTCGCACAGGCCCACGGCGCGCGCGACGAAGAAAGTCTCCGCCTGCACTTCGGCCGCGGAATGCTTTCGGCCGCTGCCATTGGCGCACTCATTGTTCTGGTGCGCGGCCCGCTCATCGCTGGCTCTCTCTCGCTGTTGGGCGCAAGCGCGGCCGTACGCCAGAACGCGCTGGTCTATTGCGATATACGCATTTGGTCGGCGCCGGCGGCTCTGGCCAACTATGTTGTCCTCGGCTTTTTGCTCGGCCGCCAGCACGCGCGCATGGCGCTGGCATTGCAGGCTGCGGTCAACGTGGTCAATGTGGCCGTGGCGCTGGCGCTGGTGGTTTGGCTGCACTGGGGCGTGGCGGGCATTGCCACGGCAACCTTCTCCGCGGACTGGGCCGGCCTGTTCGTCGGCCTGATTCTCATTCGCATTGTGTGGCCGCGCAGCGCGCATCATCCAGTCACATGGCGCAACATTGCCCATGGCCCCAGCTGGCGGCACTTGTTTTCGCTCAACCGCGATCTGTTTCTGCGCACCCTCAGCCTCGTAGCGGCGTATGGATGGTTTACGCGAACGGGCGCAAAGGCCGGCGATGCAACGCTGGCAGCGAATGCGGTGCTCTTGAACCTGCACTGGATTGCGACTTACGCCCTCGACGGATTTGCCAACGCCACTGAAGCGCTGGTGGGCGAAGCCGTGGGCGCGCGGCGCGTGGCCGATTATCGCGCCGTGCTGAAGGCGTCCACGGTGTCAGCGGGAGCGGTGGCTGCTGCGCTCTCTCTGTTTTTTGTCTTTGCCGGGTCGTCGCTGGTGGGCCTGTTCACCAATCAAGAGGCGGTTCGCGTGATGGCGCTCAGGTATCTGCCGTGGGCCATGGTGCTGCCGCTGGTTTCAGTGTGGGGGTACCAGATGGACGGCGTCTTTATTGGCGCCACGCGTGCCCGCGAGCTGCGCGACAGCATGTTGATCGCATTTCTCGGCTACCTTGTGCTGGCCATCGTGCTCGGCCGTGCGATGGGCAACAACGGCCTGTGGTGCGCCTTCTGCTGCTTCATGATCCTGCGCGGATCGCTGCTGGCCGCGCGGCTGCCGCGCGTGAGTGCGATGTTTGAGAGTGCGACGCCCGCGGCTGCGTGATGCGGCGCTGCGGCTATTTATCGAGATTCTGGTAGGCGCGAACCCAGGCGTTCATTAAGTCGTCGAGCGTAACGCTGGGCTCAAGCTTGCAATTCGCAAAGGCGTCGCCTTTCCTGTCGCAGCGAGCCACCACCCCGCCCGTCGCGTTGTAGAGTGTCAAGCCTCCGCCGTCTTTAGGCATCTGGATAAAGGCCGGCTCGGCTGATACGTGATGCACAGACTTGACCAGCGGAATAGTGGCATGGGCGCCCGCGGCAAATGCAAAGGCCGCCGAAGCCACCAGGACAATGGCAAGGATTCGAGTCACAAGGTCTCCAAGAAGAACAAGAGTTCCCCGAAGCGCATGGGAAATGGGTGCGGATGGTTTATCGCCAGTATAGGGCCGAATCGCGTTGAAAAGGAGTAAGGATCATTCGTCGCGGAGAAATCGGCTTTGGTAGTACTGAAGTGCGTTTCGATAATGAAAAGCCGGCGCGATCAGATCGGTCCTGCTTTGCGTTCTGTATGCTTGAAGCTGCTCCGTGTTTAAGAATGTCTGTCTAAACTATGCGATACTCCGCCCAATTCCTGCTTTCCGCCCTCAGTGCCGCGCAGTTTCCCGTGGCGGTGCTGCCTGAGGTGGCGTTTCTCGGCCGCTCCAACGTGGGCAAATCGAGCCTGCTGAATGCGCTGGTAGGCGTAAAGGCGGCAAAGGTGTCGTCGACGCCGGGCCGCACTCGCGCCATCAACTTTTTCGAGGTGACGAACCCGCTCCAAAAGCAGAAAAAAATGTTTGCCGACCTGCCGGGCTACGGGTACGCCAAAATCTCAAGATCGATCTCCGCTGAGTGGCCAAAATTCATTGAGCCGTATCTCTCACGCCGCGCGAACCTCAGGCTTTGCGTCTGCCTGATCGACTCGAACATTGAGCCGCAGCCGAGCGATGGGCAGCTGTTCGAGTGGCTGCGCGCCAATGGCCGCAAATTTGTGGTGGCCGCAACCAAGATCGATCGCTTGAGCGGCAACGAACGCACGCGCAACCTTGCCGCTCTCAAAAAAGCCCACCAGCTCGATGAGATTCTCGCCGTCTCGGCAAAGACGGGATACGGGATCAAAGAATTGTGGGCAAGGATCGATGAGGCGGGGAGTGAGGAGTAGGGCCAGCCCCGGCCTACCGCTCGTTGTTTCTATGCTTGTTCGCCTTGATGGCTGCCGTTGCCTCGCGGTCGGCCTCCCGGCGGCGCTCGGTTTCCCGCTTGTCCCAGTCCTGCTTGCCCTTGGCCAGCGCCAGTTCGCACTTTACCCGCCCGTGGCGGAAATAGAGCCGCACCGGAACGAGCGTATGTCCCTTCACCTGCGTCTTTTGAAACAGCTTGCGAACTTCATCCCGGTGCATCAGCAGTTTACGTGTGCGGGTTTCGTCGTGGTTGGCCAGGTTCCCATGAGAGTACGGTCCAATATGCAAATTCAAAAGAAAGGCCTCGCCGTCCTTGATCAGGCCGTAGGCGTCCTTCAGGTTCGCCTTGCCTTCGCGGATCGACTTGACCTCGGTGCCGCGCAGGGCCACTCCCGCCTCGAACTTTTCCAGCAGAAAGTAGTTGTGCCCCGCCTGCCGGTTAAATGCCGCATCGCGCTCGCCGCTGGCCACGGGGTCTCGCGGACGCACCGGCTTGGCGGCGCCGGGCGCGTCTTTGGCGATAATCACGTGGCTTGTCTGGCGGGCCATTTCTACCAATCCTCAGGCTCTTATCCTAGCATTCATAAAGATGTGCCGGTGCCCGGCAGCCCCGGCGTTTTGCTGACCGCGCACCGGACTGGCGACCGCCAAACCATTCTTTTTATTAGCAATTTTCAATGGCCGCCCTGCCCCAAACTTCCCACACAATGCGGAGCCACCGTAAAATGAACCCTTACTGGCTCAATTTGAATTTAGTCAGTCAACCGAATCGTGGACGGGGCGGCCCTACAGCGGAACCGGAGTCAATGTGCACCGAAAGCATGGACCTCAAGTCGGCGCGACCACCAGGGAGCGCCGACCCTTGCGCAAGACCCGACAGGACGCAGTTACTCTGGTTCCGCTCTAAGCCCCCGCAACCTTCAGCCGCACTTTCGCCTGGGAGCAGAATGATCGATCGCACTCAACCTTCGGCCGCCGCCGGAACCGGCCTGTCCCGAGACCTTGAATCAAGACGCTCCGCCGGTCTGGCAGCTGTGGTTTGCCTGGTTCTCGCCGGCCTCTTCGTGCAACCGGCATTCGCCAAGGAGCCCTCAACCAACATGCTCTTTAAGCAGGGCCAGGCAGCCGAGGCAAAGCAGGACTACGACACCGCCTTCGAAGATTTCCAGAAAGCCTTCACCAGGGACCCCAAAGACATGCGGTACGAGACAGCCTTCTACCGCGTGCGCATCTCCGCCTCATCGGCGCATGTCACCCAGGGCCGCAAGCTGCTTGATTCCGGCGACACACAGGGCGCACTGGCAGAATTCCTTCACGCGGCTGAAATTGACCCCGGCAACGAAGCGGCCACGCAGGCAATCGCCCGGGTTCGCGAAAAAACAGGCCAGGCGACGCCCGCCTCAGAGAACGCCATCCCCGAGCTCGAAAGCGAACAGGCCGAGCTCGAAACCATCGGCGCGCCGGCCACGCTCAAGCCCATTTCAAACGATCCCCTCACCCTTCACTACACTGAAGACACAAAGCTGGTTTACCAGGCCATCGGAAAAGCCGCCGGCATCAACGTGCTCTTCGATCCTGATTTCAACTCCAAGCGCATCACGGTGGAACTGACCAATGTGACGCTGCTCGATGCCCTGCGCATCGTCGGCACCATGTCCAACACCTTCTGGCGCCCGGTTACTTCGAACACCATCTTTGTGGCCACCAACTCGCGTGCCAAGCGCACCGAGCTCGACGAGCAGGCCGTTCAAACCTTTTACCTGGCCAATGCCTGGCAGCAGAACGACCTCAACGACGTAAACACGGCCATCCGCAACCTGATGCCCCAAACCAAGGTCTACGCGGTGCAGAGCCAGAACGCCATCGTGATGCGCGGCACGCCCGACGAATTGCTGCTCGCCCAGCAGCTCATCAGCGACCTCGACAAGCCGCGCCCTGAGGTTGTGGTCGACATGGCTGTTCTTGAGGTAAGCAAGAATTGGGAACGTACCCTCGGCATCGAGTGGCCCAGCAGCTTCGGCGTGTCGCTGCAGCCGCCCTGCACCGGCTCTTCGTGCTCCAGCTCAACCACTACTGGCACTACCGGCACCACAGGCACCACCGGCAGCACCTCCAACAACTCCACGCTTTACTCGCTTTCGCACCTCAAAGCCTCTGACTTTGCCGTCAACATCGGCTCGGCCACGTTGAACCTGCTGCTTACCGACACTGCCACGCAGATCCTGCAAGACCCGCGGCTCCGCGCTACCGACGGCCAAAAGTCTTCATTCAAAGTTGGCTCCAAGATCCCGATCGCCACCGGTTCTTACCAGACCGGCGCAGCCACCGCACTGGTCAGTTCGCTGGTCAATACCCAGTTCCAATATGAAGATGTAGGCGTCGACGTTGAAATGACTCCCAGCGTCCACTACGACAACGACGTCACGCTCAAACTCAAAATCACGGTCAGCGCGCAGAGCGGCTCAGTCACCATCAGCGGCGTCACCGAGCCCATCCTAAGCCAGCGCGTGGTCGACCAGGTCATCCGCCTGCACGAGGGCGAGGCCAGTCTCATCGGCGGAATTCAGGACGACTCCGACACCAAGAGCTGGACCGGCGTTCCGGGCCTCAGTTCCATCCCCATCCTCAAATACCTCTTCGGCTCCAAGGATCACACCATCCAGACCGACGAAATTGTTTTCGTGGTGGTGCCGCACATTGTCCGTTCAGCCGACATCCAGCAGCGCAATCTGCGCATGATCGACACCGGCACCGGCCAATCCATCGAACTGCGCCATCTCGATACCGACAATGCCGCTCCGGCTCCCGGTCCCACGGTCCGCCCGACGGCGCTCATGCAGGAACCAGCTCAGGAACCAGCCCAGCAGCCCGGCCCGCGCCCCGGATTTACAGCAGCCGTCCCCGGCCAGAGCGCTGACGATGCCGCGCCCATTGCGCTCGCCCAGATGCGCTCGAACCTGCAGCAGAGCTTGGGCCCTCCGCCATCCACAACTCCGGCTCAACGGCCGGTAATGGCGCCGGCAGCGCAACCAGCTTCTCAGCCGCCCGGCCAAACCCCAGTAATGCCACAGCCTCAGCCAGCCGGGCAGCAAACCCCGCAGCCAGCCGCTCAGGTCATCCGGCCACCGGGCTCTCCACCGGCTGTTTCGCCTCAGATGGCCGCGCCAGCCCCCGGTGCAAAAGCCGGCGCGCCTGTGTCTTTTATATTCACCCCCCCGCCGGGCACGGTGAACAACGGCGCCAGC
>JBEKEQ010000148.1:0-9753 GCA_050013735.1 Occallatibacter sp.
TATGACAAGCCCGACAACGCGTCCAGCCTGCGCGTTCCGGTGGCCAAGCTGGACCAGTTTGTCGATCTAGTGGGCGAGTTGGTGACGGTGCAGGCCCGGCTCAGCCAGATCGCATCCCGTGCCGACGATGCGGATATTGCCGCGGTGTCGGAGGAGATGGAGCGTCTGACTTCGGCCTTGCGCGAGAACTCAATGACGATCCGCATGTTGCCGGTTCGCGCCACCTTCGAGAAGTTTCGCCGCCTGGTCCACGACCTGGCGCGCGATCTGGGCAAGGATGTCGAGCTTACGATGGAAGGCGCCGATACCGAACTGGACAAGACGGTGATCGACCAGTTGGGCGATCCGCTGATGCACCTGATCCGCAACAGCATGGACCACGGCATTGAGCCGCCCGAGGTGCGCGCCGCGCGCGGCAAGCGCGCCACGGGCACAATTCATCTTTCCGCGCGGCACTCGGGCGCGAGCGTGCTCATCGCGGTTGCCGACGACGGCGGCGGCATCGACGCCGAGGCCGTCCGGGCCCGCGCCGTCGAGCGGGGACTCGTTGCGGCCGGCGCGCAACTTACCGAGGCTGAGACCTTCGCGCTGCTTTTTCAGCCCGGATTCTCAACCGCCAAAAAGGTGACCGGCGTTTCAGGCCGTGGGGTGGGCATGGACGTTGTCCGGCAGCGGGTAGAGAGCCTGCGCGGCACCATCGACGTCGCCAGCCGGCCCGGCGCGGGCGCCAGTGTCACGCTCCGCCTGCCGCTGACCCTGGCCATCATTGACGGCCTGCTGGTCAGCGTGGCAGATGCCTGCTTTGTGCTGCCCCTGGCCAACACGCTCGAGTGCATCGAGCTCACCAGGGCTGACGTTGCGGCGGCCAACGGCAAGCATGTGGCCAACGTGCGCGGCGAGCTGATCCCCTACATCCGCCTGCGCGAGCACTTCAACATGCGCAGTGAAAGCCCGCAGATCGAGCAAATCATGATCGTCGAAACCGGGGAAGGCCGCTACGGCTTCGCGGTGGACTGCGTTTTAGGAGACTGCCAGACGGTCATCAAGAACCTGGGCCGCTTCTACCGCCATGTGCAGGTGGTCTCCGGGGCCACCATCCTGGGCAACGGCACGGTGGCCCTCATCCTCGATCCCGAGCGGCTGGTGCAAACCGCGTTGCGCACCCACGCGCAGGCCGCGCGCGGCCATCCCGCGGCTCCCAGGGGAGGCGCCCCGTGGAGGGACGGGACGCTTCAAAACGGCCTTCAGGGCCGCGGCGGCAACGGCCAGCGCGCCTGCGCCAGTCAGAACACACACTAACCAGCTTCAGTTCGTGCTTCTCCCGTTCAACGCCCAGGCGGCAACGAACAGGGAAGGGAACGAAGACAAGCGAAAGAGAGGGGCGGAATACATGCCGACCACATTGGTAAGCGAAGGCCGGAAGCCGCACGGCGCCGGCAACGGAAACGGTCATGGGAACTTGCATGCCAATGGGCATGTGGACCAGGACCGCGCGAGAGGCAAGGCGGATCAGCAGGAAGACGATTCGATGCTTGTCTTGCAGGAGATCATGCGCCTGGTGGACGCATCGAAAGAAGGGCGATTGTCAGAGCGCGCCAAGGCAACGCTGTTCAACGGCGCTCATCGCGAAATGTTGCAGGGCGTCAACGAAATGCTCGACGCCATCCTGCTGCCCATCGGCGAGGGCAACCGCGTCCTGGCCCAGATATCCGCCGGCAAAATCGACGAGCTGATCACCCAGACCTACAAGGGCGACCACGAGAAGATGAAGCTCGCCGTGAACAACGTCGCCATCGTCACCCAGGCTCTGCAAAAGGAGCTTTTGCGGCTGATTGAGGCCTCGAAAGAAGGCCAGCTCTCCGAGCGCGGCAAGCCGGAGCAGTTTCAGGGCGCCTATGCCGAGATTGTTCGCGGCGTCAACACCATGCTCGACGCCATCCTGCTGCCCATCGGCGAAGGCAACCGCATCCTGGCGCAGATATCCGCCGGCAAAATCGACGAGCTGATTGCCGCCACTTACAAGGGCGACCACGAGAAGATGAAGGTCGCGGTCAACAATGTCGCCGTCGTCACCCAGGCGCTGCAAAAGGAGCTCTTGCGGCTGACCGAGGCATCCAGGGAAGGACTGCTCTCTGAGCGCGGCAAGCCGGAGCGCTTCCAGGGCGCATTCGCTGAGATCGTTTGCGGCGTCAATACCATGCTCGACGCCATCCTGCTGCCCATCGGCGAAGGCAACCGCATTCTGGCCCAGATTTCAAATGGCAAAATCGACGAGCTGATCGCGCAAACGTACAAGGGCGACCACGAGAAAATGAAGATCGCGGTCAACAAGGTTGCCGAGGTGTTGCAGGTTCTCGAAAAAATGCTGGTGCGGCTCACCAATGCCGCCAGGGAGGGCAATCTGGCCGAGCGCGGGCATCCGGACCTGGTGCCGGGAGCCTACTCCGAAATCATCCGCGGCGTAAACTCCACTCTCGACGCCATTGTCGGACCGCTGAATGTTTCCGCCCGGTACGTGGATCTGATCAGCAAGGGCGACATCCCCGCGCAAATCACCGACATTTACCATGGCGACTTCAACCTCATCAAGAACAACCTCAACGCGCTCATCGCGGCCATGAACGAGATCACCTCGGCGGCCGAGGAGATATCCAACGGCAACCTGACGGTGACCATTCGCGAGCGCTCGCCGCAGGACAAGCTGATGCAGGCGCTTGCCGCCATGGTCGCCGGGCTCACCCGCACCGTCTCTGACATTCGCTCCATCGCCGGCGAAGTGTCGGCCGCCAGCCAGTCCATCTCCACGGCGTCCATCCAGGTCTCCAAGGGCGCCAGCTCCCAGGCCGCGGCAGCCGAGGAAGCTTCTTCTTCGATGGAGCAGATGGTCAGCAACATCAAGCAGAACGCCGACAACGCGCAGCAGACTGACAAAATCGCCAACAAGAGCGCCAAGGACGCGCAGGAAAGCGGCAAGAGCGTGCTCGAAGCCGTGGCCGCCATGAAGGAGATCGCCAACAAAATCTCCATCATCGAGGAGATTGCGCGCCAGACCAACCTGCTGGCGCTCAATGCGGCCATTGAAGCGGCCCGCGCCGGCGAGCACGGCAAGGGATTTGCCGTGGTCGCAGCCGAGGTCCGCAAGCTCGCCGAGCGCAGCCAGAAGGCGGCCGGCGAAATCAACCAGCTCTCCGCCACCACGCTCAAAGTGTCGGAAAAATCAGGCGAGATGCTCGACAAACTGGTGCCCGACATTCAGCGCACAGCGGAACTGGTGCAGGAAATCTCCGCCGCCAGCAAAGAACAGGATACCGGCGCAGAGCAGATCAACAAGGCGCTGCAACAGCTCGAGCAGGTCATCCAGCAAAATGCGTCGGCGTCTGAAGAGATGGCCTCCACCACCGAAGAGCTGACCGGGCAATCCGATCAGCTGGTCAGCGCGCTCTCGTTCTTCCACACCGGAGACGAGGACGGCGGCTCGCTGCGAAGGGCCGCGAAGCCCAGGCCTGCGCCGGCCAGGCAGAAGGTTCACGCTCCCGTGGCGGGCGCAAAGTCCTCGTCCGGCGGCGTCAACCTGCGCCTCAAAGACAAACACGACGACCTTGACGGAGAGTTCGAGCGTTACTGACCGGTGGGGCGCGGAGCTATCACGCCCCGCGCCCAGTCTTCAGGAGCTGAAAGGAGTGGAAGCATGAGCGTTACTGAAATCACGGAGACACGGCAGTATCTCACCTTCAAGCTGGGCAATGAGATCTTCGCCACCGACGTGGCCAAGGTCAGAGAGGTGCTTGACCTCACCACCATCACCCAGATCCCGCGGACGCCCGATTTCATGGCCGGGGTCATCAATCTTCGCGGCAGCGTGGTCCCGGTGGTCGATCTCAGGCTGTGCTTTGAGATGTCAAAAACCGTCAGCACGCGAAACACCTGCATCGTGGTCGTCGAGGTGCTGCTTGACAACGAATCGACAGTGATCGGCGCGCTGGCTGACTCGGTTGAGGAAGTGATCGACCTGGAGCCGGACCAGATTCAACCGGCCCCGCGCATCGGCACTCACATCCGCACCGACTTCATCAAGGGCATGGGCAAGCGCGACACCCAATTCATCATGATTCTGGACATCGATCGCGTCTTCTCTGCCGAGGAACTGGCAGTGGTGCGCGGCCAGGAGAGCGGCAAGCAACTGTTGGAAGCGGCTGCATGAAAGGGGCAATGGGGCGGCCCAGCACCGCCCCGTTCCTACGATGAGCGCACGCGACGAATGCATCTCCAGCCGGGATTACCTGCGCCTCTGCGATTTGATCTACGCGGAGGCAGGCATTCACCTGGGCACGGAGAAAAAAACCATGCTCGAGGTCCGCATCAAGCGCCGGCTTCGCGATCTCAACCTGGGCTCCTATAGCCGGTATTGCGACTACCTCTTCGAGCGGCAGGGAATGAAAGACGAGTTGGTCAACCTCATCGACGTGGTCACCACCAACAAAACCGACTTCTTTCGCGAGCCGCGTCATTTTGATTTCCTCTTGAGCACCGCGCTGCCTGACCTCGCCTCGGGCAATCCCGGCGGACGGCCGTTGCTGCTATGGAGCGCAGGCTGCTCCACCGGCGAAGAGCCGTACACCCTGGCCATGGTGCTGAGCGAGTATGCGCTCGCCCATCCCGGCTTTCGCTTCAGAATTCTGGCCACCGATATCTCCACCACGGTGCTGGCCAAGGCCGAGCTCGGCGTCTACTCGCAGGATATTGCCGCTCCCGTGCCGCCCGCGCTCAGGCGCAAATACTTCATGCGCAGCCGCGAGCCCGGCTCCGACCGGCTGAGGGTGGTCCCGGAACTGCGCCGCCTGGTCGAGTTCCGCCGCCTCAACTTCATTGACGCCGACTACGGCATCGCAGAGAAGGCCGACGCCATCTTCTGCCGCAACGTGATCATCTACTTCGACCGCCCCACGCAAGAGCGCATTCTGCGCAAGCTCACCCATCACCTGGTGCCCGGCGGCTATCTGTTTGTCGGTCACTCCGAGACCCTGCACGACATGGATCTTCCGGTAACGCCGGTGGCGCCGGCGCTCTACAGGAGGCTCGATGGCCGAGCCTGAAGCCACATTGCTTGAGGTGCATGTGCAGCCGGGAGAATCGCACCTGGTTCGCGAGCCCCTCATTCTGCGCACCGTGCTGGGCTCCTGTGTTGGCGTAACCTTCCGGGTTCCCCGGTTGGGACTGGCCGCGCTCTGTCATCCCATGCTGCCCAGTTGCGGCAAAGGCGCTGCCGGCCTCAGTCCCGCCGTGGGACGCCGCTATGTGGATTTTGCTATTCGCGATCTGGCCCGCCGGCTCGACCGGCTCGGCGCAAGCCGTGGCGAGGTTGAAGTCAAGCTCTTCGGCGGCGGCGATGTATTGCTTGTCACCAATGAAGCGTCGCGGCCCACGGTCGGCAAATTGAACTGTGAAGCCGCCCTGCGAGTGTTGCGCGAAGAGGACCTGGAAGTCATTGCATCCAGCCTCGGAGGCACTTCCGGTCTCAACATTCTATTCAACACCGGGACCGGCGAAGTCCTGCTCCGGCGGCTCTGTTGAGCCCCCGTCTGCCTGCAGGGAAGGGAAGCGGTTATGGCCCCATCGAAGATTCGCGTGCTCATCGTAGACGATTCCGCCGTGGTGCGCCAGACGCTCCGTGACGTGCTCTCGTCCGATTCGGAGATCGAAGTCATTGGCGTCGCCGGCGATCCGTTTGTCGCGGCCGACCGCATCGCCGAGCAACTGCCCGATGTGATCACCCTCGATATCGAAATGCCCCGCATGGATGGGCTCACCTTTCTCAAAAAAATCATGAGCCAGCATCCCATTCCCGTGGTCATCTGTTCAAGCCTTGCCGACGAGGGCGCGCAGAGCACGTTGAAGGCGCTTGAATACGGTGCGGTCGATATCGTGACCAAGCCGCGCCTGGGAACCAAGCAGTTTCTCGAGGACTCGCGCACCGAAATTTGCAATGCGGTCAAGGCAGCGGCCGGCGCAAGGCTGCGCAGCCTCACTCCCAGCCACACCGTCGAGCCCAAGCTGAACGCCGATTGCATTCTTTCCCCCGCCGCTCACGCCATGGCTGAGACGACAGAAAAAGTGGTGGTCATCGGCGCTTCCACCGGCGGCACTGAGGCGCTCAAAACCGTGCTCGAAGCCCTGCCCGCCGACACGCCTGGCATCGTGATCGTGCAGCACATGCCTGAGCTTTTCACGCGCGCCTTTGCCAACCGGCTCGACGGACTTTGCGCCATCACCGTCAAAGAAGCCGAGACCAACGACACCGTCATTCGCGGCCGCGCGTTGATCGCGCCCGGCAACCATCACCTGCTGCTCAAGCGCAGCGGCGCGCGCTACTACGTCGAAATCAAAGAAGGGCCGCTGGTCTGCCGCCACCGTCCCTCGGTCGACGTGCTCTTTCGTTCCGCCGCCCGTTACGCGGGACAAAATGCCGTGGGCGTTATCCTCACCGGAATGGGCGACGACGGCGCCCGCGGGATGCTTGAAATGAAGCAAGCCGGCGCATTCACCATCGCCCAGGATGAAGCCACATGCGTGGTCTTCGGCATGCCCAAGGAGGCCATCAAGCTCGGCGGTGTCGACAAAATTCTGCCCCTGCAATCCGTGGCCCGGGCAATTCTTTGACGCGCGTCTAATCCCACGCGCCCGCCCCCACAAACCCCGCCCAATACCAGGGATGGGTGCTCTTGCCCTCGGCTTGCCTTTCTTTCAGCAGCCTTCTGTCCGCGTTCCAAACCGCATCCGCTGTCGTGGCGCGGCGGCCAAATCGCTCCGCATAAAGTCCGCGCATGAATTCCCGCGTCACCGTGTCATCCACCGGCCACAACGCCATCACCACGCTTTTGGCCCCCGCAACCCGGAACGATCTTTCCAGTCCCAGCACGCCCTCGCCATCCTTCAACTCGCCGTTTCCCGTGTCGCAGGCTGAGAGCACGGCCCAGTCCACGCCTCTCAAGTCGAGTGAAGCAATCTGCTGCGCCGTCAAAATGGAAGCGTCCCGGCTCTTGTTGGCTCCCGCAAACACCAGCCCCGAGTGCATCAGCGGGTTGCCATTGCCGCAGCTTTTTTCCAGCACAAACGCGTGCGTGGCAATATGCAGAACTCTCGATTGCGGAGCCTCTTCAAGGAAGCGCGACCGCGTCGCATCTTCGCCGGTCAGCAATCGCTCCGGCTCCTTCGCATTCCAGCGCTTCCACGCGGTAGAGATGTCCTTCACTTCGCTGAGCGATCCGGGCAGAGCGTGAAACTGCATCGCAGTAAAGGCCTCGCAGGTGATTCCGGCGCTGCGCAGCTCGGCCGTATTTTTCCCCGTCGGGCGGCCGTCCCGCTCCGCCAGCTCAAACGATGGGCTGCCCACCGCCAGCAGCCCCGCTTTTTTGTCTCCGCGCGCCGCCGGTATCAAGTCTCGTTCGCTGGTCAGGATGTGGATCACCGGCCCATGTTCCACCAGGTAGCCCATGCCCGAAGGAAGCGCGCTGAACGGCGCCAGGTTCAGCACCCCGTCCGGCGTCACCAGCGCCAGCTTTGCGCCTTGCAACTCCTTCGCCAGCGGATCCCAGATTCTCTTCCGCAACTCCAATCCGGCCTCGCGGTACTCCCGTTCGTTGCGCACCGAACCCATCCCGCCGCCGTGAGCTTCCGCATCCGCCGACGCTCGCATCCGCTTCACCAGCAACGCAATCTGCTGCGCGTCTCCCAGGTCGTAAACGCCAATCCGTTCCGAGTCCCGGTGCAGCACAAATGCCATGTACTCAGCCACTGATGGCTTGTTGAATTTGTCGATTTCCTCTGCATACTTTTGATACGAAACATAAGAAACCAGCACCGAACCCGCCGGCATGTTCCTGCGCAGATCCCCGAGGTCGCTGTTCTCTGACCGCTCGTCCGCCCTGAATGCCGCGCTTCGTTCCGCCAGCTCCCGCTCCGTCTGCTCCATCTTCGCAGTTGCATCGCTCAACGCTGAAGCCGCATGGTTGGCCGCCGGAGTTCCCTGCAACTCCATCACCGCCTTTCCCTCCTGCTGCAACTCCTGCTTCAGTGTCTCCAGCGCCGGATCGTGCTCCCGGTTCAGCACCGCCTCACGCCTGGCCATCTCTTCTGCAACCAGGGCGCGCGATCGAACCACCTCTTGATAAACCTCGGCCGTGCCGAACTTCGCATGATGGGTCGCAATCGACATCGCGACGTTGAATGATTCAGCTCCGGTATTGGCCATCGCCAGCGCCTCTTGCTCGGGCATCAGTTGTACCGCCAGCCGGATACGCTCCCGCTGCATCCGGTGCGCGGCCAATGCCACGCCGATGGCTTCCTCATAGCGGCCCACAAAGCTCAACGCATAGCCGTAACAGGCAGCCACGTGGGCCGTCTCTGAGTGCCCCGGACCGTAACGCTTGATATACAGTTCCCATGCCCGAAGGTAATGAGCCAAAGCATCCCTGGTGCGGCCAAGGCACATCTCCACTGAGGCCAGGTTGGCCATCGCGCCGCCCTGCGCCACGCTGTCAGGACTCTTCAGCTGTGCGTCCAAATCCAGGCTCCGGCTCAGGTGTTCCAGCGCCAGTTGAAGATCCCCGTCGTTCTCGTAGAACCCGCCGGCGTCGTTCTCTAAGATCGCCCAATCCGGCGTCACCGTCTCGGCGCGCTTGGCAATCGCCATGCTTTCGTCCGCTGCCTCTTTCCCCTTGGCCATTTCGCGCAGTTGCATGCGGATCAGCATCAGGTTCACAAGAGCCGTAGCCATCCGCATGTCGTCCGGTTTTTCCATGCCCCGCAGCGTCTTCACCTGCAACTCCGCGGTTCGCTCTGCGCAAACATAGTCCCCGGTTCTCTGGCACGCGAAAATCAGCGCATGTGCCACGTCAGATAACCCCAGCGGGTCCGACCCTATCCGTTGTTCAATTCCCAAAGCCTCCTCCGCCATCGGCCTCGCCAACTCCGGGCGGTCCAAAATCATCAGTGCGTACGCCTTGGTCCCCAATCCAATGGCATAATTGCTCGATTCCTTCCCTTCGGCGCTTTCCGCCACCTTGATCGCCCGGTCGGCAGTCGCCACGGTCTCTTCCAGCGTGCTGCCGGCCAGCGTTTCGTCGTATACCAGCTGTATCAGCGCATCGAAAACCTCAGGTGTATTGCCAGGGTGCGCCGCCTCTGCCGCGCGCAGGTCGGCGCGCCCTTGTTCCAGCGAGTGCGCATTAAGCGCCCCGCCATCCCCGCCCGTGGGCGTTTTCGCATCCTTGCTCGCAGCCGCCGGCGCGCCTGCCTGCTGCCCGGCGCAGGCCATGGTCAACGCTGCTGCAAGCGCCAGACCCCAGCCTCCAGCCTTTCCACCCATCGCACGCCCCCGCCAGGAAAATGATCGGTTTCTATCTGCACAATCATTAGGCCCATCGCGCCGACGATTGCAAGTAAAAAAGCGCGATTTACGCTTTGCTGTCCTGCACTTCGCCGGGTAGCGGGCCAGCATAAAGGGCACGGGCCTTAGTTGAAGGGCACGGGCTTCAGTTGAAGGGTACGGGCTTTAGCTGTGAAGTTTCAACACGTTGTTCCCTCACCTGGCGGCCGTTTTGAAAGAGCACGGATTTATCCGTGCCGAATGCCGCGGTACGAACCGGGCGGATACTTTACAGAACGAACCGGGCGGATACTTTACAGGTTGGTCCGTTTGCGAAGGCGTGTAGAAGAGATGCATGCCTTGGACTGTGAGCGGAGTGTTGGAGAAGC
>JBEKEQ010000149.1:0-11047 GCA_050013735.1 Occallatibacter sp.
AACATCGATAAGTAGGACAGCAGCGCGCGGCTTTCCCCATTTGCTGTGCGCGATCCCCCATGGAACGACAATCCGGAGAGTGGAACTTGGCGATAAGCGATGAGTCGCAATACCGCTGGCTTGCGCAGCAGGGCGAGGCGTTTGGCGCGCCGGGGGTTCCGCCGCGCTGGACTTCAAGCGTGAAAGATGCGGTGGGGACTGCTTACTCGGCGTCGAGCCGGATTTGGTTCACGTGTTCGCACGGAATTCTGAACGAGATTTACAATCCGACGATCGACCATCCACAGGTGCGGGACATGGAGTTCCTGGTGACGGATGGGGAGACCTTTGTACACGAAGAGAAGCGCGATCTGACTTCAAAATTCGAGTACATCCATCCTGAGGCTCTGGGAGTGCGGTACGTGAACCGCGATCCGCAGGGGCGCTACATCCTGACGAAGGAAATTATTTGCGATCCACACCACTCGGTGGTGCTGACGCACGTTCGGCTGGAGGGGGACGCGGAACTGGTGTCGCGGCTGAAGGTGTATGCGCTGCTGGCGCCGCACCTAGATGGCGGCGGAGCGGGCAACAGCGCGCGGGCGGTGGATTTTGCCGGGAAAAAGGCAATACTGGCATGGAAAAGCGATTGGTCGCTAGCCATGGGGGCAAATTGCGGCTTTTCGCGGGTGAGCTGTGGCTTTGTGGGGACGAGCGACGGCTGGCGAGACCTGATGGACAACTTCCGCATGGACTGGGAGTTTGGCTCGGCCACGAACGGCAACATTGCGGTGATGGGCGAGCTCGATCTGCAGCAGGGATCCAGGGCCCCCAACGGCGAGGGACCAGGGGAAGCCACAACCGGCGTAATCGAGTTCACGCTGGCCATTGGGATTGGCGAGGGGCATCACACGGCGGCGCAGAAGACCATGGGGTCGCTGGCAATGCCGTTTGAGGAGAGCCGCAGCCGGTATATCGCGCAGTGGAAGCGGGCGGCGATTCCAGAGCGCCTGGCGGCCAGGTCGGGCGACGAGGGCAAGCTGATGCGAGCCAGCCACAACCTGCTGCTTGCCCACGAGGACAAGACGTATTCGGGAGCGTTTGTGGCGTCGCTGTCGATTCCCTGGGGCCAGGCGAAGAGCGACGACGATCTGGGCGGATATCACCTGGTGTGGACGCGCGACATGGTGCAGACGGCGACCGCGCTGCTGGCCTGCGGACGCGCGGAGACGGCGCGGCGGGCGCTGGTTTACCTGGCCTGCACGCAACAGCTGAATGGAGGGTTTGCGCAGAATTTCTGGATTGACGGAACGCCTTACTGGACCGGCAAGCAACTCGACGAGGTGGCGTTTCCGGTGATGCTGGCGTGGCGGCTATGGAAGGCCAACGGACTGGCCGATCTGGATATTTTTCCATTTGTGGAACGGGCGGCGGGTTACCTGGTGCGGCATGCGCCCATCACCCACCAGGAACGCTGGGAAGAGAATTCGGGCTACTCGCCCTCTACGCTGGCGGCGGTGATTGCGGGGCTGATTTGCGCGGCAGAAATGATGCGCGCCCACGATTCGACGGAGCTGGCCGTGTTTCTTGAGGAATTTGCCGACTGGGTCGAGGGTCACCTGGAGGATTGGACGGTGACCAACAGCGGCGTGCTGTTGCCGGAGGTGAAGCGGCATTACATGCGCATCCGCCCGCCGGAGTGCGGATCGGCTTACGCCCACGAAGGCTGCGGGAAAGAGACTATCCATCTGCAGAACCGGCCACCGGGTACGCAGACGGAGTTTGAGGCGCGGCAAATTGTGGACGCGGGGTTCCTGGAGCTGGTGCGCTATGGGGTGCGGCGGGCTGACGATCCGCTGGTTGTGGACTCACTCAAGGTGGTGGACGCGGTGTTAAAACAGGAGCTTCCGCAGGGGCCGGGATGGTTGCGCTACAACGGAGACGGCTACGGCCAACGGCCGGACGGCGGGCCTTTCAAGACCTGGGGACAAGGTCGTGTTTGGCCGCTGCTGACGGGCGAACGCGCGCACTATGAGCTGGCTGCGGGCAAGGACATTGGCGATTTGATCAGGACCTATGAGGGATTTGCAACCGGCGGGCAACTGATGCCGGAGCAGGTTTGGGACGAGGCGGACCGTCCGGAACGCAGCTTGAGGCTCGGGCAACCGGCGGGGTCGGCGGTGCCGCTGGTGTGGGCTCATGCTGAGTATTTGAAGTTGCTGCGCTCGACATTGGACGGGAGGGTTTTCGACCGCATCGACCCGGTGTACGAGCGGTATAGCGAGAAGCAGGGCGAGCGTCGCGGGAAGCTGGAAATCTGGAGCTTGCGGCGGCCGATTCAGAGAATGGCAGCGGGAAGTACGCTACGCATTCTGGACAAGGAACGGTTTGAGGTGACCTGGAGTGCGGACGGCTGGCAAACAAAACAGACGGCGGTAAGCCGCAGCCTGGGCAGCGCGGGCCACAGCGCGGAGATTGCCGGCGGAGCGGAGAACAATAAGCTGACATGGACTTTGCATTGGACAGAGCAGGACACCTGGCTTGGGTACAATGTGGAGGTGCTGATTGAACCCGCGTAAAAAACAGTGAAGGAACGGCCGTTTAGGACGGCGAGCGGATAAAGTGATGGGCGCATCCGAATCTGAGGACGGGCCCTTGTAACGAAAGGACAAGGAAAGCAAAAATGACTTCCAGCCTGACGGAATTATCACTGGACGAACTGTCGATTGACACACTGCGGCTGCTGGCCGTGGATGCGGTGGAGAAGGCCAAAAGCGGCCATCCCGGTGCTCCGCTGGGCTGCGCGCCCATTGCTTATTTGCTGTTTCACAAGCTGATGCGGCACAATCCAGGGCACTCGAAGTGGCCGAACCGGGACCGGTTTGTGCTGTCGAATGGGCATGCTTCGGCGCTGCTGTATTCCACGCTGTTTCTCACCGGATACGACCTGACGCTGGACGACCTGAAGAGCTTCAGGCAGTGGCACTCGCGGACGCCAGGCCATCCCGAGTATGGCGACACGGACGGCGTCGAGGTGACCACCGGACCGCTCGGGCAAGGCATTGCGATGGCCGTGGGAATGGCGATTGCGGAGAAGCACCTGGCGGCAATTTATAACCGGCCAGGCTTTGAAGTGGTGAATCACCACACCTTCGCGCTGCTGGGGGACGGCGACCTGATGGAAGGAGTCAGCCACGAGGCTGCCTCGCTGGCCGGAACGCTGGCGCTTGGCAAACTGATTTTCATCTACGACGACAATTTGATTTCGCTGGACGGGCCGACCGAGCTGAGTTACACAGAGGACGCGCTGAAACGGTTCGAGGCCTACCACTGGCACACGCAGCGGGTAAAGGACGGCAACGACCTGGTGGCTATTGAAGAGGCCATCCGGGCGGCCAAAGCGGAGACCGAAAGGCCATCGATTATTGCGGTGCGAACTGTGATCGGCTACGGCAGCCCCATGGCGGGGACAAACAAGGTGCACGGCGAAGCGTTGGGCGCTGACGCTGTGGCGGCGACCAAGAGGTTTTTCGGCTTCCCTGAAGACCAGAGCTTTTTTGTTCCACCCGAGGCGCTGGAGAACTGGCGCCAGGCGGTCGATCGCGGCGCGAGGCTCGAGGGCGAGTGGAAGACGCTCTTCGATGGCTATCGCGCGGCCAATCCTGAGCTGGCCGCGGAGTTTGAGCGGACACAAAACGGCGAGCTGAAGGCGGGATGGGAAAAGACGATTCCGAGCTTTCCCGCAGGCAAGCCAGTGGCCACGCGCAACGCGGGCGGAGCGGTGATGAACGCCATTGCCGACGTTGTTCCGGAGCTTTTTGGCGGGGCTGCGGATTTGACTTCGTCGACCAAAACCATCTTCAAGCCGGGTGAGAGCTTCCACGTTGATCCAACCGGGCGCAATGTGTTTTTTGGTGTGCGGGAGTTTGGCATGTGCGCGGCGGTGAACGGGATGGCCGCGCATGGAGGATTGATTCCCTTCGGCTCGACTTTCTTTGTATTTAGCGACTACGCGAAGCCGGCCATTCGGCTGGCGGCGCTCATGCAGGTGCACTCGCTGTTTGTGTTCACGCATGACTCGATTGCGCTGGGCGAGGATGGTCCGACCCACCAGCCAGTGGAGCACCTGATGGCGCTGAGGGCGGTTCCCGGACTAACGGATTTTCGCCCGGCGGATGCGAACGAAACCGCGGCGGCGTGGAGGCTCGCGCTGGAACGCACTGGGCCGTGCTTCTTTGCACTGAGCCGGCAAGATTTGCCGGTGATCGATCCTGCAACTGTGGATATATACGGCGGCGTGAGCAAGGGCGCGTATGTACTGCAAGACGTGACGGAACCGCAGGTGGTGCTGATCGGCACTGGAGCCGAAGTTTGGCCGGCAGTGGACGCTGCGAAGCTGTTGGCGGTCGACGGGATTCGGGCGCGCGTGGTGAGCTTCCCCAGTTGGAAAATATTCGAGGAGCAAACTGCGGAGTACAAGGCGAGCGTGCTGCCGGCAGGCGTGCCCAAACTGGCAGTGGAAGCTGGAGCTACTCTGGGCTGGTGGAAGTATGTCGGTCTGGACGGAGACGTGATCGGGCTGGACAGGTTTGGGGCGTCGGCACCGGGGCCGATTGTGCTGAAGGAATTAGGCTTTAGCGCGGACAACGTGGCGGTGCGGGCAAAGAAGCTGGTGAAGTAAAGACAGTGAGCAGTGGACAGTGGGCAGTTACGCGACTGAAGTCGCTCGCTTTCAAATCGTCGACTTGTTCTCAGGTTTCATAATTACAACGCAAACGGCGGCAAGATTGATCGCTGGTGAGTTAAAAACTGACCACCGGATCGCTGAAAACTGATCACTGTACACTGACCACTGTCCACTAACTCCGAAGGAGTTCATCATGAAATTAGTAATCGCTTCCGACCATGCGGGGTTTCCTCTGAAGGAAGAAGTCCGCGCCAATTTGGCGAAGGTCGGTCATGAAGTCGTCAACCTGGGGGCTTATAACGCGGAGCCATCGGACTATCCTGACTTTGCGGAGAAGGTGGGTTTGGCGCTTATCCGGGGCGAAGCGCCACGGGGAATTCTGATTTGCGGGTCGGGAGTGGGAGTGTGCGTGGCGGCCAATAAAATGCCCGGGATTCGCGCGGGAATTTGCCACGATACTTACTCGGCTCACCAGGGCGTGGAGCACGACCAGATGAATGTGATTGTACTGGGGGCGCGGATCATCGGTTCGGCGCTGGCGTTTGAGGTGGTGGAAGCTTTTGTTGGCGCCGAGTTTATTACTACGGAAGAGCGCTATCAAAGGCGGCTCAACAAGGTCCTGGCCATCGAAGCAAAATATTTATGCGGCGATGGCGGGACGAACCCAGCCTAAGGCAACGCGGGATTGCAATATCGCCCGATCGGTGGGGAGGTCCACTTTTCGGGCAGTGGCTCAGGAAAGTTCATCAAGCTTCATCAAGCATTCATCGCGGATCAAGATACTGAAAGGCGCCGATGTTCCCCTTCGACGTGATCCTTTTCGATGTAGGCGGAGTGCTGCTGACCAATGGCTGGGACCACCGCGAGCGTGCGGCGGCCGTGGAGCATTTTCATTTGGATGCGGTGGACCTCGAGGCCAGGCACGAAGCGTCCTACGACGCGTGGGAGCGGGGCGCCATTACGGGCAAGGAATATCTGAATGCTGTCGTGTTCTGGCAGCCGCGCAGCTTTTCTCGCGGAGAATTCTTTTCGTTTATGTTGAGCCAGTCGCAGCTGCTGCCGGATGGAGCGCTGGGAATCCTGAGCGAGTTGGCTGCATCGAAACGGTGCCTGGTGGGCGCGCTAAACAATGAGGCTCGCGAGACCAACGAGTATCGATTCAGGCAATTCGGTCTGCGGAAATACCTCAGGGTTGCGTTGAGTTCCTGCTATCTGGGGCTGCGCAAGCCGGAGCCGGCTATCTATCGCCGCGCGCTCGATATTCTCGGCGGACCTGCCGAGCGAATCCTGTTTATTGATGACCGGGAAGAGAATGTGGCAGGAGCCTCCGCCGCCGGAATCAAAGCTATTCAATTCAATGGAGCGCAGAGTTTGCGGCTGGAGTTGGTGAGTTTGGGAGTGCTTTAGCACGGAAGCACGTGTAGATGGCGGGACCGGGGTCCTTGGATTCCCACCCATTTCGCAAAGAACGCGAAATGGATGGGGCCCGGCGAGAGTTATTGAATTTCATGCAACTGGAATGGAGGATTTTATGCAACTGGGATTGATTGGACTAGGTAAGATGGGCGGTTTCATGGCGGAGCGGCTGCGGCTGGGCGGGCACCAGGTGGTCGGTTTCGACTTCAATGCGGACGCGGTTGCGAAGCTGACGGCTGCAGGAAATGTTGGAGTTTCGTCGCTGGAGGAGTTAGCGAAGAAGCTGGAAGGCCGCAAGGCAGTCTGGATCATGGTGCCGCAGGGAAAGCCCGTGGACGATACGATTGCCAAGCTGGAAACGCTGCTCAGCCCAGGAGATATTCTGATCGACGGCGGTAACTCGAATTACAAGGACTCGATGCGCCGGCACAAGGAAGCAAGCGCGAAGGGCTTCGAGTTTCTCGATGTAGGAACGTCGGGCGGAGTATGGGGGCTCAAAGAGGGCTATAGCATGATGATCGGCGGAAGCGAAGAGGCCGTAGAATATTTGCGGCCTATCTTCGAAACGCTGGCTCCTGCGGCAGACAAAGGTTGGGGACGCGTGGGCCCGGGCGGCGCGGGCCACTTTGTGAAGATGATTCACAACGGCATTGAGTACGGCATGATGCAGGCCTACGCGGAGGGGTTCACGATCCTGGAGAAGAAAGAGGAACTAGGACTGAACCTGGGGCAAATTTCCCAGATATGGCGCTACGGCAGCGTGGTGCGGAGCTGGCTGCTGGATTTGGCGGCCGATGCGCTGGCCAAGAATCCAACGCTGGAAGGGCTTGAGGCGTTTGTCGAGGACTCCGGCGAGGGACGCTGGACGGTCTTCGAGGCCATCGACCTGAATGTATCGGCTCCGATTATTACCGAGTCGTTGATGCGGCGGATCCGTTCGCGGGAAAATAATAACTTCACCGACCGGATGCTGGCGATCATGCGCAATGAGTTTGGCGGGCATGCGGTGAAAAAAGACTAAAAAACAGTTCACGGTTTTTAGTTCAAAGTTCGCAGTTAGCAGCCGATAGCCATTGGTCATCGTTTGCATGGCCGGGCGATATTGAGAACGCGAAAAGTAATCAAGGGCCGCGAATAGAAGTATCGAAGAGCGTTGTTTTAGGAACTGTGAACTGCGAACTGAGAAGTGCACTTCAGAACTGTGAACCGCACTTCAGAACTGCGAACGGAGGCGAGCAATGGCAACGGTGCAGATGAGCGTGAGGGCAGAGGATTTGTCGCAAGTGGTGCATGGGAAGGAAAGAATTCCTGATCCCGGCATTATGGTGATCTTCGGGGCCTCAGGAGATTTGACGAAGCGGAAGCTGCTGCCGGCGCTGTTCCATCTGCGGCAGAATGGCCTGTTGCCCAGGGAGTTTGCGATTGTGGGCGTGGCGCGGCGGCCGCTGGGAGATGAGTTTGCCGAAGATATGCGGCAAGGGATTATCGAGTTTGGCAGCGGGGACGCAAGCGACCCGAAGCTGGATGAATTTGTGAAGCACATCAGCTACTTTCCGCTGAAGTTCGACGATCCGGAGGACTACGCGGGCCTGAAGGTAGAACTGGAGCGGGTTGCGAAGGAGAAAGGAATCGGCGGTGACCGGCTTTTTTATCTGGCCACCGCGCCGGAGTTTTTTGCGGGAATCGTGGAGAACCTCGGGCGGCAGGGGATGGCGCAGCCGGAGCGGGGCAAGACGGCGGTGGTGATCGAGAAGCCGTTCGGTCATGACCTGGAGTCAGCCAAGCTCCTCAACAGCCAGGTGAATGCAGTGTTTCACGAGAGCCAGGTCTTCCGCATCGACCACTACCTGGGCAAAGAGACGGTGCAGAACATTTTGGTGTTCCGGTTTGCGAACGGCATGTTTGAGCCGGTGTGGAACCGGAATTACATTGACCACGTGCAGATTACCGCGGCAGAGACGCTGGGCGTGGAAGGGCGCGGGCCATTTTACGAGAAGGCGGGCGCGTTGCGCGACGTAGTGCAGAACCACATGATGGAGCTGCTAAGCTTTGTGGCCATGGAGCCGCCCTCGAGCTTTGACGCCGAGGCAGTGCGGCGCGAAAAGGTGAAGGCGTGGCGCGCGATTCCTTCGATTCCGATTCTCAACACGGTGCGCGGGCAGTATGGGCCGGGGCTGGTGGACAAGGAACACGTTGTGGGCTATCGCGACGAAGAGCGGGTCAATCCGGAATCGAGCACAGAGACGTATGCCGCGGTGAAGCTGGCCATCGATAACTGGCGGTGGGCGGGGGTTCCGTTTTTTCTGCGCGCGGGCAAGCGGCTCAAGCGCCGGGCGACGGAGATCAGCATTCAGTTCAAGCAGCCTCCGCTGCTCATCTTTAACCGGCTGCAATCGAGCGGGCCGTGCCAGGAGATTCAGCCGAACCTGCTGACCATCAGGATTCAGCCAGACGAAGGGATTGCGCTGCGCTTCGGGGCCAAGGTGCCGACGTCACCGAATATGGACGTGTGCCCGGTGATTATGGACTTCGACTACGCCGCGGCGTTCGGGAAGTCGAGCGCGAACGGGTATGAGCGGCTGCTGCTGGACTCCATGCTGGGCGACCAGACGCTGTTTTCGCACCGCGACGGCGTGGAGACGACGTGGGCGCTGTATACGCCGGTTTTGCAGGCGTGGGCCGCGAAGAAGCCGGAGGTATTTCCGAATTATTTTGCCGGGAGCTGGGGGCCGGAGTGCTCGGACCATCTTCTGGAAAAGTCGGGGCATGTGTGGCGGAATGATCTGGGAAGGAAAGTCTAGCGAGTCAGCAAGCCGGCGAGTCAGCGGCCAGCGAGCTGCCGGTATGGGAGACGCTGACTGGCCGGCTTGCTGACTCGCTAGCTCGCTGACCTGCCCATCCCTTTATCCATCGCCTCGTTCGCCAGCCGGTCGGCTTCTTTGTTGCCGCCGCGGAGGGTGTGGCGCATCTCAAAACGGTCAAGTTTGGCGACCCTACGTTTAGCTTCTTGCCATAGCGGAACCAGGCCGGGGCTTTTTACCTTGCATTGACCCTTCATCTGCTTGACCATCAGTTCGGAGTCGGAGATTACACGCAGGTGCCTCGCGCCGTTCTCGATAGCCCATTGCAGCACGGCCAAAAGCCCAGAGTATTCAGCGTAGTTGTTGGTCTGGATGCCGAGAAACTGGCCGAGACGGGCGACGACTTGGCCGTCGGGGTCTTCGATCACCGCTCCATAGCCGGAGGGGCCGGGATTGCCGCGAGAGCCGCCGTCACAGTGGGCGGTGAACCAGCCGGTGGGGCTGGAGGGAGGGTCTGGAAAGAGATTGCCGGTCATTGAGTTCAAGTGTAGCGGGTGACGGGGCCACCTGCGGTGGGGCAGCCGGCGCTTGCGCGCCATGAGATTGGTCAGCTCCGTCCCCGGTCCCCAAAGGCGAGGGACGGTGGCGCCCTCGACCTCATAAGTCACGGTATGAAAACAGGACCACATGCCAAGTGTGTTTGGGGTTCGTGGTTTCCCACCCGTTCCACGATGAAGCTGTGGAATGAATGATTGCATGACAGCGCCGGCTCCTTCGGCTGAGTAGACTGGTTGCTGCTAGACGACCGTTTAGCTCGGGAGAAGGAGCCGGGCATGATGATTATAGGTTGTGATTTCCATCCCAGTTCGGGAGACCGGGCAGTACGGTGAACGGCGGTTGAACCATCGGGAAGAGGCGGCGGAGTTTTACGGTTCTCTGGCGGGCCGCGCGGTGGTTGTGGGCTTGGAAGCGACGGGCAACGATCGTGGGTTCCGCAAGCTTATACAGGGTTGCGGACATCAGCTGCTAGTGGGAGACGCCAGCGCGATTCATGCCTCGGCGCCGCGCGAGCAGCGGACGGACAAGCGGGATGCGCGCCACATTCTGAGGCTGCTGGTGGAGAACCGGTTTCCGGCGGTGTGGCAGCCTTCGGGGGCCAACGAGGATCAACGGCAGTTGTTGATGCATCGTTGCCGTTTGGTGCGGATGCGGACCAGGATCAAGAACCAGCTGGACTCCATTGCCAAAAGTGAGGGTCTGACAGGTTCCAGGAGCTGGTCGGCTCAGCGGCGCGGGCAGATTGAGGCGTTGCCGCTGGGGGGCTGGTGTGCGCAGCGGCGCGCCGATCTGCTGTGCTTGCTGGATGGGCTGGAACAGCGGATCAAGCCATTGGATAAGGCCGTGGCATCGGCTGCCAGCCAGGACGCCGAAGCGCGTCTTCTGATGACCCATCCAGGAGTGGGCCCGGTGGTGTCGCTGGCCTATGTGCTGGTGGTGGGTGACTGGAGGCGTTTTCCGCGCGGCAAGCAGGTGGGAAGTTACCTGGGGCTGATTCCGTCGGAGGCCTCCAGCGGCAAGCGCCAGCAGCAGATGGGCCACATCACCAAGCAGGGCAACACGCTGCTGCGCTGGCTGCTGGTGGAGGCCGCGGTTTCGGCGCAGCGGCACGATGCGGACTGGCATCGGCAGTATGTGCGGCTGTCGATGACGAAGCATCATGGGGTGGGGTTGTATTGGATGTTGCGCTCCGGGCAGGATTACGAACAGATCAAGGAGCGCGGTTTGCATGCGAGGCAGTCCGAGTGCCCCGTTGGTCGCAGTAAGAGACCGATTGAATGATTGGACGCCTCGCCTCTTTCCGCGAGGGAAGAGTTTGAACAGGAAATCATGGTGCGGTACCAGGCCGAATACATGGTTGGTGGAACCTCAAGGTTGCCATCGAGTGCGAGCTTGGGTCGTTTAGCGATGCATAGCCGGTTTTTCAACTATGGTTCGAATCTCTCAAAAGTACGTTCGAGATTCGAACCCAGCTCAATGGTCGAAGTGGCCGGGACGGTGTCAAGGGTCAAGATGAACGCCAAAGTACGGCGCCCTTGACACCGCCCCGACCACCACCGGGAGCCTCTGTCAAAAAAGTGTTGACAGGGATAGACGCTGTCATACA
>JBEKEQ010000150.1:0-9738 GCA_050013735.1 Occallatibacter sp.
TCTTCCCATCCGGCTTACGCTGGATTGGCAGCACCGCGACGGCTGGTTGGGCGCCCATCTTCCGCAAAGCGAGTTTATATCCACCGCGTTTAATCAGGAACTCGCGATAGAGCACCTTGCCGCCCGAACCGAACGGCTCGGAGAGTTTCCGTTGCATGAAGTTTACGGCCAGGCAGGTGCGGTGCGGCATCCTGATGCAGTCCGTAGCCCGGTTGCGTATGGCCGTCTTTATCGTTGGCTCGTCGTCCATCGCCGCCCGGAAGTGGTGGTAGAGTTCGGGTCCGCATT
Source organism: Occallatibacter sp. (assembly GCA_050013735.1). Classification (GTDB taxonomy): domain Bacteria; phylum Acidobacteriota; class Terriglobia; order Terriglobales; family Acidobacteriaceae; genus Telmatobacter. Next base: position 289 of record JBEKEQ010000150.1, read on the forward strand.
TGGAATTTCGGGAATGTATTGGCTGGCGGGTTTAGAGGAGAATGGAAGCGGCGAGTTGCTCACCTTCGAAATAAACGAGGAATGGCAGCGAATTGCTGCTGGCAATCTCTCCGCAATTGGCAGCCGGTTCAATTCGACAGCCGGTGCATTTGAAGACAAAGTGGATGCGGCGCTTGAGAATCGAAAAATCGATCTCGCGTTTATCGATGCTGTCCACACCAGCGCCTGGGTGTTGCCCCAGTTCGAGCGCGTCATGCAACGCATCAAGCCAGGCGGACTTGTGGTATTCGACGACATCGACTTCTCCGATGACATGCGCGACGCATGGAAGACCGTGGCATCCGACCCACGTGGTGCGGCTGCTGTGGCTGTGCAAGGGCGCGTGGGCTTATTTGAGGTCTCGCTAATCCCTCTTTGTGCGCGGCCTTGTGCGCGAACTCAAAGGTCTCCCATTTGCGCATGAAGTTGCCACTGAAGTTGTGAGCGGACAGGGCAGCGTTCGCCAACCTCGCCTTCACCAAAGAAGAACTCGCCCAGATCGATGGCGTCCTCACCCCGCCTGCATGACTCATCCGCAACAAGTGCGATTCCGTGGAGGATAATCGTACAATGGCGATCTCAATACCTTCAGGGTTTACGGATGACAATGATTTCGTCGATTTGTTAAATGCTGTAATCAATGCCTTACTCGTTCGGCAAGCCCCGGAGCGGCTCCGGGTGATTCAGATCGATAACTGGTTCGATCACAAATGGCTCCGCTATTCCGGGAGCGGTAGTGTTGCCTCTAAGTTCCCGGCAAATTGGAACTCCTCGTTTATGGACCGGTTCACATCCGTCAAGGAGCAGTTTTGGCAGGACAAACTTACCTTCCCACCATTTGCGCCGGACAGGGTTATAAGCCAGTGGTCCTTTCTGCATTCCAAGGGAGGCTACACCGAAGCTCCTCTCCCGACGCTGCCGCATAAAGAGTCTCGACGCCGCAGCCATTCCAACCTAAACAGGCGTGTGGAGGATTTCGCTCCATCGGCTTCATTTGTCTGGTATGGCGGCAACACATTGAAGAACGGACGAGGCAGCCTGATGATGTACAACATTGGGCCTGACAAACCTATTTGCTGGTTCGCAGCATTCGGAAGGAAATCTGGCTGGATACTTGAAAGGACCAAGGGCATAGAAAAGGAGCAGGTCTCTCGTTTGATTACTGGCGGCTGACCGCCAATCCACCCCACAACCTTGTAACCCCATCTGCCCTCCGCTAGACTAGAATGGAAGTACAGCTCGATATCAAGCCAATTCCCCAACGGAATGGCAGCCCCAGGCATCTGAAACCATAGAAACACCTAAACCCGCCGGAGGAACAACATGCGAGACGAAATCATAGCCAGCTTACGCAAAATCATCGTCAACGACCTGTTCGTTGAGATCGCCGAGAACGATATTGGCCTGGACGATGGGCTCCGCACGGTCGTAGGGCTGGATTCGGTAGGTTTTGTGGAATTGCGCGTGCTTTGCGAGCAGAAGTTTAATATCGAAATCAGCGACGACGATTACACGCCCGAAAATTTTACGTCCATCCGGTTGCTGGCTGACCTGATTGAGCGCCTGCAGGCCCAGAAAACTGCGGCCGCTGACGTTGCGCGATAACTCCACTACGCCCGCCTGCGGCGCAAAAGTGCAAGACTGCAGGGAGTCATCGTATGCCGCATAGTCCGCGAATCGCAGTCACCGGAATGGCGTGGCTTACCGCCCTGGGCGACGATCTGGAATCCGTCTGGCTTGCCTTGCTCGATGGAAAATCGGGCATGCGTCCCGTGGAATACGCCGGCCGCCTGCGCAACAAGCTGGCCGCGCCTGCGGCGGACGCCGAGATTCCCCCCTCCGAGCGACTCGTGAAAATAGCTTGCGACACCATCCGCAAAGCGCTAGCTGCTGCCCATCGCGAGCCCACCGACCCCGATGTGCGCCTCGTGCTCAGCACCAGTCTGGGCGCTTACCTCGATGAAGAAGCCTCGCGCGCGCCGCTCTCCGGCTGGGCAACGGATGTGGCAAAAGAACTGGGCGCAGCCTCGCCGCCCATTGTCATTTCGACTGCTTGTTCCTCCGGCTCCGACGCAATTCTCGTCGGGGCTGAGCTGATTCGCGCGGGAGAGGCAACCTGCTGCGTCTGCGGCGGCGCAGACGTTCTCACCACCAACAAGCGCCTGGCTCACTCGGCCCTCGGCACCATGTCTCCCACCTATCTGCGCGCCTTCGACGCCCGCCACGATGGAACGCTGCTGGGCGAGGGCGCCGGCTTTCTTGTTCTCGAACCCGAAGCGCCGGGCCAAAAGCCCCTCGCGTATCTTAGCGGCGCCGGCTCCGCCAACGACGCATCCGGCATGACCGTGGCCGACATCACCGGCCTCTCAGCCGGCTACGCCATCGAACGCTCGCTGGCCGATGCCGGGCTACCTTTATCTGCCATCGGGCTCATCAATGCGCATGGCTCCGGCACGGTGATGAACGACACCACGGAATCCAACACGTTCACGTCCTTATTTACCGGCCCGGAGCGCCCACTGGTCTTCGCCACCAAAGGCAACTTCGGCCATACCCTCGGCGCAACCGGGACCATTGAAGCCATCGCGCTCATCCTGGCCATGCGCGACGGCCGCGTTCCGCCCATCTACAAACTGGAGCAGCCGCTGCCGGGCTTTTCCTTGCCGCTGGCCATCTCTCAGCCGGTTCCCTGCACCGGCCGCGCCGGCCTCAGCCTGACTCTCGGTTTCGGCGGATTCGACACAAGTCTGGTCTTCGAGGCGGCGTCGTGAGCAATCTGAATGATCTAATCTTCATAGCTTCCGGCGAAGCCGATGCCTATCGGCCCGACCTGTTTGAAGCAAAGACTCGCCAAACCGTTCGCTTTGCCGACCCCGCCGCGTGGACCACGGCCACCGCCGTAGCGGTTGCCCTCGCCGCCGCCGGAGACCGCTGGACCGAGCATCGTCACCACATCGGAATGATTGCCATCAGCGACCAGGGCCCGGGCGCGGCTATGGCCAAGGTACAGAGTGACGGCGCCACCGGATTTTCCTCGCCGCTGCATTACGCCGCATCCAGCCCAGGAACCCTCGTCGGCGTGTCGGCCATCGCGTTCGGGCTGCGCGGACCGACAATGAACCTGACCATGGCCCCGCAGGACGGCGTTCCCGTGGCCCTCATCCTGTGCGCCGGTTGGCTCAGCCAAAAGGCCGCCCGGTTGATCGTGATGGCCACGCACCGCACCTATGCTTCAGGCGCCATGGCCAGCCGGGCCGTCCTCATCGCACCGGCCGGATTCACCGATCCCGGCAAGCCGTTCACCGAATCCGCCGCCGCGTGGCTCTCCTTCATTGGTCCCGCTGATGGGGTCGCCGCATGAAGAGTTTTCTCTCACCAAGGCTGCTGGATTTTTTCGTCGAACGGGCCATCGAAGCGCTTCCAAGCGGCATCCCGCTCACCACACCCGACTGCGAGTCGCTGGGAAAAGCCTGGCGCGAGCGCGGTCTTCGCCCCGGCGATCTGGTGCTGCTCTGCCTGCCCAACAGCCGCGAACTGCTGCACCAATTTTTCGGAGTGTTGATGGCTGGCGGCGTGCCCGCGCTCCTCCCGCCCATTATGCCCACGGCGCGCCTGCGCGAAATCGCAACCAACATGGGCGCATTCGCAATTGCAGGCCTGCGCCTGCCCGCGGGCGATCTGGGCGCGGAATCCTTCGGCACGCGCGGCCCTTTGCAAATCGCTCTTCTCAAGCCGCCCGCCGATCCGGCCAGCGCTCCGGGCGAAGTTGTCCTCATGACCTCCGGCACCTCCGGCTTTTCCAGCGGCTGCGTCTTCGATTTCGAGCAAATCCTGCTCAACGGAAAGCGCCACGCCGACTCCATTGGCCAGCGTCCTGACGACACCATCTTGGTCAGCCTGCCTCTGTTTTTTTCCTTCGCCTTGTCTGCCCAGGCTCTTTCCTCGCTCACCCGCGGCAATCGCCTCGTTATCAGCGGCCCGCCATTCAATCTTCCCGGTTATAAAAAAACCCTCGACGATTACGGCGTCACCATCTCATCCTTGACGCCTGTGCCCATCCGTTCTTTTCTTGACTCCGATCCCGGCGTAATTGCCGGTTTGCGCGTGCTCTCCGTCGGTGGCGACCAGCTCTCGCCCGATCTGGCCGCCCGCCTGGTGGAATTGCGCAAAGGCAAAGAAGTTTACCTCTCATACGGTCTAACCCAAGCCGGCCCGCGCGTCTCTACCCTCGCCGCCCACGACGAGCCCGAGTCCCGATACAGTTCTGTTGGCCTTCCCATGGAAGGCACCGAAGTCTCCCTTCGTCCCGTCGAAGACGACAGCGGCCGCACCCAGCTCTTCGTAACTTCCGATACGGTGATGAAGCGTTCCATTGGCCGCGTTGAAGGCCGGTCGAGCAATCCCCTCGTGGCCCCGCGAACAATTGCCACCGGCGACTCGTTCGTTCAAGATGAAAGCGGGTATCTTTATTTCATGGGCAGACTCAGCGACTTCATCAGCCGCAAAGGCGAAAAAATCAGCGTTGCTGCCGTGCGCCGGCTGGCCGCCGACCTTCCCCATGTCGTCAGCGCCAAAACTCACATCTCTCGCCAGGCCGACGGAACTGAAGACTTCGATCTCGAGTTACGCGTCGATGCAGCCGCCTTCGCCGCGGACGGGCAACCGGATGCGCAACAAATGCTCACCAGGCTTCTGCGCCGAACTGAAATGCCGCGCGCAATTCGTATTGAGCCGGCCAACGAAATGGATGGACAAAGATACAAATGAGCGTCGACCAATCAGCCACGGAAGCAGGAGTCATCGCAGCGGCCCGGCCGTCGCTCCGCCGCCGTCTGGCCACTTCTCAGGGAAGATTCGCCCGCTTCGCGCGCTGGGGTTACCGGTCCCTGAATAACTTCGCCATTCCCGCCCCAAAATTCCTGCTGTTGCCTGTCATTTGGCTTTGTCAGTCGGTGCTCAACGTCTATTACTTTCTGATGCGGGTACTCATTTGCGAGCCGTTTTTCAAGGCTTCCTGCACCAAATATGGGCGCAATCTGCATACCGGCGCTCATATTATCTCGATAGGGGGCAAGGGCAATATCATCATCGGCGACAACGTCACATTAGACGGCAACATCGGCATCGGCTTTGCAGCCCGCTTCTCCGACCATCCAACACTTGAAATTGGAGACAACTCCGGCATCGGCCACGGCTGCTATTTCACCATCGGCAAGCGGATCTCCATCGGCCGCGACTGCACCCTCTCTGGCGGCATAAGCATCTGGGATTCCAACGCCCACGACACCGATCCCGCATCTCGCCTGGCGCACAGGCCGCCCAATCCTGAAGATGTCCGCCCGGTTGAAATTCGCGACCGTGTGTGGGTTGGCAGGCAGTGCCTCATCTTTCCCGGCGTCAAAATCGGAGAAGGCAGCGTCATCTCCGCCGGCTCCGTCGTCCGCTCTCACGTTCCTCCTTACAGCGTCGTTGCCGGCAATCCGGCAAAGGTCATGTTCCGCTTGAAAAAACCCGATCAATCCAGGGTGGCAAATTGACCGGACGGAGCCATCCATGGAAAAAATAACCGGCGGACTGTTGTTGATTCGGGCCCTCAAGGCGCACGGCATCCATCGCCTTTTCACCATTCCCGGCGCGCCCTTGTTTCCGGTGTACGAAGCCTGTCTGAACGAAGGCGTTGAAGTACTCACAGCCCGCCATGAATCGGGGCTCATCCACATTGCCGAAGGCTGGTCGCGCGCAACCGGGAAGCCATCCGTTGTGCTGGTCTCGCCCGGTCCCGGCCACGCCAACGCCATTCCCGGAATCTCCATCGCCTTTGCCGAGTGCTCTCCGGTCATCGTCCTCAGCGGCATCGATGTGCCTGCCAACCTGGGCCGTGGCGGGCGCCAGGAGCTTCCTCAGGTGCAGATGTGCGCTCCCATCACCAGGTGGTCGGCTCTGCTCTCTAGCGGCAAGCGAATTCCGGAATACGTTGCCAAAGCATTTCGGATCGCCGTAAATGGAATGCCGGGACCTGTCCACATCAGCATCACTACAGATACATTTTCCGAACTTGTCGAGGTGGACGAAACCACCATTCCCCTCCCCGCCAACACCCAGCCAAACTTCCCCGCGCAGGCGGATCACGCATTCGTTGAGCAGGCGTTGGATCTGCTGTCAAAAGCGGAACGCCCGCTCATCGTTGCCGGCGTCGCCGCATTCTGGTCCCATGCAGGCGATCTGCTTCGCCAGTTCGTCGAGACCGTAAAGATTCCGCTCATGACTGTCGAGCAGGCGCGCGGACTCGTCCCCGACAATCATCCATATTGTTTTGGCGACGGCTACGGCACCGTCAATCAGGCTGCGCAGTTGGAAGGTCGCGTCGACGTGCTGCTGCTCCTCGGCGACAGGCTCGACCATCCCCTCGCTTACGGCAGTTGTTTTGGATCAGCCAAGATCATCCACGTCTGTCCTGACGCGAATGAAATCGGCAAAAACCATCCCGTTGAATGCGGAGTTGCCGGCGACGTGCGTGCGGTGATCGCTCAGTTGCTTGAAGCCGCGAAGAATCGAGACTGGAACGAGCCGGCGGAATGGGTCGCATTGCTCCGCCAAACGCGTATCGATCAGGCGGCGCGCGTTGAAAGAATGTCCGCATCCACCGAGCCCGGCGTTCATCCGGCTCGCATCGCGCTTGCAGTGGAGAGCCTGCTCGACGAGCGCAGCATTTTGGCCTTTGACGGCGGCGATTTTTCCTCCTGGGCCCGCTACTCCATGACCGCTCGCCGCTCCGGCGGCTGGCTCGCCAGCACGGTGCTCGGGCACCTCGGCGTAGGCCTGCCCTACGCCATGGGCGCCAAGCTTGCATTTCCTGAAGAAAAGGTCGTTGTCCTCACCGGCGACGGCGCTCTCGGCTTTTCCGTCATGGAGCTCGAAACCGCTGTCCGCTATCACATTCCTGTGGTTGTCGTGGTGGCCAACGATGCGGCCTTCGGCGTCGAGGTCTACTACCAGCAAAAGTGGTTTGGCCCCGATCGCGTGGTGGGCACCGAACTCACCAATACGCGCTGGGACCTGCTCGCCGAATCGCTCGGCGCGCACGGAGAATTCGTCGAAACCCCCGAGCAGCTTCGCCCCGCACTCGAGCGCGCCTTCGCATCCGGAAAGCCCGCTTGCATCAATGTCATCTCCCAGCGCATGCCCAGTCCGCAGACCCAGACCTTTTCGCGCATCTATTTGTTGAAGCGCGCTCACGCGCAAAAGAAGGCATCCACATAAGGACAACCGCATGAGCTCGAGCCCTGCTGCCAAGCTACCCACACCGCCGCCGCCCGCCGACCCCTACGATCTGTTGGCTGAGGGAGTGCGCGCGCGCAAATTGTCGGGCGAGGTAGAGGGCGTCAAATGCCTGGCCGACGGCATGCGCATGATCAACAACGCCGTCATGGCCCAGGTTCTGTTCGCTCTTTGGGACAGCGGGTTTTACGAGTACTCCCTCACTCATCCGCGCTTCGCCGCAGCCGAGGCAGCCGAGGCGCTCAACCTCGACGCCGAAGTTTTCCTCGCGTTACTGCATCATCTCGTTGGCTACGGAATTCTGCGCGTGGACGGGGAGCAGATGGAGCTCACCGAATACGGCTCCCGGCTTTCCAACATCGTGGTGCGCGGCGTGTTGAACATCAACCTAGGCGGCTACGGCGCGCAACTGCGCGATATTGGCCCACTCCTGCGCAAAGAAGTCACGCGTTCGGATGTCGAAGAGGGCCACTCCGGTGTTCATTCCGGCCTGGGAACGGAAGAGCTCACCGCCGTCCGCCTCGTACCGGCAGTGCTCAAGATTCTCAGCGAGCGCAATCTCCATTCCATGCTCCATCTGGCCTGCGGTTCCGGCGGATTCCTGGTGCAGATCGCCCGCTCCGATCCCTCGTTTCGTGCAATCGGCATCGACCGCCTGCCGGAAAAAATCGCCGGCGCGGAAGAGAAGCTCCGCCGCTATGGCCTCGAGTCGCGCATCCAGTTGCTTCAGGCAGTCATCGGAACCGACCCCCTCCCACTCGATGAAGAAACCCGCAGCGGGATTGACGTCGTCGCCTCCATCTATCTGTTGCACGAAATCGGTCGCTACGGTAGACAGCGCATCGTCGACGTGCTGCGCCAAATCAAAGCATTTTTCCCCGGCAAGCTGTTCCTCTTTTCTGAAACCATGCCCCCCAGCACGCCCGACTCCGTCGTTAAGCCGCCATCGCAGTATTCCCAGCTTGACTACCTGCTCATCCATCGCCTGCGCGGCAAAGGCATGCCGCTTCAACCCGCGGAATGGAAATCCATCGTCGCCGACGCCGGAATCAAGCTGCTCGATTTCAAGGAAGTCTACTCGATCGGTCTTTTCCTGGCGGAACTTTAGCTGCAAAAAACGGAGAACCCCAGCATGACGCAAACAGCTTTAGTCTTAGGCGCGAGCGGCGGATTGGGCCGCGTCATCGCATCCATGCTTGCCGAGGAAGGCTACGCCCTCGCCCTCGTCGGCCGCGACATCGAAAAGCTCGAAGCCACGCGATCCGCTTTCGGAACCGCCGACACGCTCGTCCTTCCCTGCGACCTCACCGACCGCGAGCAGGTTCGTTCCATGGTCGACCAAGCCCTCGCCCACCTCACTTCCATCGACGTCCTTATCTGCGCCGCCGGATTGAATGTGCGCCAGCGCAGCCTGCGCTCTCTCGATCCCGCCGACTGGGACCGCGTCATCGCCGGCAACCTCACCGCCGCGTTCAATGCCATTCATTTCGTGCTGCCGTCCATGCGCACGCAAGGCCGCGGCCTCATTGTGCAAATTTCTTCGCTCGCCGGGCTGCGGGCCAACACCATCACCGGCGCGGCATATTCCGCGGCCAAATTCGCCCAATCCGCATTAGGAATCAGTATCGGCCGCGAAGAACGCGGACGCGGCATCCGCTCCACCGTAATTTATTCCGGCGAAGTCAACACTCCGCTGCTCGAGGTGCGCGGCGAACGCGTGGGCGTTTCCGTCAACGACGGCCGCCGCGAATCGATCCTTCAACCCCAGGATATCGCGGACGCAGTGCGCCTGCTGGTCAAGCTTCCCCCGCGCGCCCACATTCCCGAGCTGGTCATCAAGCCGACCATCGACGATTTTTCCTGATCGCCTTCGTCCCCATCATCACTGCTGTAAATCATATTCACTATCTCTATAGAGTTCCGTGCCCCATCCTTTCCGCATTTTTCTGCGGAAAGGGTGGGATACCGATGAAGTTCAGGATTACAACATTTCCTAAAACGCTCTAATTATTCCGGCAGCCGAAAATCCACACCCGCGTCCTCATTTACCTTCGCCGTTGCCACCAGGTCCAGTTGATCGGTTGGAATTTCCTGGTGCTTCTGGTCCTGCACATAGAGTGTATTCCGCGTCAG
>JBEKEQ010000151.1:0-9734 GCA_050013735.1 Occallatibacter sp.
AAAGTAGACCGCAGCGGTAGGGCAAATGATCTGCACCGAGAGAATCGAGGGTTATGGATTCGGACCAGTTATCTCCGCATCGCCAGTGGTGCCGTCGTATGCCATCTTAAAATGCCTTAGAAATGTGCGACCCAGAAGCGCACTATGAAGCTGGCCCCCGGGCGCGTAGATCAACTCCCGCGAACGCGCCATAAATCGTGAATCCGAGCGCGGCCACATGTATTTGTGCCAAATGTACGCCAACTTCCTTGGCCCCGTGCGCTCCGGCAATTACCCGCCTATCCACGACTGGGAGATTCAGTTGTGCCGCGAGAAGGCTATCAATGCAGGACTCAGTGGCTCCGGTGTCCACGAGTGCGTTGAACCCAGTGACTCCTGGTAAAGGAGCGGGTGTTGGACTGCCCTGAGTCACAGTGAATTTCGGATCAAACCCGATATCCACAAGGATCGTAGGTCCCCATTGAACCAGGAGATCTACCGCCGAATGGCCACCCGGCACGTTCATAAACCCGCATTTTGCGCTAGGCATGTTGCAGATTGTAGACGACCGAGGCGGGCATGGTGACAGGCGGTGCTCCGACCTGCCTTATGAGGTATGGCCCTCTGCCAAAATCCCGCACGTCAACCTGTGCGGCCTCGTCGAACGACGGAAAGGTACCTATCAGCTTCCCCTCGAAGACGAGCACCCACTCGCCCATGTGCTGATTCTCAAGTTCAGCGCGCATGGTTTCGTAGGCGGCTATTTCGCGGTCGAGTTCAATCATAGCTGTTCCCATAGGTGTGAGAAGCATACCACGGGCCATTTGGGCCCGGATATGAATTTGACGCCGCTAAGGCGCAATTGGTTTGATGCCCAACAGACCTCATGCGACTTGTACGTGCCCCCAGGTCCCCATTTTGGGACCTGGAAATGTACGATCCTCAACCGTCCGACACGCCTTGGCGGGGCTGAAAGCTAAAAGCTGAACGCTAATAGCTGCTCTTACGCCGCCTTCGCGCTCACCGAGCTAACCCTGAATCGCTTCATCTGAATCGAAAGCGCCTTCTCGATCTTGCGCAGGTCGCCGCGCTCCGCCGGTCCGGCAAAGGTGGACGCCACGCCATGCGCCGAAGCCCGTCCGGTCCGGCCAACGCGGTGGACAAAGTCCTCGGCAACCTTGGGCAAGTCGAAATTGATCACGTGGGCCACATTGGCCACGTCGATGCCGCGGGCGGCCACATCGGTGGCTACCAGCACCCGGTGACGCCCCTCGGAGAAGCTGCGCAAAGCGGCATTGCGCTGGGCCTGCGAGCGGTCGCCATGAATCTGTGTGGCCGACCACCCGGAACGGCTCAGCCGCCGGGCCACGCGGTCCGCTCCATGCTTGGTGCGCACAAAAACCAGGAAGCTGCCCGTCTCGGCGCCCAGCAAGTGCTCAAGAAGCTCCTGCTTTTTGTCCGGCGCCACTTCAAAGGTGCGCAGCTCCACGTTTTCCGCGGGCTTCAGCACGGAACCAATCTCCACGCGGGCCGGATTGTTGAGATACTTGCGCGCCACTTCCTTCACCGGACCCTCAAGCGTGGCCGAGTAGCACAGCGTTTGCCGCGCCGCCGGCAGCATGGCCGCAATGCGCGCGATAGCCGGCTGGAAGCCCATATCGAGCATCCGGTCTACCTCGTCGAGCACCAAAATCTTTACCTGGTCAAGCCGCACCAGCTTGCGTTTGAGGTAATCCTCAAGCCGTCCGGGAGTGGCCACAATCAGCCGCGCGCCGCGCCGAATAGCATCGAGCTGCGCGCGCTCCGCCAGCCCGCCAACTACCAGAGCCACGGTCTGCTCTGAGCTGGAACGGATGGCAAGGAATGCCTGCTCCACCTGCATGGCCAGCTCGCGCGTGGGGAGCAGGATGAGGGCGTGTGCAGCCGGGCCGCGCGAGGTTGCCTTTTGCAGCAGCTCCACAATGGGAATGAGGAAGCCGAGCGTCTTGCCGGTTCCGGTCTGCGCGGTGGCCAGCACGTCGCGGCCTTCCAGCGCCGGAGGAATGCAGCCCACCTGCACCGGGGTGGGAACTTCGAAGTTGTTTTTGTCGAGCCGCGCCAACAGGGCGGGCGAAAGTTGGAACTGAGTAAACTGTGTAGTCAAAATGGTTGAACTTTCCTAAGTGCTCCGCGAGCCGCGGTTTTCCCTGGCGGCCTGCAATCGGAGCGGACTTTAGTTGCGCACACGAATCCTGTTCGCACGCGAACCTGCTCTTGTATATGCGTAAGGGAGAACCGAAAGCCGTTCTAAAGACTGGCCGCGAGGCATTCAAAAGAACGCCCGAGGCCCGGAGCTGCCACACGCTACTTCGACGCCAGACGGCACATTGCTGTCCGGCTACCCATTCCCGCTTGTTCCCGGTTTTCATCGCGCCGGACCTCTTTTGAGGCCCAATGCGCAGTCCCCGGGGCGGGACATTCATGGGTATACGCTGTAGGGGCTTGGGGGAAAATCTGTGCCAGGCAAACTAGCCTTCTTTAGAGGCTCGCCGCCGCTCACGGCCAAATCACTGAGCGCAACTTCAGTGTAGCACATTTTCGCCTTTCCCTCGCCTGCGCGGCTTGCCCGCCAGGAGTCGGCGCTTGTTAATATGCCGGAATGCCTCATCAGGAGGGCTCCCCATGCCGGAATTCAGCAAGATCGTCGCCGGTCTGAAAAAGCACTACGGCAAACCCGAAGTCCCGCCCGCCAAGGGTCCGTTTGAGCTGGTGATGTGGGAGAACGCCTGCTACCTGCTGCCCGACGAGCGCCGCCGGGAGGTCTTCGAAGCGCTGCGCGACCAGGTGGGGCTGAATGCGGCAGCCATCGACGCCGCAGCTGACAAGCTGCTGCTGCCGCTTGCACAAAGAGGAGGCATGCGTCCCGAGACGCGCGTCTTCCGCTGGCGCCAAATCGCAGGCATCACCCTGAATCAATACGGCGGCGATCTTGACAGCATCTTCAAGATGCCCTACGCCGAGGCAAAGAAGGCTCTCAAGCAGTTCCCCACCATCGGCGATCCCGGAGCGGAGAAGATCCTGCTCCTGTGCGGAATTTCGTGCGGGCTGCCGCTGGAGTCGAATGGCCTCCGCGTGCTGGTCAGGGTCGGCTGGGGCCGCTCGCAGAAAAACTATGGAGCCACCTATCGTTCCGTCCAGGAAGCGCTAAAGCCCGAACTGCCAACTACGCCGGAGCGCCTAAAGGAAGCGCATCTGCTCCTGCGCGTTCACGGGAAGACTCTCTGCAAAGACAAAGCGCCCCTATGCCACAAATGTCCCATCTCCGCAGATTGCTCCTACGCCCAAACCACCGCAGCTGCGTTTATGCATAGCGGGAGTTAGACCCGCGCTGCGTTTTCGCGTCGGCTCACACAGTTCTAATCCCCCGGCACCAGCCTCCGCTGCAACGCTTCCAGCGTCTGTCCCTTGGTCTCCGGGTAAGTAAACAGCACCACCACAAACTGCACCACCGTCATGGCTGCGAAAAACACGAACGGCGTTCCCTTGTTCATGGCGTGCACCACCACCGGAAAGGCCATCTGGAGGACCGCGTTCATGATCCAATGGCTGGCGCTGCCCACCCCCTGCCCCTTGGAACGGACCGAAGTCGGAAAAACCTCGCCTATGTAAACCCAGATCACCGCGCCCTGCGACATGGAGAAGAAGGCTATATAAACCACCAGCAGCCAGACCAGCGCTCCGGGATGAGAATTCGTCGCAAACAGCCACGCCACGCCGGCCAGGCAAGTGGCCGTCCCCGCAGCGCCCACCAACAGCAGCGTTTTGCGGCCGATCTTGTCGATCAGCGACATGCCCACCATCGCAAAAACGAAGTTGGTCGCGCCAATGGCGATGGCCTGCTGGTCTCCTGAAACCTGGCTGAACCCGGCCGCGGAAAAAATGCTGTTCAGGTAATAGAGGATGGAGTTGATCCCCGCCAACTGATTAAAGGCTCCGATCGAGATGGCCAGAAACAGCGGATAGCGGTACTTCCACTGGAACACCCGCTCATGTGCCGAAGCGTTCTCCTGCTTGAGCGCCATGCGGATGTCAGCAAGCTCGGCCTTGGGGTCCGGCTCACCCATCATCTTGAGCACGGCCAGGGCCTCATCAATCCGATCCCTCGACGCGCTCCAGCGCGGGCTGCGCGGAATGCCGTAGAGCAGCACCAGAAAGGCGATAGCCGGGAAGCCGGCCACACCCACTTGCCAGCGCCACTCCGCCGCGCCCAGGTGCAGCAGCCGAATTCCGTAGTTCGACACGTACGCCACCAGGATGCCCAGCACCACGTTGAATTGAAAGATGCTCACCAGCCGCCCGCGCCACTTGGCCGGTGCCAGTTCCGCAATGTAGACCGGCCCCAACACCGAAGACGCGCCAATGCCCACGCCTCCCACGAACCGGAAGATCAAGAATGCCGGCCAGTTCCAGGCCAGGCCGCAACCCACGGCAGAAACGACATAGAGGATTGCGGTAAAGCGCAAAGCTTCGCGGCCGCCCATCTTTTGGCCCACTACGCCGGCGCCCAGCGCTCCCACCACCGTGCCGATCAGCCCGATACCAACCGTGAACCCTTCCTGATGCGGGCTCAGGTTGTACAGCTTCACCAGCGCTTCAATGGCGCCGGCGATGACCACCGTATCGAATCCGAATAGCAGGCCGCCCAAAGCGCCGGTAAGGGTCGCCTTCATCAAATGAAAGTTGGGTCGCATGATCTCCAGTCGCTTAATTTCCAATCCATCCTACAGACTGGCTCTGCAACCAGCAAACCTTCTCTCAGTTCCACAGGCGCAGCGGCGCGCCGGCTCAGCTGTCACCGCGCGGCCGCGCCCCCGGCAGCACCGCCAGCACCCGGCAACGATGCTTGCCCGCCGCGCTCCAGGCCAGCGCCATCTCGCTTTCCATATAAGCGCAATCGCCCGCCTCCAGCACTTCGTGCATACCCCCGGCATCCAGCTGCAGTTTTCCCTCGAGCACATAAACCAGGCCGCTACCCTCGCGGAAACTATCGGAGACGGTGGTAACCCCGCCGGGCGGAAATTCAACCATCTGCGCCACCAGCCGGGGCTTTTCAGAAATGGCGTTAAGCGGCGTTACCTTCACCGGATCCACGCCGCGGCCGTTGCCCTGCAAGTGGGCCTTGCGCGTGATGGAAAGCGCATGCCGCGCCGGCTCGGCAAAAAAGTAACTCATCCCCACCCCATAAACGCGGCTGATTGTGGCCAGCGTTGGCAGCGTTGGAGTCATCCGGTCCGTTTCGAGCTTCGATAACAGCGCCGTCGACAACCCCGTCTCCGCCGCAAGCCGCGATAGCGTCAACCGTTTCTGCGTTCGCAGTGAGCGCAGCTTCATGCCGATACAGTAGGGCTCCAGCGACCACTGGGCATAGGAAACACTCTTGGCCATGACAAACTCCTCAGAGACACTTCGTTTTGTGCCCTCATCATTCTGACAGCCGTCGATGTTCCAGTTCCTGATGGTTTTCTGAAGTTTTTCGCTGTCTCTCACCTCTTGCCACCGGGCTCAGAATGCAGCACACCAGCGCATGTTGGGAGCGGCCTCTTGAGTGCTTGTGGAAAAACCGGTATGACCCACCTTCCATGATGAATGCACGAATTGGTTACTTCTTAAACACTTCCAATTACCAATCGCCGGCAATCCGGTTACCCGCGTCGGCAACATCGAATTGTGTGTTTTCTTTGTTTTCCCGCTCCTCCAATCCCCGGGCGTGTGGGGAACCTAACGCCGGCTCGTTCGATTTTGCAAAAAAGTGCACCCAAATACCAAGTATTCATACAGATGCGCTCCATTTTGACAGTTTACTAATTTGTAATTTAGTAACCACTTTTTATTACTTCAAGCCTCGAGAAATCGATGAAAATGCCTCCCCTCAGGCCGACGAACATGCATAATCAACGAACAGCAGGGGACCCACGGTTACGGATGTCGGGGATTTGCGGGTGCTACTGATCTCTTCTTTTTCCCTCGGCTTTCCGTCGCCCAAGTCGCCGCAAGCACTGTCGACGGCTACCGCTCGTTTTTTGCGTTCGGTTAGAGATGAGCGTGGAGTTTGACTGCGACTCGAGGGAGTTGCGTTGGAACGGAAGAGATCGCGCACACCAGCATTGCCGGAAGCCGCAGCTACAGGGGTTCCCGGCAAGGAGTCTCCGCTGCCTGCGGCAGCCGCGGCAAGTTCGAGCCGCTCGCTTGCCGAGAAAGGGCTCACCTTCGCGGGCTTCCGCCTCGAGCCGTACGGTTCGCTGTTCCGCGGAGAGAAGCCCGTTCACTTGCCTCCCAAGGAGCTTGCAGCGCTCGAATTTTTGCTCGCCCACACCGGCCAAATCGTTACCCCACAGCAACTGAAACAGGCTCTGTGGGGCGACGTGCATGTGACCTCGGACAGCGTTCCCAAGTGCATATCTTCATTGCGCGCGCTGCTTGAGCCGGAGGACTGCATTCAGACCGTTTACAAGCGGGGGTACCGTTTGTCAGCCGAAGTGCGGTCGCACTTCGCGGCACCGGCGCCCGCGCTGCCGCGGCTGGCAATCCCGCCATTCGCCACCCATTACGGAGTTCCTGAACATCTCGGCCTGGCCGTCGCCGAGGAGACCATTGCCCGGCTTACCAGGGTGCACCAGACAACGGTGTCTGTGCTTGCCCGGGATTCCGTCTTCACGTTAGCTCTGCGCGGTTTCACGGGCCAGCAAATCGGTGAGGCTCTCCATGCCGACCTGGTTCTGACTGGCATTCTCCGCGTCCTTCCCTCGCATTTCCGGCTGCGCATCGAGATGGTCCGCGTCGAGGATGGCACCCAGATTTGGGTGGAAGATGTGCTTGTCGATCGAAGCCGCTCCACCGGACTCGAAATGGAGTTGGTCAACCGCCTCGCCTTCCGCCTCAACACAGCCCGTTCGCCGTCCCGCGCGGAAGAAGCTCCGCAGAGCCCCGCGGCGCCCCGCCAGCTACTAGAGACGTCCAGTACGCGGCAGGCGTCCTCCGGGGCTCGCCTCCGAGAGCATGTTCCGCCCGCTACCGGAAAATCCGGGGTCCCCGACGACAGGTCCTCGTCGGCGGGGTGGAAATCCGGGGTCCCCGACGACAGGTCCTCGTCGGCGGGGTTGAAAAGTGAAGGACTGTCAATTAGAGCGGCGGGCGAACCATTCATCGAACGGCGAAAACGCCAAGGACGTAAGGACGCCTTCGAAATTTACCAGCGCGCCCACCATGAATGGCAGACTTTGCAGCGCCACCGGATGCAGGACGGCCTGCAACAACTCAGTCAGGCCATCGAACTGGATCCCTCGCTGTTCGCCGCCAAGGTCGACCTTGTGCACCTCTGCGTCACCCAGGCGTTTTACGGCTTCATGGCCCCCGCCGTCTGTGCCGACCTGGTGCGCCGCACTGCTGAGCCCTTGGCGCAGGCCGTTCGCTCTGGCGGGGAGTTGCCCACCGTATTGCCCGCTGGCGCCGGGGCTCTTCTGCCCGCTCTCGGCTGGATCAGCTTCCATGTGGACCACAATCTGCCCAAAGCCATTCATGCCTTCTCTCTCAGCGCTCATCTGCCCCACGATCCCTGGATTACCCGCCTGCGCGTGATGCTTGCGCTGAGCCGCCATCGCTTTGACGAGGCCATTCAGCTGCTGCGCGCCACCATGCAGCAGGACCCTTATTCGCCCTGGCTGCATAACCGCCTTGCCTGGGCGCTGCACCTGGCGGGACAGGCCACCGAAAGCGTCGACCAGATTCGCCAGGGAATCAAGCTCTATCCCGATCACGAAGGAAGCAGCATTTACGGAGCGCTCATTCTGGCATTCCACGGTGAGACGGCGCGGGCCATCGAACTGGCGCAGGAACTCGAGCAGCGCTCGCCCTACTTCGACATTGCCACCGCCGCGCATAGCTATGCCCTGGCCTGCGCGGGCCGCACAGACGAGGCGCGCGCCATCCTCGAACGCCTGCAATGGCTCAGCCGCGAGCGCTACGTGATCAGTTCCTTCAATCCCGCTGTTCACGTTGCCCTGGGCGACAACGATGCCGCACTCGCCGCCCTGCGAACCTCCGCCGATACCCGCTGTCCCTGGTTCTTCCAGATGCTCGCCGATCCGCGCCTGACCCCCCTCCACGGCCGCCCCGAGTTCGAGGAGATGCGCTTAATCCTCTCCCGCATGGAAGCAGCCGCCGCGCACACCACCGGGCTGTAATCAGTTCTGGGCGGGCTCCAGCCCATCGGGTGCGCAATCCGCCGACCTTCCAACTTGCCTTCCCCGCCTGGAGAGAGCCAGCCCGCCAAGACATCCGATAAAATCGTAGCTCAGCGCAAGGAGCGCGCGAAAAGACATTCGGGAGATGTCTGATGAGAACGGGTTTCCGCTTTTTATGGATTCACATCTTGCATGCCGGCATAGCTTTTCTCAGTGCGCATTCACCTGCGCTCGCTCAAGACAAACCCTCCTGCACAAACCGAGATTGGGTTACGGTTCAGAAGCTCGGGGCACAAGGCCAGAAGCTGACCTTGCTCTGCCAGGGAGAACTTGATGCCGCTGCCGACCGCCGTGCCCTCGCCCAGAGGGAGCTAATGACCGTCATTCAACAAGCTCCCCAAAGCGCTAACGCCTATCAAGCGCATTCGGCCCTGTCCCACTTGTACCTCCGCATTGGCCGCTTCCATGATGCACAAGCGCAGATTCTTGCAATGCTTGCCGCCAGGCCCGACGCGCCGGACCTCGCAAATGTCCGCTCGCTGTTTGCCTTGCTCGGTTCCGATCCCGATCTCAAGGTCTCCAGCAGTCGTCCCGCAAGCGTTCAAAGCGAGACAATTGACGGCAACGTGTTCATGCCCGTCGTCGTTAACAGTCTCGCCAGGAGCTATATGGTGGATACCGGGCTCAATATTTCATTGATGAGTGAACTGGAAGCTGCGCATCTGGGCCTTACCGCACAGTTCTCAACCACCAGACTGAGCGATATAAATGGCCTCAACGGACCCGAGTTGCGGCTGGTCGAAGTAAAGAATCTGGTTATCGGTGCGACCCACATCAGAAATGTACCTTTTCTTGTCGTTGCCGACACCAATGGAGCCTTTGTCCGAGTCCCAAAGGATCAACATGCCATCCTCGGCATCCAGCCGCTTCTCGCGCTCGGCAGCCTTGGTTTTCACACCGACGGAACGCTACGGGTAGCAAACAAGGCCGAGCGGAGCATTGCGACAGCCCCTCTTTTTTTCGAGGGCGAGTTACCGCTCACCCAAATCGACTTTGAAGACCGGCCACTCACCGTCACCTTTGACACGGGAGCCACGCAAACCACAATCAATCCGGCCTTCGCAAAACTCTATCCGCAACTTCTGAGGAGCGGCAGCACCGAGAGCCATACGATGAACGGCCTTTCCGGCACGACGGCGCAGCGGTCGCTCTCTCTGCCTAATCTCAATTTCCGGTTCGGCCGTGAAGTTCACCTCAAGCCCGCTGTTATTCTCTTGGATCAAACCACAGGCGCCAGCGCCTGGGCGGCTGCCAATCTCGGCTACGATGTGATGCAGCAGGCGCGGCCCTTCACCGTGAATTTCCGCAGCATGAGGATTGAGTTCACCAAGACCAACTGAACTGCTCCACGCTTAATGTTTGACGGCAAGGCGACTGCAGTCTCGCATTTCCCGGTGACCCACATCACACGGTTAAGCTTCCCAATTCCCCAATAATCAAGAAGGATGGCCAAAGTTTGGCGTGCCCCTGGCCTGT
>JBEKEQ010000152.1:0-9700 GCA_050013735.1 Occallatibacter sp.
GAGCGGCCTTTTTCTGTCTCAACGAGAACGCTCACTCCCGTGCCCTATGTATTCGTCGGTTTTGACGAGTGGGTGGGATACCACGAACCTCAAAGGGCGAACTCTTCGCGGCGCACGGCAGAAATGCGCTCTTCAAAATCGATAGCGCACTGCCAGCTGCATCAGCCGTGGCGGCATGGCGCTGACTGCCTGGCCGAAGGTGCCGAAATCGGTGCTGGAAATTTTGGTGGAAATATTTCCCTCAACCGCAGCCGCGCCGAAAAACTGTGCGTGGTTAAAAACGTTGAACGCTTCGGCGCGGAACTCCAGCGCGCCCTCCCTGTGCAGCGGCACTGTTTTTGAAAGCGTAGCGTCCAGGTTTTCCAGTCCCGGCCCGGAAAAGAAACGCCTCCGCGCATTGCCCATGGTTCCCAGCGCAGGCAACGAAAGCTGGCTGGCGTCAAACACCGCGGCACCGCCGCGCGGATTGGTGTGCAGCTTCAGCGAGCCGCCGCTCCAGTCCGGTGTATCCACGCCATTGTTGTTGATGCCGTTGGGAATCGTGCCCAGCAGCGATGTGTCGTTGTTGTTGAGCAGCGTCACAGGCAGCCCAGTGGTAAAGCGCGCAATGCCCGCCAGCGCCCAGCCTTGCGCAAGCCAGTTGAGACGGTTGCCGTCCTTGAGCCGGGGAAACTCGTAGTGGAAGCTGGTCACCAGGTTCTGGCGCAGGTCAAACGACGACAGCGCGCGGCTGAACGACGGGTTCACCGGATTCACAGGCTCCGGCAAACCGCCCGATTGATCGATGGACTTTGACCACGTGTAGCTGGCTAACAGGTCGAGCCCGTGTCCGCGATGGTTGAGCGTAGCTTCGAGAGCGTTGAAGTTGGCGTTGGCGATGGTTCGCTGCAATTCGACGCTGCCGAAGGCAGGGCCAAACTGGGTGCGCGCGGCCTGCTCGTTGAAAGGGCCGCAAGCCGGAGCGAGGCTCAGGCAGAGAGCAGGGTCGGCGGGGTTGGCCTCTTCCAAAACCAGCAGATGATGCGATGCGGTGCCCACATAACTAAGCGAGGCCAGCGTGGACGCGCCCAATTGCCGCTCGACGCTGGCCATCCAGTGCTCGGCGTAAGGAGTCTCATCGTGCGGATCGACAGCCGGAATGCCCACCAGCGGCTCAAACTGCGACCAATCCACGCTGGCGTCGGGATCGGCGGGAGTCGCTCCACGGGCGACTTTTTGCAACGGAAAGCGCTGGCCGGCACTCGCTCCCGTAGCAGCCACGGTAAACGGCGAGGTGAACAGCGGTGGCGCGGCGGAAGTGTACGTGTAACCGTAGGGCGGATTGGCGCTCATGATGCCCGCCGACAAGCCTTCGTAGGCGGTATAAAAAATCCCATACCCAAGCCGGATGCTGGTCTGGCCTGGCTCGCCGGTAAGCTTGTGCAGCCACGGAGTGGCGAAGAATGGCGAGTAAGCCACGCCCGCGCGCGGAGCAAAATCTTCGCGGGCTGGCGCAAGCGAGCGCGGAACGCCAGGGTCGCCGGGGAAGACCAGGCCAAGCGGCGCTCCGGGAAAAACCTCTGACTGTTCGCCCTTCACCAGAGTTTGTAACTGGTTATATTTTTCAAGCCACGGCCGTATGCGATCCCACCGCACGCCATAATTCACCGTTAACTCGCTGGATAACTTCCAGCTATCTTGCGCAAAGGCGGCCATGTATAAATTGCGGTTATAAAAGCTGCCCGCCTGCCCCTGCGTATAACTCGACGGCACGCCGAGAAGAAAGTCCGCAAAGTCCAGGCCGGTCTCAGAGCCGTTGAAGGCAAAGCTACCGTTGAAAATCACGTCTGGATGCGTGTTGATCTGGTTGGCGTGCACTTCGCCGCCGAACTTGAGCCCGTGTTGGCCAATGATGCGGGAGAAAGCGTCAGCAACTTCATAGATGTTTTCCGCCTGCACCAGGGCCGTCGTGTCCACGCCCATGGTGAAGTCGTTGAAGGCGATATTTTCAATGCCCTCGGTGGAGGGCTTGAGCGCCACAATGCCCGCAGGCGGCGCGGAAAATCCCTGCGAGGTGAGCGATGGTCCCACGCCGCCGCGAGGCTGGCCCACGGCATTCGCATTGCGCATATAACTCAAGTGAAACTCGTTGAGCGCCGTATCGCCGAAGGTCATGGTGTGGCCCAGGCTGCCCAGTTGCGCCAGCCCATTGGATGTTGCGCTGAAACCGGGCACGCTGGCCCCGCCTGTCCCAGTGGGATACGGATTCAGCAGCGAGTAGCCATCGAGAAAGTAATAGCCGGTAAGCGTGCCTTTGCCGTGCGTCCAATCCACGCGCAGCGCGCCCTTGTCGTCCTCAAGCGTTTCCGCCTGCAAGGCCGTACTGAAAATCGCCGCCCCGGCGTTGGGCGCGGGAATCGAAGCCAGCAAATATTGCGCGGGCGCAGACCACACACCTTGCGGAATCTGCCCGGTAGGAAACACCTGAGCGTAAGGCTCTCCGGCCGTGACCGTTTCGTTGACCCCTGCCTGTTGCAGCAGCGCGGTCAGTTGCGCGGCCCACGCCGTACCATTCACGCTGCCTGTGAGCGGCGCCTGGCTGAAATTACCGTTGCGCTCGGCCGCCGACGGAACCGCAATATCTCCCGTGTCGATGCCCTCGGTCAACCGCGTTCCCTGGTAATCCGCAAACACCGTCACGCTCTTATGGAACGGCGTTCCTCCAACCGTCCCTCCAAACTGGTTTTGCCGGTATGCAGCGCGATCCTGCGAAAAATAATTCCGCGCATCCACAGCCGTGTTGCGCAGGAAGTCAAACGCCGTTCCGTGCCATGCAGCCGTGCCGGCTTTGGTGGTCACCAGCACCTGCCCGCCGCTGGAGTTGCCGTACTCCGCGTCGAAGTTGCTGGTCAGCACGCGAAAGCTGTCGATCGCGTCGAGGTTGGGCACAATCGAAGTGCCCATGTTCACATCTTCCTCCACGTCGCTGCCGTTGACCCTGAAGCCGTTTGACTCCTCGCGCTGGCCGCTGATGGAGAGGTTTCCAGGGTTGGCGTCGCCCGAGGGCGGCGTCGATGCCACGCCGGTCATGATCACCGCGCCCGGCTGCGCCGTATTGGCCGGAACAATCCCCGGCTGCACCGCCATCAGGTCGGTATAGCTGCGACCGTTCAGCGGCACGTTTTCCATCTTTTTTGAGTCCAGCGTCTCGCCCAGTTGCGTGCTGGTGGTCTCGGCCGCCAGGGTCTCCGCGGTCACCTCCACGGTCTCCGCGCGCCCAGCCACTTCGAGCACCATATCCAGCTCCGCGGCCGGCGACTCGGCGGTCAGAACCGCGGCAGCGGCGAGTGGCTTGAACCCCTCCGCCGTGATCTCCACGTGGTAGCTGCCCGCCGCCGGCGCCAGGATGTGAAACTCGCCCTGATCGCCGGTCTTCGCCTCCAGAACCGCGCCCGGCGAGTCGGTGCTTACCACCACGCGCGCACCGGAGACGCGTGCCCCGCTCGGGTCAAGCACCGTGCCTGAAATGCTAAAAACCCCTTCGCCCCAAAAAGCGGGCACAAAACCCAAGAGGATGAGAAAAATGACAACGCTAAAATAAAAAATCTTCACCGTACTATCCCCAAAATTCCGCAAGAATCGACCAGGGTCCAAAACTCCGACTGAATTAGTCCTGATTTAATATACGACCAACTAGGTCGGATTTCAAGCGGCCATGTCACCATGCAGGAAGGCGTTACCGACTGTCTGTCGAATCCCATGGAGGGGGTAGACCAGGTGCGCGACCGGTCAGTCGTGTTCAAGCTTTAAAAGAGTGAGGAAAGGGGGGCGATCCCGCCGGATTCGATGGGGGGCTGGCGAGGGCCATGGGCTTGGAGCCGATTACACGGTCGTGCGGGCGGGAAGGAAGACGCTGGAGGAGATGGGAAAATAGGATTGTTCGATGGCCAGGGACCGAGGACCGAGGGAATGGAGCGGGATAAACCGCCAAGGGCTTATCCCGCTTTCGGATTGGGGGTTGGGATGGCCTTTAGCGGCGATATGCTCCGCCGCCTCCGCCGTGGAAGCCGGGGAGAGCGTGCTCGTGGCTGGCATCGTGGCCGGCATTGCCTACGTGGCCGTGGCCGTCGCGCGCTTCATTGCCCTGGAAGTGGTTGAAACGCTGCGCACCATGTTCCGGCAGCGGGCCGTGATAGCCGTTGCGGGGGTCGAAGCGGTTATCGACGTGGCCGTAGAAGCCGTGTGGGCCGTGGAACCAGGGGCCGGCTCCGATGAACACGCCGCCGATAAACCAGTCGGGGCCGTAATAGCCGTAAGGGGCGCAGTCGTAGGGGGGATAGTCGAAGTAGCCGTAGGGGCAGACGGGCGGGACACCGATGCCTACGACGACCTGAGCCGGGCCCAGGGATGGAGCGCTGAACACAAATAACAGCGCAAGAGCAGCAAAAACGATGGTTCTAGCGTGAGACATGATCTTACCTCCGATGGTTTAGAGAATAAATGACGATGGGGAGTTGCATCGAAGGGAATTGTTTTTCTATGCGACAGGTGAATATTGGTGAGGATTGTGCGGGAGCCGAGGTCGTTGTTTCCCACCCTTTGCGCAGGAAAGAGCGAAAAGGATGGGGCGCGGAGAGTTTACTGCAAGGCGCTCGACGGCGGCTAAGATTAGTGGGCGAGGATGGCTTCGTTGCCGAGGATGCGGTAAAGCGTTGAGCGGGAGATGGCGAGTTGGCGGGCGGCGCGGAGCTTGTTGCCGCGGTTGAGATCGAGAACATATTGGACGTGCTGGCGGATGACGGAATCGAGGGAGAGGTTGCCGGTGGGCAGGGTGGATTGGGGGTCGGATTGGATTTCGAGGCCGGAGGGGAGGGCCAGATCGGAGGCGCGGATGACGCCGTTTTCGGCTTCGAGCAGCGCGGTTTCAAGGATTCCGGCGAGTTCGCGAATGTTGCCGGGCCAGTTGTGCTGGAGGAGGCGGGCGAGCGCGCCGGGGCCGAAAACAACGGGGTGTTGCTGATAGCGGGCGCAGATGCGGTCGAGCAGGGATTGGGCGAGGGGGGCAATGTCTTCGCGGCGCAGGCGCAATGGTGGAATGGTAAAGCGGACGGCGGTTAGGCGGAAGGCGAGGTCGGGCATGAGCAGGCCCTGACCGGCCATTTGCCGCAACGAAGTTTGGGTGGAGGCGAGAAGGACGGCGCGGCCGGCGGGACGGTCCTGAAGGGCTTTGAGGACGCCGAGGAGCAGGCCTTGGCCCGGCGGGGCGAGCAGGTCAACGCGATCGAGGTAGGTGAAGCCGGCAAGGGTGGAGGGATCGGCGTCGGCGACGAGCCATTCGCGGGCGTCGCGGCGCTGAAACCTGGAGTTGGCCAGTGGAGAGCGGCTGAAGAGATAACGGGCCAGCGTGTGCTTGCCGGAGCCGTGCTCGCCTTCAATGGCGGCGATCTGCACGTGGGGCGCGGCCATTTCAGCCTGCATGATGAGCTTGCGCCATGCGGCGCTGACGCCGACAACTTGAAGGGCGGGCGGCGAATCGACTTCCACAAGAGTGAGGCCGGGAAGCGAGGATTGCGGCGGGAGGTAAGCGGTGCTCTGCATGGATCTCAACGTGGCTCGCCTCCGTGTCCCTAAAACAGCACAACCGGGCAACAGTTGAGTTATCGGCGGGAGTGGGGAAAACATGAACCACCTGCCCCCTGCGGTGGGCAGACGCGGCCACCTGCGGTGGGGCAGCCGCGGCTTGCGCCGCAGAAGAGGATTGGACTTTCCATCCTTGCGACAAAAAGAAGTCGCAAGGTGGAATTCGGAGGTTTTGCTGCCGGGATGGATTTGGGTTGGGGTTCGTAGATTCTCCGCGCCCGCGGTGGGTTCGTGGATTCCCACCCATTCCACGATGAAGCTGTGGAATGGATGGGGTACGGTGGGTTCGTGGCGCGGTGGGTTGGTGGACTCTTTTAGCGGAAGCGGCGGGAGGGTTCGTCGGAGAAGATTTGGCCGTCGCGGATGTGGATGACGCGATGGGCGTATTCGGCGATGTCGGGCTCGTGGGTGACAACGACGATGGTGTTGCCGTTGGCGTGGAGCGAGTCGAGGAGGGCCATGATCTCAATGCCGGTTTTGGAGTCGAGGTTGCCGGTGGGCTCGTCGGCAAGGATGATGGAGGGGCGGTTGACGAGGGCGCGGGCGATGGCCACGCGTTGGCGCTGGCCGCCGGAGAGCTCGTTGGGCTTGTGGTTCATGCGCGATTCAAGTCCGACGGCGGTGAGGGATTCTTTGGCGCGAACGAGACGGGCGGCGGGGGGGGTTCCGTTGTAGATGAGGGGCAGCTCGACGTTGTGGAGCGCTGTGGCGCGGGAGAGCAGATTGAAGGTTTGAAAGACGAAGCCGATTTCCTTGTTGCGAATGCGGGCGAGCTGATCGTCGTCGAGCTCGCTGACCAATTGGCCGTTGAGCCAGTAACGGCCTCGAGAGGGGGTATCGAGGCAGCCGATGAGGTTCATGAGCGTGGATTTTCCCGAGCCGGAGGGACCCATGATGGCGACGTACTCGTTGTGGCGGATGCGCATGGAGATGCCGCGCAGCGCCTGCACCTGCTGTTCTGAGCCCATATCGTAAGTGCGCCACAGGTCTTCCACGACGATGACGTCGCCTTGCGGCCTGGGCGCCGGTTGCACGAGTTCTTCGCTGCCAATGGTGCTTAGAGCCATTGCGATCTCTTCCTTTACTACGTTGTTGCGGGAGCAGCAATCGGCATCCAGGTGCAGGTGTGCTTCCCATTCCAGTTATTGATGGTGGAGTAATCCACTACGTCGAAAAAACTGCCATCGGCGGCGGGCACGCGAAACTGCATGCGCGTTGCCGGCAGCGTGGCCGGCACGGGCGTCACACTTACCAGGCCGTTCTTCGCAGCAATGGCAACCGGCTGGTTGTAGGCCGGATCGATGTTTTCGTCGCGCGCGAGGACGATGGGTCCGCGCATCAGAGCGACAAAGTTGTCGCCTTCGCGGTTGCTTCCGTGCGGAGCAGGAATCAAACGGGTGCTCATATCCAAAGTAAGATGCACAATGTCTCCCGAAGCCCAGCGGCGGTGTAACTCGGCATAAGTACCCGGAGTGACCTCGACGGCCTTCCCGTTGACCATCAGCGGCGTCGACTTGCTCCAGGCAGGAATGCGCAACCGCAGGGTGAAACGCTCAGGTTTGTTGAGCGAGACCTTTACGGCAATGGCGCCGTCGAGCGGGTAGCGCGTTTCAATTGCCAGATGGGCTGATTGTCCCCCGGGCGTGGCGGCAACTGCCGAGCCCTGATTATAGAGATTCACGACCGGGCCGGTTTTGGATTGCATGACCGCGACGAGCGGCAGGTAGGCGAGGCCCATCGGGCCGTTGAGATTGCAGCAGGTGACGGCGACGCCGTGAATTGTGGTTCCCCATCCATGGGGATTGGTTTTGACGCCGTTCAACTTGTTAACGTAGCTGAAGCCGTCTCCCTCGGGCTTCATGGCGCCGATCAAACCGTTGTAGGCGTATTGCTCGATGGCGTCGATGGCGGCGGGATCGGCGGTGAGGCGGCAGATCTGGCTGCACAGCTTGAGCCAGGTTACGCCGGTGCAGGTTTCCATCATGCGGTCCATCTTGGGATTGGTCTGTTCGAGCGCGGTGTAATCCCAAGCCTCGCCGGTGACATAGGGCTTGTAGGGCTGATCGCCGCCGCCGTTGCCGATAAGCGTGATTTCCTTTTCGATGATTTTGTGGAACAGATTAAGGAGCGCCTGGAGGTAGTAGCTGTCGCCGGTGACGCGGTAATACTCAGCCACGCCTTCAAAGAGGGCCATCATCTCGTAGGCTTTGGGGTACGGGCCACCGATTTTTTCAGGGTCGGTGTTTTCATAGGCCAGCTCAAAGATGTTGTAGCCTTTGGAGCCGCCTGATTTGAGGATGTACTGGGCAAACTCGAGGTAGCGCGGCTCGCCGGTCAATTTGTAGAGGCGCATGATGGGCTCGAGGATGGTGCTGGATTCGATGTGGTTTGCGCTCCAGCCCTGCTCGGTGATTTCGACCTTGGGCGCGGGGCCGATTTGGGCGATGGTGCAATCGGCTTCGTCGATCATGGCCTGCAATACGGCGGGATCCTTTTCGACATTCATGTAATAGCAGTCGAGGCCGAGCAGGACGTAGGTGCGTTCCCAGAGGTCTCCTCCCTGGCTCTCAGGTTGCAAGGGAATATCGGTGCAGCTGATGCTGCCGTTGGCGCGCCGGGTGGTCAACGCATCGGCAACGGTCTTTTGGAGAATCGCTTTCAGCTCCTGGTCCTGGGTGTAGCGGTAGAACATGGCGCCGGAACGCACCGCTTTGCCCCACATTTCTCCCTGGCCAAAAAAGGCGCGGCCGGTGCGGAAGGTTTGAACCAGGGAAGCGTAGGGAAGCACGCCCATATTCCAATGGGCGAGGGAATTGCGCATAAAGTTGTCAAAATATCCGTCGAAATGCACGGCCATGGGGGGGAGAAACGTGAACTGGTCGGCAATGGCAAGCTTGGGCGGTTTGGCGGATTTATTCGGGCTGTAGGCGTGCAGGGGCCATGGAGCGAAGCAGGTTGCAAGGCCGGCGGCGGAGGCGCGGGCAAGAAAATTGCGCCGAGTGACTTCCGCGGGGCTCGAATCCGATGAGTGGACCTTCGATCCGATATCGTCGAAAGACATTGTCAAACTCCTGGAAGCCGATTCTGAGTGCCGAAGTTGAAGCGGGGTGCTCGATTGATGCAACCATCTCTAGTGTAGCGAGTCTCAAGTTCCTAGGAAAACCACTGCAGATTCTTCGACCCACCACCCCCGAACCGAAAGACGTTCGGGGCCCCGTTCGCTCAGAATGACAGCCTATTTTGTGTTGCGTATCTCAGTCTCAAGACACTAACTTACTGTGACCGAGGTGCTGGTGGCGCCTTGTGCGGCGGGTTGGGTCGTGTCCCGCTTGACCAGTGATCCGTTTTTGAGGGCGCGCAGGGTTTTGAACGGGCCGGTCACAATTTCCTGGCCTTCGTTGAGTCCGGAAAGCACCTCGATATCGGTGGCCCCGGTGATGCCGGTGGTGACGGGAACGAACCTGGCGCGGAGCTTTCCATGCGCGTCCTTTTCCACCACATAGACCCCCTGGACGGGAGCGGCCTTTGCCGCCGCAGATGCGGGCGAACTGCTTGCGGCCTGCACGCCGTCTTTGTTTTTAGGATTATCGTCGGCCGGGTTGTGCATTGTGAGGGCTTGCATGGGCAGCGAGATGACGTTGGCTTTGTGCGCGGTGGTAATTTTTGCGGTGGTGGAGAGGCCGGGGCGCAGTTCGCTGGTGGGGTTGTCAAGGGTGACAACGACCTTGAAGTCCTTGGCCTCTTCGGTTCCGGTGGTGGATTGCAAGGTGGCGACGCCGGTGGAGCGCAACAGGGCCTGATCGCCGGCCAGGGTGACGTGGCCTTTGAAGACCCTGCCGGGCAGGGCGTCGACGGTAACTTCAGCGGGCTGGCCGATGAGGACATTGACGATGTCGGTTTCGTCTACCTTCACCTCGGCGGTGACCACGCTCATGTCGGCGAGGGTCATGAGCGTGGAGCCGACCGTGTTTTGAATGCCGGGAACAACCGACTCGCCCTCGCGGACCGGCTCGTTGGTGACGATGCCGTCAAAAGGTGCGGTGAGGATGGTCTGGTTGAGGAGGTCCTGGTTGGAGCGCAG
>JBEKEQ010000153.1:0-9657 GCA_050013735.1 Occallatibacter sp.
TCTGGGGCGGCAGATACTGGAAGCTGAAGCCATCAGCCTTCGTGCGTTTGCGCCGCAAACCACTGTAGCGCCTAACCGGGAAGCCGCGGCAGAGAGTTTGCGGAAGTTTCTGGGAGACACCGACAGGCCGCGTGCAGGCGCCTCAGACGAGGAGCTTGAGATCACCCTGCTTGAAGCCATTCGCAGTGAGCGCCCGCGGTTTATGCCGGTAAAGTGAGGATCGTTCTCGATAGCAACATTCTCATCCGGTCGTTCGCAAGATCGCGCGGACTGGCGCAGGAAGTGTTGCTGGCGATCATTGCGAGCGATCACACCCTGAGCCCCCGGCCTCGACATTCCTTGCAAGCGTCGGAATTGCTGTTTTGACGGATGCGCAATTGATGCGAAGGCTGGAGGCGTGAGTTGCGAGAAGCTTTAGGTCTGATGGTCTGGCTTCGCAAATCCGTCCTATAATTGCGGTGCTCTTTGGCGCATAGAAACGGAGCCCCTCAATGCCTTCAGCAAACGTCACTGCTCGCAAGTGTTCTTTCATGGGAATCTCTAGAGGAGGAAATCTCTTCCTCGCTGCTACCCTCGCTTTCTTGTTGTTTGGCTCGCAAGCTGGGGCGCAAACCGTTGCAGTGCCGGTGGCGTCAGGCGGAAAGGCGCAGGCGGTGATTGTGCTGAGCGGCTCGGCGGGCGAGGGAGCAAAATTCGCCGCATCCCAGCTTCAGAAATACCTGCGCGCGCTTTCCGGCGCAGAGATCTCATCTGTGAGCGACGCAAAAATTCCTGCCGGGGCGCAATCGCTCATCTTGATTGGCGGCCCCGGCCAGAACCGCCTGGTGAAGCGCGCGCTGGGAAGCAAGGCGCAGGAATTTTCGAGCCTCAAACCCGAAGGATTCGTTCTTAAAACGATTCGTTTTGGCGGACGGCCGGTGGTGGTTGCGGGCGGCAACGACGATGCCGGCACCATGTACGCGGTCTTCGACCTGGTGCAGCGGTTGGGAGTCACGTTTCTGCTGACGGGCGACGTCGTGCCTCCTGCGCAGTCCTCGCTGGAGATTCCGGCGCTCGACGTGAGCCTCAGTCCCGCCCTCAAACAGCGGGGAATTCTGATCGAGCTTTCGCATCACTCCAGCGCTACCAGCCTGGGCTATGACGATTACGTCCGCATGCTCGATCAGATGGCGAAGATGAAGCAGAACTACGTGCGGCTGTGGTGGTTCGCTTACAGCCCCTACGTGAAGTTCTCCTACCGCGGCGAGACCAAGATGATTGGCGATATCTCAACCAATGCCAGTGCCTACCTGAACAGCCTTTACACCGAAGGCGGGTCGGGCACTACCGACGACGTCACGATCGGGAAGCAATGGTTCCCGCGGTCGCGCATAATTCCGCCGGAGATGGAAAATGTCCAGACGCCCGAGGAGGGTTTTGCTGCCGCCCAGAGTCTGATCCAGAAGGTCATTCATTACGCCAAATCCCGAGACATCCAGGTATGGCTGGTGGATGAGATGTCCGCATTGCCGCCGAACCTGGCGCGCCTCGGCGAGAGAATCGGCCCGCTGCCCTTCGAGCAGGTTTTCGGCACGTTTATGGACCCGCTTGACCGCACCAATCGCGAGATGCAGGTGGCGCAATTGAAGGCGCTGGTCGACACCTATCCCGAGGCGACCGGGTATTTCCTCAACTTCTCTGAAATGTACGAGCCTCAAAATATATCGGGGCACCACGACTTTTATGCCGCGCAGGAGCCCAAGTTTGAGGAGATGAAAAAGTTGATGGCGCCGTTTCCGCCCGATCCGTTGCGCGCCAGCGAACAGATGCACATCGACTCGAATATCGCGTACTGGGATCTGTTTCAATACCTGCTCGCGAAGAAGGCTGAAATCGCTCCCAACGCAAAGTTTGGGATGATGGGCGTGGGGCGCGCTTACATGATGCCTTTCTTTGACAAGATGGCGCCCAAGGACATTCCGTTTGCCAACTGGGAAGGCTTCGGCCCGGACCCCATGTTCTACTACAGCGGAATGGGCGACCGCGACAGAATTCTGACCAACTACATCGATCACGACGGCGAGATGCTGGGCATGCAGTTCAATGTGGGGAGCTACATCGATCATTACCGCATCTTTTCCGATGGCGTAAAGGACGGATTAACGGGGATCGCTGCCTGGGTTGTTCAGCCGCGGGGGAGCGAACAGAACAGTTCCTTCCTTGCCGAGGCGGCGTGGAATCCAAAGCTGACGCAAGAGGAGTTTTACAAGGATTTCTCTGAGCGCCTGTTTGGCGCGGACGCGGCGCCCGACATGGATCAGGCCTTCCAGACCCTCGAGGCACACCAGAAGTATGTGGACGAGGACGTGCGCAAAGGGGGCCATCGATCTCCCGGTGTTCTGGGTTGTTGCGGCCTTACCTCACAGGTGGGAGTGGTGCATCACGTTTCCCTGGGGCCGAATCCATACGACGGAATCAAGGACCCGCGCTGGACAAGGATGATCGACGCCATGCCGGGAGAGATTGACGTTTACCAGCATGAGATCCCGATGTTTGAGAAGGCGCTGGACAGCATGCACGCCGCGGAACCCAAGGTGGCACCGCGCGGCAAAGAGGAACTGGCCTACCTGATTTGCCGCACCGAGGCTTACCGCGACGCCATCAAGGCAAACATCACCGAGCGGCAGGCCTTTATGGCCTTCGATCAGGCTTTCAAGACCAGGAGCGCGGTTTCGCAGCAACAGTTCGAGCAGAACCTCGACTCGAGCATGAGACTGTTTGAAACCGCTGTGGATCAGGCGAAGGCGGCGACGAGCAAGTACACGGAGATCGTCGATTATCCATCGGACCTTGAAAACGTCTACCGGCTGAATACCTCGGTGATCCTGGCGTTTGACCTGAACGCCCAGTGGATTCGGAACATTGTGGACTTCAACGAAGGGAAACCTTACGACCGTCATGTGCCGTGGGAGAAACTATTCTCTGTCGAAGTCTACATCTCGCCGTGGCATTAAACGCGGTGTGAGTACAAAACAAAACCCTCCTGCCGAGCGGCAGGAGGGTTTTGTTTTGCAGCCAACGGACGGTCTGAAAACTAGCCGGCCTTTTCAAGCAGGCAGAGGCTGAGATCGCGGCGCTCCACCATGTCGCGCGTGATCTCCAGGTCGCGGACCCGCTTGTTGTTGGGAAGGTGGAACATCAGGTCGAGCATCAGCTCTTCGAGAATCATCCGCAGTCCGCGCGCGCCCACCTTGCGGGCCAGCGCCTCGCGGGCCACGGCGCAGGTGGCTTCCTGGGTAAAGTGCAGGCGGACGTTCTCGTACTCAAACAATCTCTGGTACTGCTTGAGAATGGCGTTGCGCGGCTTGGTCAGAATCTCAATCAGCGCTGCTTCGTCCAACTCGTCCAGAATGCCCATCACCGGCAGGCGGCCTACAAATTCGGGAATCAGTCCGTACTTGATCAGATCTTGCGGCTCGGTGCGGCGCAGCAATTCGGTGTCGCGATGGGAACGGGTTGTCGCCGCATCCGCCTCGGCGTCCGCAGCCTTGAAGCCGAGCGCCTTCTTGCCCACGCGGCGCCCCACGACGCGCTCCAGGCCCACGAATGCGCCTCCGCAGATAAACAGGATGTTCGTCGTATCCACCGCGGTGAACTCCTGGTGCGGATGCTTGCGCCCGCCCTGCGGCGGAACATTGGCCACCGTGCCTTCAAGAATCTTGAGCAGCGCCTGCTGCACGCCTTCGCCGCTTACGTCGCGGGTGATGGAAGGGTTCTCGTCTTTGCGGCCGATCTTGTCGATCTCGTCGATGTAGATGATGCCCTGCTGAGCTCGGGTGACGTCGCCGTCGGCGGCCTGCAACAGCTTGAGGATGATGTTCTCAACGTCCTCGCCTACGTAGCCGGCTTCAGTCAGCGTGGTTGCGTCCACAATTGCGAAAGGAACGTCGAGCATTTTGGCCAGCGTGTGCGCCAGCAGCGTCTTGCCTGACCCTGTGGGGCCGATGAGCAGAATGTTGCTCTTGGCCAGTTCTACTTCATTGTTGCGCATGCGGTTCATCTGAATGCGCTTGTAGTGGTTGTAAACCGCGACGGCGAGCTTCTTCTTGGTCTGGTCCTGGCCGATGACGAAATCGTCAAGGAAGCTTTTCACTTCCTGCGGCTTGGGCAGGTGGCCGGCAGTGGTGGCTGGGGTGGTTTCAGTGCCGCGGTCGTCTTCAAGAATTGAGTTGCAGACGGCTACGCACTCGTCGCAGATGTAGGCGCGCGGGTAGTCGCTGGGTGACGAGATCAGCTTCGCCACCGCGTCCTGCGACTTGTGGCAGAACGAGCAGCGCAGTGCTTCTTCGGGTCCCGTGCGCATCTTCATTTTTCCAGCTCCTTTGGGCTGGGGCTCGCGGCTTAACTCCGCTGACCCCGCTCACTACGCTAACATCTCTTGCCTCTTACGTCCTGGGCCGGTCGATAATCTCGTCCACGATGCCGTATTCCTTGGCCTGCTGCGAGTTCATGATAAAGTCCCGCTCCACGTCGCGCTCGATCCGGTCGAGCGGCTGACCGGTGTGCTTGGCCATCAGCGTGTTGGTAATTTCGCGGATGCGCAGAATTTCCCGCGCATGAATATCGATGTCCGTTGCCTGGCCGCTCAGCCCGCCCATGGATGGCTGATGGATCAAAATGCGCGAGTTGGGCAGAGCGAAGCGCTTGCCTTTGGTCCCCGCCAGCAGCAGAAACGCGCCCATGCTGGCCGCCTGGCCAATGCAATAGGTCACCACGTTGTTCTTGATGAACTGCATGGTGTCGTAGATAGCCAGTCCCGCGGTAATCGACCCGCCCGGAGAATTGATGTACAGCGAAACGTCCTTCTCCGGATCCTCGCCCTGAAGGAAGAGCATCTGCGCCACGATCAGATTGGCCACCTGGTCGTCGATCGGCGTGCCCAGAAAAATAATGTTGTCGCGAAGCAGACGGGAGTATATGTCGTAGGCGCGCTCGCCCCGGCTCGTCTGCTCAACCACCATGGGTACCAATGCCATTGAGTCTTCTTCCCGTTCTTCCCTGGGGCCGTTGGCCCCGGTATCTTTAAAGGCCGCCAGAGCCGGTGCTGAATTCTCCGGCTCTGGCGGCAAAATCCATTGTCATACCGCCCTATGCGGGCAGACGCTCGTAGAGTGCCGACGCGGTCTTTTCGCGCCTCATTTGTTCCCGGATTCTAGCCAGCCCGCCGTCTTCAGTCAATCGCCCTTTCAGGGTATCCAGGGGCTCACGGGATTGCAGCGCGGCCAGTTGCAATTCCTGGTCCAGCTCCTCGTCGCTGACGGTGATGTTCTCCTCCTGGGCGATGCGGTCCAGCAGGATGTTGGTTCTCACGTCGTTGGCAGCGCCGTCGCGCTGTGCCGCACGAAGGCGGGAAAAGTCCAGCTTGCGCATCTGCTCGGTGTCCATGCCCTGGGCCGCCAGAGCGCGCAAGCCGCGCTCCAGGCGGGTGTCGATCTGTTCCTGCACCAGCGATTCGGGCACCGGGAACGGGTAGCGCTCAATGAGCGCGGCGAAAAGCCGCTCCTTGGTGTCGTGTTCCACGCCCCGCTGCTTGCCGCTTGCCATGTGCTCGCGGATTTTGGCTTCGAGATCAGCGAAGCTCTCGTAATTGCCCAATTCCCTGGCAAAATCGTCGTCCAGTTCGGGGAGGGTGCGTTTCTTGATTCCCCTCACTTCCAGGTCATAAGCCACCGTTTTGCCGGCCAGCCTGGCCTCAGCATAATCGGCCGGGTAAATTACCTCTACCTTCATCTCCTGGCCCGGCTTGGCGCCCCTCAAAGAAGTGGTAAAAGCCTCAACCGTATCCTTGCCGCCGATCTCGACCAAGGTGTTCTCGCCAGTGATCGGCTCCGCATCGGCTTCGCCTTCGATCTGTCCCTTGTAGGTGATCTCGGCCCAGTCTCCGTCTGCCAGCGCCCGATTTTCCTCGACCGGCTCAATGGTGGCGCGCGACTCCCTCAGATGCCCGATCTCGTGCTGGAACTCCTCTTCGGTAACCTCTACGGGCGGCTTCTCAACAGTCACCTTGTCGTAACCCTCAATGGAGAACGCGGGAATGAACTCGAACACCGCCTTCACGTGCAGCGGGGCTCCGTCATCCATGGTCAGCTCGGTTACCTGCGGCTGCCCCACGGGCCTGACGCCCAGCTCGTTCACGGCCTTGTTAAACCGCTCAGGCAACAGGCTGTCGATGACTTCCTTGCGAATCTCCGTCGCGTAGCGGCGCTTGATGACCGTCTCAGGAACCTTGCCGGCGCGGAAGCCGGGAATTTTGGCATATTTCCGGTAGTTGCGAACCACGCCGGCATAAGCCTTGGAAACCTCTTCGGCATCAATGTCCAGCACCAGCTCGCGGGTGCAGTCGGGGTTCAGCACAGGCCCATGCTGATGGTCGTGGGCCTCATGGTCGTGGGCCTCGGCGTGGTCATGACCCTGGTGATCATGATCGTGGCCGGCCTCGGGCGTTTCGGGCTGGGGTACATTTTCAAGGGTATCGGTCGAGCTCAACGTTTCGCCTTCCAGGCCCGCCATGGCGAACCGAACAACATGACCACATGCCGGGCCGAGTTTGTCAGGCCGGTATTGCAACCGGAAGCTGCCGGGCCGGATTCCAACGGGGACTTTCTGTCACAAACTGCCCCATACGTGCCGCACTTGGGAATCCAACTCCCAACAGCCAGGGGAATGCCTCACCTCATGGTAAGAGGGTTTGCTTGATTGGGTCAAACAGGCCGGGCGGGCTATTCCGCAAGCAAGGACCCGGAAAGGAACCTTGCCGGAACAGACTCGCAATCGGAACGGGTGATTGGCGTCGGCAGGAACCGCTCTGCCGGAGCCTCAAAAGGGCCCTCAAATGGCATTGAATCAGCTGATTATTGCTCAGTGAGTTCGGGTTTCCGTACGTAAGGCAGGAAGCGCGGATGGGCCGCGCCGCAATGGGCAAAGTGGCCGCGCGCTTCCTCGAGGCTGAGGGTGCCGTTCACGGTCAGGCGGACATCGCGGGCGTCCTCGTCCTCCTGGCCATCGTCCTCCCACCAGCACACCGGGCACAACCCCAGCGCCCCGGCTGTCTCCAGCGTCCTATATCCGCAACATGGGCAGCGAAAACGATGCTCCACAACTCCCTCTATCTAGATGGACGAGAGGCACAGCCCGCAAGTTTACGCTGGAGATGATCCGCCGAGCCGATAGCCAAAGGCCAAGAGCTGATAGTTGAGAGCTGAGAGCTGCTTTTGCGGTGTAGAATTCCGCCTCAGGAGAAGAGACACAATCCCATGGCGCATCTCATTCGGAGCTTTTATCTTCGCCGGCGCCTGTTGCTGCCGGCGTTTTTTATCCTCGCAACCATCGCAGTTTCGGCCCAATCGAAAACGCCGCCGCCGCTGCGCGTGGCCATTGTGGGCCTGGAGCACGGCCATGTGGAGGGTTTTCTGCACGCCCTGCCGGAGCACCCCGACGTGGAACTGGTGGGCATTGCCGCCACCGACCCCGCACTTTTTGCCAAATACCAGAAAAAGTACTCGCTGGCTGAAACCCTCTTCTACCGCAGCGAAGCCAACATGATTGAGAAGACCCACCCCCAGGCGGTGCTGGTCTACACTTCCGTCGCCGAGCATCGCCCGGCCATTGAGATCGCAGCGCAATATGGCGTTTCCGTGATGGTGGAGAAGCCTCTCACCATTTCGCTTGCGGACGCCCTGGCCATTCGCGCCACCGCCCGCCACTGCAAAATCCATGTGCTGGTGAACTACGAAACCACGTGGTACGCCAGCAACAAAGCTGCCTTCGATGAGGTTGAAAGCGGCCGCATCGGCGCAATTCGCCGCGTGGTTATTCACGATGGCCACCAAGGTCCCGCGGAAATCGGCGTTCAGCCGGAGTTCCTCACCTGGCTCACCGACCCCGCGCAGAACGGCGCCGGCGCTCTTTACGACTTTGGCTGCTACGGCGTGGATCTGATGACCTGGCTCATGCACGGCGAAACCCCGCTCACCGTGACCGCTGTGGTGAACCAGGACAAGCCGCAGATTTATCCCCACGTGGATGACGACGCCACGGTTGTGCTCACGTATCCCCATGCGCAGGCCGTGATTCAGGCCTCGTGGAACTGGCCCTTCGCCCGCAAGGACATGGAAGTCTACGGCGCCACCGGCACGGCCATCACCGTGGGCGCGGACCAAGTGCGCCTGCGCCACGAACACGAACCGGCGGAACACACGATTACCGCCGCCCCGCTCGCGCCCGTCGAGAGCAACTCGCTGAATCACCTGGCTGCGGTAGTGCGTGGCAATGTTGTTCCCTACGGCGACCCCGACGACGAGCCCAATGGCTCAATGAATGTTGCGGTCTATGGCGCCAAGGGAGGGCTCTCCTCGCTCGATACCAACGTTGTCGTGATGCAGATTCTGGACGCCGCAAGGGAATCGGCGCGGACGGGCAAGACTGTCCGGTTGACGAAGCTGGATGACTAGACATTTCCGCCCACC
This sequence comes from Occallatibacter sp., assembly GCA_050013735.1. Lineage (GTDB taxonomy): Bacteria > Acidobacteriota > Terriglobia > Terriglobales > Acidobacteriaceae > Telmatobacter. The sequence goes on from JBEKEQ010000153.1 coordinate 8,505, forward strand.
AGTTGCCATTGAAATGCCGTATCATGCGGCCAGACCTTCCAAACAAATCTTGCGAGGCTGGCTTTATGCTGGAATGTATCCATTGTGGGTCTCAGTCGGAAGAAGGGGCGCTGGAATGCTTCCATTGCGGCCAATCGCTTAGTGCGCCTGGCGCAGCCGAGCCTGCCGCGTTCGCTCCTGAGCCTTTGACCACCCTGGGGAACTTTCAACCTTTCCCCGAGACCCCGTTGTTCTCTGCCGCCGAGGACTCGGTGGACAGAGGCTTGACCGGAATTGGCGGGTGGTTGATCCTGCAAGCAATCGGACTGGCAGTTGCCCCGTTCGTGATCCTTGGCGGTATTTTCATCGACTGCAAGGCCCTCTTCGGAAGCCTGGCCGCTCTCGCCGGTCGCCCGGGACTCGAGGTGCTCATCCTTTTCGAGGCGATTACAAATCTGCTGTTCTTCGCTGCTTTGATCTGTCTTAACGTCTTGTTCTACAAGAAAAAGAAGGCGTTTCCGGCCTGTATGATCACCTTTTTTGTTGCCCAGTTTGTCTTTCTTCTCGCCGATCACTTGATGGCCGCAAGATTCCCTCCATCCCCTGTTCCCGTCGCGGTCATCAGAAGCTTCGTCGTATGCGCAATTTGGATACCTTATTACCTGAATTCTCGCCGAGTTGGGTTGACCTTCGTCAACTAAGTGGGTGGGGTCTTTATGCGCCCCCCGCTGCGCATCACTTCCTATCCCTTGCCGCGTCGAGTCTGCGGCCTGGTGTGGTAATTCTGAAGTGCTTCGAAGAGCAAACGCAGATTCTTCGACTCACCACCCCCGAACTCCACCCCAAAGAGCAAAGACCGCTCTTTGGGGACCCCGATGAAGTCGTGCCCCGTTACAATGCCTATGTGACGCCGCTCCGAAGGAGTTTTCCGCAGCCTGTTCAGTCGCGGTCCCTCAGGGGTTAAAGAGGTTGCGGAAAAACCTCGAACGAAAGGCGAATTGCCGGAAGAACCGCCGGCAGGGGCTGAAGCCCTCGTTGTTTTTACTGCAGTTACGGCACGACTGAAGAGGCTGCGGAAGAAGGCAGGGAGCAGCGGTTAAAGCGGCGGAAGGCGACCCTCAGGGGCTAAAGCCCGATCATTCAATTGGCCTTATTGGCACGACTGAAGTCGTGC
>JBEKEQ010000154.1:0-9480 GCA_050013735.1 Occallatibacter sp.
GGGTTGCCTGCGGCCGTCGCGGAGGGTGAGCAAGGGGCCGGGCCTCGTTGTTGCTTTCGTTTATTCATGGGCCTTGAAGCCGCCCCTTGCTCCCTCCGTGGCCCCGGACGCCTGATTCGCCATGCGCGGTCTAGTTCACCGTCAGCACGATCTTTCCGAAGTGGCCGCCGGCTTCAATGCCCGCGATGACCTGGGGTGCATCGGACCACGGGAAGCTCTCGTACGCTGGGCGCAACTGGGCGAGAGTTATAGCCCTGTTCAAGTCTTCGAAGTCTTTGCGTGAGCCGACGTAGATGCCCTGAAGGCGATTGCTGAAACCTGGGGACAGACGAATGTTCCCGCCATCTTAAGGGGCCCGGGCGTCCATTCGTAGGTGGTGAGTTTGCTTCCTTGAAATCCGGGCCAACCGGCGACTCCCGACTTAGATGCCTTCGCTTACACTCAAATTAAATGCTCAACCGGGGCTATGCTTACACCACAATCATCAGCAGCCAATACCACGGACAAGCCCTGCTCTCTCACCTGGCAAGCCTTTATCCCCACTCAACCCCGCAAGCCTGGCAACAAAAACTGAACAACGGGGAAGTGACTCTCAATGGCGTCATTGCTGACGGAAGCGAATCGATTACTTCAGGTCAGACCCTGGTCTGGAACCGTCCGGCTTGGATTGAACCTGACGCGCCTCGGCACTTCGAAGTCTTGTTTGACGATCCGCATCTGTTGGCGGTGAACAAACCCAGCGGGCTGCCCACCCTGCCCGGCGGCGGCTACATGGAAAACACCCTTCTGCGGCTGGTGCAAGAGCAAACCCCCAACGCAAACCCTGTCCACCGGTTGGGCCGAGCCACCACTGGCATCGTCCTCTTCGCCAAAGCACCGCAGGCGGCCTCTCGTCTATTCGCGAATTGGAACACACCTAAAATTCAAAAAATCTACAGGGCGCTGGCTCAAAACGTTGCACAGCACGACGCCTATGAAATCCTGACACCCATCGGCCTGGTGCCGCACCCGCTCATCGGTGAAGTGTGGGCCGCCAAGCCGAGCGGCAAACCGTCAAAGTCATTGGCCAAGGTGATCACACGCAGCACAAGCACCACAATATTTGAGGTGAGCCTGCATTCGGGCCGTCCTCATCAAATCAGAATCCACCTGGCATCTATCGGCCATCCGCTGGTGGGCGATCCTCTGTACGGCTTGACCGGCCTGCCTCTTGAAAATCTCCCCGGCCTGCCGGGCGATGGAGGATATTTGCTGCACGCCCAATTTTTGAAATTCCAGCACCCGATCAGCGGAGAGAAGATCAGTCTTGAGGCTGCTTTGCCGTCCGGTTTCTTCCCGGCCAATTGAGGTCCGCGCTCTCCCCGATCCCCAAGTGCGAGGGATCGGGGGCAACCTCATCGTGGTCTGAAATGGGCACCGGGCCGGGGTCGCCGCCGTTACTGTTAACGGATGAGCTTTAAGGCTCGAGCGGAGTTTCTGTGTCGGAAGGGACGGGGTGGAAGGGGAGAAAAAGAGTAAACACAGTTCCGGATTTGCCGGCTCGTTGGCTGCTTCTGAGGCGGATGGAGCCGTGGTGTTTTTCGACGATGTCTTTGCTGATCCATAGGCCGAGGCCGGTGCCGTTCATGCCCTTGGTGGTGAAAAAGGGTTCGAAGATTCGCTTCTGGATATCACGCGGTATTCCGGAGCCGGTATCCGCGAAGGTGAGAGACAATCCTCGTTCAGCGGTTGTCCAGTTGGTGGCTACGCGGCTGCGAATCACGAGGCGGCCTGTGCGGGGCATGGCGTCAAGCGCGTTGCCGACGATGTTGTTGAGCACCTGGCGAATTTCACCTTCGAAGCAGACGATGGGCTCGGTGGCGCGGTGCCTGGTTTCGACCTGGATGTTGGAGTTGAGAAGACGGCCCTGGTAGAGGGTTAGGACGCTCTCAATCAATGCGCTGCATTGAACGGCCTGGGGCCGGGTGGACTGGCGATAGAAACGCAGAGTTTGATTGGCGATGAGCGAAATGCGGCGCAGCTCGCGGTCGGCAATGGCAAGATGGCCCTGAATCTGGGCGACGTCTTGCGAAAGCCGGGCGAGGTAGAGAAGGTTGGTAATGGATTCCAGCGGGTTGTTGATTTCGTGCGCAATGGAGCTTGCGAGACGGCCGACGGCGGCGATTTTTTCCGATTGAATGAGCGCTTGTTCCGCGCGTTTTTGCGCGGTGATTTCAAGGGAAGCGGCGGTGATGGCCTGCACCGTTCCATCTTCAGCGTAGACGGGGAAATAATTTACGGTCCAATAGCGGTGCACGTCAGGCTGCGCCGGCAACGCGCCTTCTAGAAGGGCGTTCTGTATAGGCTTGCCCTGCGCCACCTGCTGAAACATCTCGCGGAGCCCTTCAATGGGCGCTATTTCAGTGAGGGTTTTGCCGAGGATCTGACTTGCAGGCAGGCCCACGATTTGCGCCTGCGTGTCATTGAGGCGCAGATAACGAAACTCGGCGGGGTCAAAGGGAGCAAGACCAATGGGAGCCGTTTTGTAGATTGATTCCAGCTCGGAAGTTTGGCGCTCAAGGAGCTGACCGCGAATTTCTGCTTCCTTGCGGGAGCGAACCTGCTCTGTGATCTCAATGGCAAAGACGAGAACGCCGTCGACCTGCCCATCGGCGTTGCGTGCGGGCTGATAGACAAAGTTGAACCACGCCTGGTCAAGATTGCCGGTGATTTTGTTTTCGAGGTTGGCGGGCATCTCGGTGCCGAAGTAGGGAATGCCTGTGCGGTAGACGTTGTCGAGCAGCTCAAAGAATCCTTGCCCCTCCAATTCAGGCAGAACCCGGCGGAGGGGTTTGCCGATGATTTCGCGCTCAGATCCTTTGCGTAGAAGCCGGACATAGCCCTCGTTGGCGAGGGTTACGATGTGATCGGGACCATCCAGGGTCATGATTGGGGCTGGAGCCTGCATAAATAGGCCGCGCAGCCGCTCACGTTCGCTGCGCGCGACAGCCTGGGCATCGCGCATGGAGCGGTAGAGGGAAACGTTGACCAATGCGGCGGAAACGCGGCGGCTCAATTCCATGGCCACCGCGCAGTCTTCTTCAGTGAACGCTCCTGGGGTGGTGGTGCGGCAGAAGGTAAGCGTCCCAAGGGTCTCCGCTCCATTGACGATGGGAACGCAAAGAAGGGTATGGGACCCGAGCTGGCGCATGCCGCGCAGGTGGGCCTCGTTGAGGGCGGCCGCGCGGAGCCATTCGTCGGTGAGGTGCTCGACGATGGTCGGCTTGCGGGAGTTGATGGTGCGAATGACGGGGTGGTTGGGATTGGGGATTAAAGGCCCTTGGCGGACCGCGTCGAGGACGGGTTGCTGGGCGGGATCGCGATGGAGGTGCGCAGTGCGCTTGATGGTTCCGTCGGGCTGAACGAGGTCGAAGTAGCAGAAGTCAGAGAAGCTGCGAATGGCGACCTGGGCGACGTTTTGCAACGTAGTTTGAAAGTCCAGCGATTGGGCGAGGGCGCGGCCGGAGTCGGAAAGCAGCTCGAGATTTCGCTCAGACCGCCGGCGATGGGTGACGTCGCGAAAAAAGAGAACGATTCCGTCGGGAGCCGGACGCACGATGATCTGGAACCACGCGTTCAGCGGAGCAGGATAGTAGATTTCAAATTCAGCGGGAACTCCTTCGTCCATTGCGCGGTAGTAGTGCTCCAGATACGGAGATCCCTTGAAGACGCTTGCGGGGAAGGTTTCCCAGTGGTTTTTGCCGACGATATCGCCAAAGGGCGCGAGGAAAGCTTTTGCCTTGTCATTCAGGAAGGTGATGCGCCATTCCCGATCGAGCACAGCGACCGCGTCTGTTGTGGCTGTGAAAACTTGATGCAGTTTTTCGGTAAGAAGGTCGCGCTCCTGGGCTACCTGCACTTCAGTGGTAACATCCTGGCAAATCACCAGCACACCTTCAACCACGCGAACTGGGCCGTAAATAGGGCTGTAGTTATAGGTCCAGCAGACGTCTTGCAGCCTGCCGTCGCGCACAATGGGGACGATTGCGTTCCGGTGGAATACTGTGTCGCGATCGTTGACGACCCGGGCGAGATTAGGGCCGACGATTTGCCAGGCGTCAGACCAGCAGTCGGCAGCTCTTTGTCCCAGTCCAGAGGGATGCCTTTCGGCGAGGAGCGGAATGAAGGCGTCGTTATAAAACTGCACCAGTTCGCTGCCCCAGAAAATTAGCGATGGGAAGGCGCAGGCGAGCATTAGATTGACGGAGCAGAGAAGGCAATCGGACCAACTCTCCATTGGTCCGAGCGGAGTCGCACTCCAGGCGTAGGCTCGAATCAGATTTGCCATTTGGCTTTCGCCGTGGATCAGGCTTTCCGATTCGACTTCAGTTTTTCGATGACCCGAAGTTTCGCGTGGCATTGCGCACAATGGAAAATCTCAGACCTCTTAGACGAATCAGGTTATCCTGCAAAGTCTTAGATGCCGAACATGGAAAAGTCGACGAACCCGAACATGATGACCGCCGGCGCGGTATTTAAAGCGAAGAGGATGCGATTTATTGTTGGTGGTCTTGGCCGACCATCGCGTCGAGCGGTAAGAAAAGACGGAATACGGTGCCGCTGTTGCGTCTGCTGCGGACGGCAACCCTGGTGTGGTGCTTGTCGAGGATGCCCTTTGATACCCACAAGCCGAGCCCGGTTCCGGCTTCGCCCTTGGTTGTGACGAATGGGTGGAAGAGGCGACTGAGCATTTCATGGTCCATGCCGGAGCCGGTGTCGGCTATGGTGACTGCCACTCCCTTGTGGCCGTCTGCGCCGGTGGAAGGGCGAACCGCGACGACGAGACGGCCATGGCGCGAGAGCGCTTGGAGCGCGTTGCCGATGAGGTTGGTGATGACCTGGCGAAATTCGCCGGGATGGTAAAGCACCTGCGGAGCGGGGCGGTAGCGGCGCTGGAGGGTGATTTTGCGGGTAGCCATTTCTGTTTCGTAAAAAAAGAGGACCGATTCGATGAGCTCTTCAAGCGAAGAGAGGGCGGGCGCGGTTTGCTGGCGGTAGAATTTGAGGCTTCGCGCGGCGATGTGCGAGAGGCGGCGCAACTCGCGGTCGGCTTCCTGAAGCAAATGCCGGGAATTGCCGGTTACGGTGGGGTCCATACCTGCGAGGAAGAGCAGATTGGTGACGGCTTCAAGAGGATTGTTAATCTCGTGGGCGATGCTTGCGGCAAGGCGGCCGGCGGCGGCCAGTTGTTCTGACCGCCTGAGCGCTTCCTCGGTTTTGCGCGCTTCAGTAACATCGCGCGCGTACACGAGGATGCCGTCGTCGGGCAGCGGATAAATCTGGTAGTGGAACCAGCTTTCAAGCGGCTCGTAGTAATAGTCAAACTGGAGGGCGACGCGCTGGTCCATGGTTTGCCGGAAGCTTGCTTCTACGAGAGTCCCCTTAAGCTCAGGGAGCAGGTCGAAGACACACTCCGCCAGAAATTTCTTTCCCAGGAGTCGGGCGATCTCAGAGCCGGCGGCATTCACATAAGTAAAACGAAATTCACGATCGAAGGTGTAGAAGATGTCGGGAATGTGTTCCAGGGCCTCCCATGCAAAGCGCTTTGCCTTGTAGATTTCGAGGTTGAGCGCGGCTTGCTGTTCTACGGCCTGTTTGCGCAGACGGGCCAGCTTTAGCTGCGCATCAACGCGGGCCAGCAGTTCCCGGGCGCTGAACGGCTTGGTCAAATAGTCGTCAGCGCCGGCGTCGACGCCATCGATGCGTGCTTCTTCACCGGCGCGCGCGGAAAGCATAATGACGGGAACGCTTTGAGTGGCCGGATTTTTGCGCAAGGCTGCAAGCAGGGCGAAGCCATCCATCTCAGGCATCATGACATCGGTGAGAATCAGGTCAAGAGGCTGACGCTCCGCCTGGGCAAGAGCGGCTTTGCCGCTATTTGCCTGGACGAGTTGGAAGCGTCCTCGAAGCAACCCGGACACATAATCGCGCATGTCGGCGTTATCGTCGGCCAGCAGAATTACGGGTTTGCGTTCGGCAGAGTCGGCGGGTTTCCCCGGCTCATCGCCGGCGGCGGCAGCGGCGACTGCGCCTTTGAGCCGGTCAACGGAGCCAAGCCAACCCATTGCCTCCTGCACGTAGGCGACTGAGGTGCCCTGAAGCGAGGACTCGACGGACCGGTTATCGACCACATGGCCGCGCGACAGATGTTCTTTTCCGAATGGAAGGGTAAGAGTGAATTCGGTTCCCACGTCGATGGTGCTTTTTACCTGAATTGAACCGCCATGCATCTGCACAAGTTCCTGCACCAGGGCGAGGCCAATGCCGCTGCCCTCGTGGCTGCGGCGGCGCGCACCGTCAATGCGCTTGAAACGCTGAAAGAGATTGGGGAGCTCGCTTGCGGGGATGCCCGTACCGGTGTCGCTGACCGAAACCTGAACGTGCTGGCCAACGGGCCGCACGGTTACTCGGATTTCTCCTTCAAAGGTTGATTTGAAAGCGTTGGAGATGAGATTGAGAACGATCTTCTCCCACATTTCGCGGTCGACATAGACGGGTTAAGGCAGCGGCGGGCAGTCCACCACGAGTTGCAACCCCGCCCGCTCAACGGCAGAGCGGAAGACGCTGGCCAGCTGGGCGGTCATCGCAGGGACATCAGTGGGCTCAAAGGTCGCGCACAGCTTTCCAACTTCAATGCGGACAAAGTCGAGTAACCCATTCACGAGCTTGAGCAGCCGCAGAGCATTGCGATGGAGCATTTCAAGATTTTGCGGGGAAGGCGGCGACTGGCTGGTGAGGGCATCCTCGATGGGTCCAAGAATGAGCGTGAGGGGAGTGCGCAGCTCGTGGCTCACGTTGCTGAAGAATGTGGTCTTGGCGCGGTCCAACTCGGCGAGCTCTTCAGCGCGATTTTTTTCGACCTCATAGGCGTTCGCGTTGGTGATGCTGGCGGCGATTTGGCCGGTGATGAGCTCGAGAAAGCCCTCGTAAAAGGAGTCAAACTGCCGGTAGGGGTTAAGGGCGGCAATGAAGATGCCGACCGGCTTGCTTTGGCCCTGGCGGGAAATGGGAACCAGGCGTGCACGGGCCGGCGGACGGTCCCAGCAACCATGGGGAAGATCGGGAAAGAGCTCGAGGAGATTTTCGACGGTAGAGCCGCGGTTGGTGCTCAAAATCTGGTGGATGGGCCATGCGGCGGGAATCTCGGCCAAGTCGATGACGAGGGCGGCGGCAGGATGACCGGCTTCGATGCCTGTTCTGGAGACGAGCGTGAGGCGGCCGCCGTCTTCGTTCAGCAGGTAGGTCAGGGTGCAGGGTATGTCTTTCTGATGTGCAAGGCCGCGCTCGATGGCGGCGAACACATCCTGCTTTGAAATGGCGCCTGCCAGGGCCCCGGCCAGCGTGCTGAGAGAAGCGAGCTGCCGTTCGCCGATCACGCGAACGGTATCTTCCATGACCACGCACAGCATACCGACAATTTGGCCGTCCGAACCGGAAAGCGGGCTGTAGGAAAAGGTGTGGTAGGTTTCTTCGGGATATCCGCTCCGTTCAAGGATGAGCAAGAGCATTTCGTCCCAGGAAGCTTCCCCTGTCTCCATAACCTGGTGGATGCGAGGACCGATGTCTCTCCAAATCTCGTGCCACACTTGCGCCGCGGGTTTGCCGAGCGCCCATGGATGCTTTTTGCCCAGGGTGGTGCGGCGATAGGCGTCGTTGTAAAAAAAAGTGAGTTCGGGCCCCCAGGCCATCCACATGGGGAAGCGTGATGTGAGAAGAATGCGAACCACGGCTTTGAGGCTGTCAGGCCACGCGGCAGCGGGGCCCAAGGGGGTGGCGGACCAGTCGAAGTCTTCGACGAGCCGGGGCATCTCCTGGTCGGTGGGCGGATGAATGCCGGTAGCAATTAAGCTATCGCCTGGGCCGATCTCTTGCTGCATTGAACTTATCTCCCAAGGACAATGGGCTCGGTACTGCTGTGGAGCTTCGCGGCGCGGACACTGGGAACCGGCTCCCCGAAGGGAACTCATATTCGAACTCTACTTAAACTGCATATTTGGGGACAGCGACTTAAGCTGCGATGCCTGGAATTGTGGCAGAGTTGCCTGGAGGCTGATTTTTGCGAAGGGAGCCGAAATTATCGGCTTTTTCAGTGGCATGAATGCCCCTCCTCGCTCCGACAAAAGGCTGGTGCTCCGATTTAATTTGTGAGAAAATCTGGCCCGAATGCTGCCGTTGGGTGGTAGAATTTGGGCCTATTCGTGGGTAAAGCGGAGATTCCCCTATTGAATCGGAGGCACTATGAGGTTTCTGGGTGGCTTACTGGATAAGCCTGCACCGCAGTTTCCCCCTCGAGCTGAAAGACGGCCTGCAAGTGGGTTTTCAGCCTATCACTGGTCCGGCTGGGCGGTGAAACAACACGGTGTCAAAAATCTGAGCGCAACCGGAGTTTACCTATTGACCGAGGAGCGCTGGCGCCCGGGCCAGGTGGTGGCGCTGACCCTGCAAGGCAAGAGCGCGATGGAGAAATTTTCAAAACGGCCGATCAGCTTACAGGCCCGGGCCGTGCGGTGGGGGGAAGATGGCGTTGGCATGCGGTTTGTGTTGCCCGAGGGACGGGATTCATTCCTGTGGGAGCAACTGCACGATGGCGTGGTGGAACAGATCAGGCCGGCCGACTTCGAGGGCATGGTACGAAATGCGGAGGCGAGGGCGTTCTTAAGTCGGATTTGCCCGAACGCCGAAAAGGAAGTGCTGCATATCTTTAGCGGGGGAGTGGGCCACGACAGAGTGGCGAGCGCGGTGGAGCTGGTGCTGAAAGCGGAGAACTTGCTGGGATCCGCACTGGATGCGGGGGAGATGAGAGCGGCTCCGCGACTGGTTGCGCAGATTGTTGAAGACGGATCGAGGGCCGAGGAAGATTGGGTGCTTCAATTCTGGGGCGGGCTGCTGGCTTCGTGCTGCACGGTGGATAGCGAGGACGAATCGAATGCGGCGTATATCAATTTGCTCGACGAACTGGCGGCAACGCACGTGCGGATTTTTATGAATGCGTGCATGAGAGCAACCAAGTTTGTGGGGGAAGGCGGGAGGGTTTGCGCAGAGCCGCTGATCAGCACGATGGACGAGATAGTTAAGATTTCAGAATCGCGGCAGATGCTGAAGATTGAGCGCGATCTGGATCATCTGGCTGCGCTTGGGTTAGTGGAAAAGACGGTCTGGCCGCCATCTTTTCTGCTTGCGGAGGAAGCAAATTTGACGCCCACGAGTCTTGGCCTGGAATTCAACGCGCGGTGCAGCGGACATCGCGGAGACGCGCGGGATTTTTACGGCGTGGTTGCGGCGGATGCGCCGGCGTCAGAGTAGAAGGTGTACGTGGCCGTGTAGGGCGCCTGTACGGTTTTGCCTGCATCTTGCGGGTTTAAGCAGCCGAATTGGGGTGCGACGCCGCCGTATGTCTCTGTTCGTCGAATGAATGCAACGTTGGCGAGTGTGCCGGTGGCG
>JBEKEQ010000155.1:0-9450 GCA_050013735.1 Occallatibacter sp.
CCTTTACGATCTGTTCAAAGGAGGTCACTGTAGGTATAACCGGGCCAATGGGCTCCGGTTTCCCCCAATTTGGATTTCCACGACGCTTTGCCATCGATTTTGTGTCCTTAAAGAAGGGTTGATTTGTACGTGCATCCTCAAGAGCCGGCTGGGGTACCTGTCACTCCAAAGGAAACTCTTGTGTTTTATTTTACGGATATTTTCTTCAAAAATCAATAGAAAAATAAGCTCTGACGCCTTCGCGTGCCCCAACCTTCTCGCGCTCTCGATGCTCGCTGTATCTGCCTGTATCTACACCTTTTAGCCAACCGCGAATCACCGCCCACGACGGGACTGCCGAAGACCTGTGTCGGCGGCAGTGGCAATAGCCCACCCATCTGTGCTCCGATACTCTTATGACAACAAATTGGCGAGCTCTGGCAGCCGGTCTTCTGCTCCTGGCCGGCACGTGCATCCAGTCAGGCGCCGTGGAGCTGAAAGTCAGCCGCGATTCCCTTGAGCGCACCCTCAAACAGCAGCTCTTTAGCGGACCCAACGGACGCTATTACCTCAAAGGCAGTGCCCAATCCCCCTGCTCCGTCTACGCCGACGAGCCGCAACTCCGCTTCGTCCAGGACCGCATCGTCGTCCGGGTAAAGACTCATTCGAAATTGGGCAAAGCCATCGCCGGCTCCTGCCTGGGTCTGGCGCTCTCGCTTCCGGCGGAGGTCTCACTGGCTCCTGACGGCGAAGGTGAATCCATCGGCTTCCGCGACGCCCGCGTGGACCGGATCAGCGACCGGCAGGAGCTGAACTTCCTTCTCACCCCGTTCCTCAGCCACAAAATCCCCTCCGCCATGAAAGTCAATGCCGCAGACCTTCTACGCAAGGCGCTTGCAGGGTCGACAGCCTCACCAGGTTATAAAGTAACCCTCGACAGGCTCAAGATTCACTCCATCGTGATCGAGGGCGACGCGCTGGTCGTCGATGTGGATGGCGACATCAGCATCCAATAAGCGCCCTGCAACAGATCGCGCGCCATACAGTCTTGCACCCTGGCTCTCCGCTCTACTCCGTCCAGGCGTCAAATGCCCCAGACCGCACCGCCGAAGCCAGCGCATCAATGTCCGTCGCCAACATCCGGTCCTGTTCCAGCCGCGGAACCACCGCCCGCACGGCCGCGAGCGCCTGCTCGATCTCCCGGCTCGACTTGAGAGGCCTGCGATTCTCCAACCCCTGCGCCGCGCACATCAGCTCAATCCCAACCACGCGCTCGGCATTTTCCACAATCTGCCGCAGCTTCAAGGCCCCGGTCATGCCCATCGAAACATGGTCTTCCTTGCCGCCGCTGGTGGGTATGCTCCCCGTAGACGCGGGATGCGCCAGCACCTGGCACTCGTTAATCAGCGCCGCGGCAACGATCTGCGCCATCATAAACCCCGACGACAGCCCCGCATCGGGCGAAAGAAACGCGGGCAGCCCCTCGTTGATATCCGGATTCAGCAGCCGGTCGATGCGCCTCTCCGTAATGCCGGCCAGATCGGTCATCGCCAGGGCCGCATAGTCGAACGCGTAAGCCAGCGGCGCTCCATGAAAATTCCCTCCCGACAGCACCGCTCCGCGGTTTGGCGTCTGCGTCGAGCCATTGGAGAACACAAGAGGATTATCCGTAGCCGATCCGGCCTCAATCTCCAGCACTCCCCGCACATGCCCCAGCACATCCCGAACCGCTCCGTGCACCTGGGGCATGCAGCGCAGGCAGTAGGCGTCCTGTACGCGTGAATCGTGGTCCCGATGCGACTCGCGAATCTCCGAATCTTCCAGCAGCCGCACCAGGTGCGCCGCAGCAGCAATCTGTCCCGTGTGCGGCCGTACCTCTTGAATTCTTGCATCGAACGCTGCCGGCGTGCCCATCAGCGCTTCCAACGACATCGCCCCGGCTACATCGGCCAGCTTTGCCACGCGCAGCCCTCGCGCCACCGCCAGAGCTCCCACGGCAGTCATGGCCTGGGTCCCATTCAGCAGCGCCAGCCCCTCCTTGGCGGCCAATGTCAAAGGTTCAAGCCGGGCCAGCCGCAGCGCTTCGCCGCCGGCCATTCGCTCTCCCTTAAAGAACGCCTCGCCCTCGCCGATCACCACCAGCGCCAGATGAGCCAGCGGCGCCAAATCCCCGCTCGCTCCCACCGAACCCTTTTCTGGAATCACCGGATGCACCCCAGCGTTGAGCATCGCCGCCAGCAGTTCCACCAGCTCTGGCCGGCAACCGCTGAACCCCTTGGCCAGCACATTGGCCCTCAGAAGCACCATCGCCCGCGACTCGGCCTCCGAAAGCGGCTCACCCACCCCGCCCGCGTGGCTACGCACCAGGTTCAACTGCAACTGCGCCAGGCTCTCCTGGGGAATGCGCACATCCGCGAGCTTCCCGAAGCCGGTATTGACGCCGTAAACCGTCTCGCCCGCTGCCACAATCGCTTCAATAAGCTCCCGGCTGGCTGCCATGCGCGCCAATGCTGAAGGAGCGATGGCCACCGGACACGAATCCAGCGCAACCGCTTCGATCTCAGCCAGCGTCAGCGCCTGGCCGTCGAGAGTCACCTGCTCCATCAATCCGCTTTTCTCCCCTTGCGCCCTCAGGCGGACGGCCGCCGGAACTTATCCCAATCCCAGAATCCTGCGATTCCGTTCCTTGTCCGTTCCGCCGCCCGCGAAATCGTCAAAGGCGCGTTCCGTCACCCGGATGATCCGCTCTTGGATAAACTTTGCTCCCTCCGCGGCCCCCGCTTCCGGATGCTTCAGGCAGCACTCCCACTCCAGCACTGCCCATCCCGGATAGTCGTACTGCGCCATCTTCGAGAAGATCGAATGGAAATCGATCTGACCATCGCCCAGTGAGCGAGTTCGCCCTGGCCGGTCGATCCAGTCCTGGTAGCCCCCATAAACGCCAGAACGCCCGGTCGGATTGAACTCGGCGTCCTTCACATGGAAAGCCCGCACCCGGTCGTGAAAGATATCCAGGAAGCCCAGGTAATCCATCTGTTGCAGAATCATGTGGCTCGGGTCGTAAAGAATGTTCGCGCGCTTGTGGCCACCCACAACTTCAAGGAACCGCTCGAAGGTCGCTCCATCGTGAAGGTCCTCGCAGGGGTGCAGCTCGTAGCAGACGTCCACGCCCTCGTCGTCGAATACATCGAGAATCGGAAGCCAACGCCTCCCCAGCTCTGCAAAGGCCTCTTCGACCAACCCCGCCGGCCGCTGCGGCCAGGGATAGAAGAATGGCCATGCCAACGACCCGGAAAAGGTTGCGTGGGCATTCAGGCCCAGATTCCGGCTTGCCTTCGCTCCAAACTGCAGTTGCTCAACAGCCCACGCTTGGCGGGCCTTCAAGTCTCCTGCTACCTCTGGAGGGGCAAATCCTTCCAGCAGCACATCATATGCCGGGTGGCTGGCCACCAATTGTCCCTGCAAGTGCGTTGATATCTCGGTAACCACAAGTCCAGCGTGGCCCACCACGCCTCGTACTTCATCGCAGTAGCCCTTGCTTTCTGCCGCCAGCTTCAAATTGAACAGGCGCTTGTCCCAACTCGGAATCTGCACGCCCACAAAGCCCAGTCCCGCCGCCCATTGCGCCATCCCGGCAAGCGTGTTAAAAGGCGCCTCATCCCCAGCAAATTGCGCCAGAAAAATCCCCGGTCCCTTGATCGTCTTCATCGCTCTCTCCTCTAAACTCAGGCAATTCTAAAACTCAACCCAACCTTCTTTTTTGCTGCTCTCGATGGTGCGTTCGATATACCGCATCCCGCGTACCGCCGCCACAATTCCCGGAAGCGTGGCCGGCAACGGGTTCGCCTCGCCCCGCCGCCACGCCACCAACCCGTCGGCAAACTCCCGATAAAGCGTAGCGAAGGCCTCAATATATCCCTCCGGATGCCCCGGAGGCACGCGTGCCACCGCCCGCGCATCCCCGCTCAGGTAGCCCGTCGCTGCGTGGCGAATCTCCTCCGGCCCATCGAGCCACTTCACAACCAGCCGGTTCGGGTCCTGTTGCCGCCAGTCCAGCGAACCATTCTCCCCATAAATCCGCAACCGAACCTCGTTCAGCTCGCCGGCCGCCACCTGCGAAGCCAGCAGCGTCCCTGTTGCGCCGTTTTCCAAGCGGACAAATTCGTTGCAATCGTCGTCCAGCCGCCGCCCCGCAACCACCGAGCGCAGCGTCGCGTTCAGGCCAGTCACCTTGAGGCCCGTCACATACTCCAGCAGATGAAACGCATGAACCCCAATGTCTCCAATGCATCCTCCCGGCCCGTTCTGCGCCGGATCGGCTCTCCACGCCGCCTGCTTGTGGCCGGTCGCTTCAACCGGCTTAGTCATCCAGCCCTGGAAGTACTCCACCGCGACCTTGCGAATGGTTCCCAATTTCCCGCTCGCGCAGATCGACCGCGCCTCCCGCACCAATCCGTAGCCTGCATAGGTATGCGTCAGCCCATATGGCAGCCCCGACTTGGCAACAGCCGCCTCCAACTCCAGCGCCTCCGCATAGCTTGCGGTGGCCGGCTTGTCGCTCATCACCGGAATGCCCGCCTCAAGCGCGGCCACAGCCACCGGCAAATGCAGATGATTGGGCGTGGTGATGGCCACAAAGTCGATTCCATCTTCCCGCTTGCGCTCCGCCTCGATCATCTCCCCATAGCTCGCGTACGCCCTGTCGGCATCGATCCCGAATCCAACCCCAGCCGCCCGCGACCGCTCCGGCGATTGCGAAAACGCCCCCGCCACCAGTTCAATCTTGCCGTCCAGCTCGGCCGCCATCCTGTGCACCGGCCCAATAAACGCTCCCGGCCCGCCGCCAACCATCCCCATCCGCAACTTCCGCGTCTCTGCCATTTTTTAATCCCTCACAATCGCCGTGATCGCCGCCCCAAAAACATTATCACGCCGGCCGATTCGCCGGGCGCCCTCATCACATTCACTCCCGGCTTCAATGCGTTACAGTGTCATTGAAAGCTGCGCAACCATGAACTCCATCCTTATTCCTGAATCCCCCCGCCGTTGGGACTGCCTCAGTCTGGGCGAAGTCATGCTCCGCCTCGATCCCGGCGAGGGCCGCATCCACACCACCCGCCAGTTCCAGGTTTGGGAGGGCGGCGGCGAATACAACGTAGCCCGCGGTCTCCGCCGATGCTTCGGCCTGCGCACCGCCATTGCCACCGTTCTTGCCGATAACCCCGTCGGCCGCCTCGTGGAGGACCTCATTCTCCAGGGCGGCGTCGACACTGCCCTTCTCAAGTGGGTCCCCTACGACGGCGTCGGACGCCAGGTTCGCAACGGTCTCAACTTTACTGAACGCGGCTTCGGCGTCCGTGCCGCCGCCGGCTGTTCGGACCGCGGCCAAACCGCCATCAGCCAGGTCAAACCAGGCGATTTTGATTGGTCTTCGATCTTTGGAAACCAGAACGCCACGAAGTGGTTCCACACCGGCGGCATTTTTGCCGCGCTATCCGCTTCCACGGCCGCGGTTGCCTCCGAAGCCATTGCCGCCGCCCGCCGTCACGGAACGCCCGTCTCCTACGACCTCAACTACCGCGATTCCCTCTGGAAATCCATCGGCGGCAAGGCAAAGGCCCAGGAAGTCAACCGCGAACTGGTTCGCAACGTCGATCTGCTGCTCGGCAACGAGGAAGACTTCTCCGCTATGCTCGGCGTAACCATCAAAGGCGTCGGCGACGACTTCGCCGAGCTGCCCATTGCCGGTTACGAGGAGATGCTGCGCGAAGTCGCCGCCGCCTATCCCAACCTGAAGCTCATCGCGACGACTCTCCGCACCGCCTCCTCCGCCAGCCGCAACGCCTGGGGCGCCATGGCCCTTTATCAGGACCAGATCGTCCACGTCCCCCAGCGCGAAATCGACATTTATGACCGCGTCGGCGGCGGCGACAGCTTTGCCTCTGGCCTTATCTACGGCCTCCTCGCCGGCAAGCCCATCGAGTGGGCCGTCCGCTGTGGCGTGGCCCACGGCGCATTGGCCATGACCACCCCCGGCGACACCAGCATGGCCACGCTTGCCGAAGTCGAACGCATCATCAAAGGCGGTTCTGCCCGCATCGCACGCTAAAGGAAGCCATGCCCGAAACCACAGCCCAGATCATCGAACGAATCGGCCTCATTCCCGTACTCCGCGCCCGCAATGCAACTCAGGCCCACGTTCTGGTGAAAGCCCTTATCGCCGGCGGCATCTCCATCGTCGAAGTCACCATGACCGTTCCCGGCGCTGTCGACCTCCTCCGCGAACTGAAGTCCGAGTACGGCACGAAGCTCCTGCTCGGCGCTGGCACGGTCACCACTGCCGCGCAGGTCGAAGCCACCATCGACGCCGGCGCCGAGTTCGTCGTCAGTCCCAGCCTGCATCCGGCTGTGATTGCCGCAACCAAATCCAGGGGAAAGCTCTCCATCCCCGGCGCGCTCACACCCACTGAGGTCATCACCGCCTCGGAAGCCGGAGCGGACTACGTAAAAGTCTTCCCTTGCTCGGCCATGGGCGGCGCCAGCTATCTCAAGTCGCTGCTGGCCCCATTCCCGCATCTCAAGCTCATTCCCACCGGCGGCGTCACCGTTCAAACCGCCGAAAGCTTTCTCGGCGCCGGAGCGCGCGCGCTCGGCGTCGGCAGCGACCTCGTCAACCTCGCCGCCATCGACGCCGGGACCCCCGAGGTCATTACTGAAACCGCCCGCGCCTACCTCCAGGTTCTGGCCCGGGTCCGCGGCGCATCCCAGCTCGCCCTCTAGCGCAGGTCGGGCAGGTTATACTTCCCCTGCCCGCTAAATTCAATCGAGTCCGATCCATGACCAATTCAAGCTCAAACGCCCCTGAATCCGCCTCAAACTCGGCCCAACCTTTTCGCCTCGACGGCCGCCACGCCCTGGTCACCGGCGGCGCAAGCGGCATCGGCGAAGCTACCGTCAAAGAACTGGTCCGCGCCGGCGCCTTCGTCTGGGTCGCCGACGTCAACCTCGCCGCCGCCGAAGCCCTGGCCAACTCCCTCACCTCCGCCCAGGCCATTCAACTCGATGTCACCAGCCCGGAATCGATTGCCATCGCAGTCGCCGCCGTAGGCCGCCTCGACATCCTGGTCAACAACGCCGGTGTCGGCCACGTTGGCTCCATTGAAGCCACCGAGCCTGAAGACTTCGACCGCCTTTTCAACGTCAACGTTCGCGGCGTTTATCTGGTCACGCGTGGGTTTCTTCCTCTTCTGCTGTCCTCGAACGACGACCGCACCGGCGTAATCGTCAACATCGGTTCCGTCGCCGGCCAGGTCGGAATCAAGCAGCGCTTCGCATACTGCGCCAGCAAGGGCGCGGTCCTGGCCATGACCCGCCAGCTCGCCGTCGACTACCCCAAAACCCTCCGCGTCAACGCCGTCTGTCCCGGCACCGTCGAAACGCCTTTTGTCGAGGGCTATCTGGAAAAGTTTCACAGCCACAACAAGGAAGAAGTCCGCGCCGAGCTCCGCGCTCGCCAGCCCATGGGCCGCCTCGGCCAGCCGGAAGAGATCGCTTCCATGGTCCGCTATCTCGCATCCGACCAAGCCGCCTTCATCACCGGCGCGCATTTGGCCATCGATGGCGGCTTGACCGCCGCATAGTTTCAGCCCACACTTTTCCGTTTTCCAGAGGAGGACCCATGAAACTCGTAACCTTTTCCATTGACGGCGGCCGGCCCCGTCCCGGATCGCTCCCGGACGAAGGGGGTCTGGTCGTCGATCTAACCGATGCAGGCTACGCCGACGCCCTCGCAGTCATCGCCGCCGACCGCGAAGCCGTCGATAAGCCCGGAGCCTATCCCACCCATAAGCTCAGCGAAGTCCAGCTCCACGCCCCGCTCATCAACCCGCCTCGCATCTTCGCCATCGGTCTCAACTACCGCGACCACGCCATCGAAACCAAGTCGCCCTTCCCCACCACGCCCGTAGTCTTCTTCAAGATGCATACCGCCATCATCGGCCCCGGCGACTCCATCGTACTGCCCAAAAACTCAGCTGAGCCCGACTACGAGGCCGAGTTTGCCTTCGTCATCGGCAAAGGCGGCTACCGCATTCCCGCCTCCGAGTGGCAACAGCACGTCTACGGCTACACCATCGTCAACGATGTCAGCGCCCGCGACGTACAGCGCGCCTCCTCGCAGTGGTCGCTGGCCAAGAGTTTCCCCACCTTCTGCCCCCTCGGCCCGGCCATCGTCACCGCCGACGAAATTTCGGACCCCCACTCGCTTGCCATCAGCCTGACCATCGACGGTGAGGTTCTGCAGAATTCCAACACCCGCGAGCTGATCTTCAAGATCCCCGAGCTGATCGAATACATTTCCTCAATCACCCCTCTCTTGCCCGGCGACATCGTCTCCACCGGCACTCCCTCCGGCGTCGGCCTGGGCCGAACCCCCAAGCGCTGGCTCAAACCCGGCGAAACCGTCACCGTCGCCGTAGAAGGACTCAGTTCCCTTACCAACCCAGTGGTTGCTGAGCAGGCGTGATCGCCACAACGAGCCACCGGTCCAACACAGTCATCCATCCCGCCAACTCGCCAACTTGCCAACAAAAAAGGCCCCGAAATGGGGCCTTTTTGCCAACTCGCAAAGCAATCGATCACGAATTACCGTGCAATTCCGCCAACTCACCCGCCTCCGGCTCCGATCCAAACAGCGCGTACAACGCCACCCCCACAAAGCAGCCAACAGGCACCAGATACGCGTAGCACATCCCGGCCGAATCGGCGATCTTGCCCATCAAGGGCGTCATTGCGGCCCCGCCCACAATCGCCATCACAATCAGCGCGCCACCTGTTTTGGTTCTTGCCCCCAAACCCTTGGTTCCCAGCGCAAAAATCGTCGGGAACATCATCGACATGAAGAAGCTGTTCACCACCAGGCAGCCCACCCCCAGCCAGCCGGGCCGCAAAACGGCGGTCGTGCAGGCGGCAGCATTGATCACGGCAAAGGCGCACAGCAGCCGTGCCGGCCTCACATACCTCAGCAGCCAGGTCGAGACAAACCTTCCCACCATGAAAACCGCCAGCGTGCCCGTAAGCCAATAACCCGCGCTGCGCTCCGCCAGCTTTGCATAAGCCTGCGCATAGGGAATCATGTAGCTCCACGCGCCAATCTGCGCTCCTACATAAAGAAACTGCGCCAGCACCGCAAACACAAAGTGCCGTCTCTTCCACAGCGGCGGCCCATGATCGCCGGCTGCCTCCTTGGCCGTGTAGTCCAGCCCCACGTGCGGAAACGGAGTGCGCGCAATCAGCACCGCCCAGAACAGCACAATGGCCCCCAGCCCCACGTAGGGCACAATCACCCGCAGGGTCTCACCGCGAAGATAGCTTTGGTACGTCCCCGCCGCCTGCATCACGGCCACCTGCGCCGGCTTCAGCTCAATGCCTGAAAAAATGAAGCGGCTGCCAACCAGCAATGCCAGGATGCTT
>JBEKEQ010000156.1:0-9288 GCA_050013735.1 Occallatibacter sp.
TTCAACATAAGTTCCTCGGTTCTGGACCTCCAGAGTTTGCTATGGACTGTGGAGCGGTCTCGCCGTCCCATTGCTCATGGCAAGCTCTGGTCCGAAGGGGACTCTACTCCTCTCATTGAGTGCCCTCGATGTGACGGCTGGCACACTACGCAGAGCCTTGCGGCACTGACATTTCAGCTTGGGAAGAACTACGATCAGTCGGAATCACCCCGCATCTCTCATAACTCAATTTCCTCCCTGAGTCTTCCCGGACCTGCCTCGCCTGAATAGGTTCTTAGAGCCTGTCTAAAACTGTCGTCGGTACGGAACTGTCGTCAGTACGGCTGCGTTGAAAGGGCACGACTTCACAGCTTGGTGAAAAACTCCCAAAAACCGCAAGTTTTGAAAGGGCACGACTTTAGTCGTGCCCAGGTTGCTGATAAACCCGCCGCTTTGAAAGGGCACGTCTTTAGGCGTGCCGCTAAGACCCATAAAAAGAACGCGGCTTTAGCCGCTGAGGGACGTATTTCGATTCTCGTTGGACTTTGTCAGCAGTCTGGGGCACGACTTTAGTCGTGCCGCAAGTGCAACAGAATCAACATGAGGCTTTAGCCCCCGAGGGATGCTTTCGAGAAATCCGTCTCAAATCTCGGCTTTTTCGCCAACCTGTTTAGTCGTGCCAAAAAACGCCGAAATTACCAAAAGTTTTACACGCTGCGGAAAAACTCAATGATGTCAGCGCTCGAAGGCTTTGTAACCAGGGCCTGACTTTAGTCGGGCCGATAAAGCCGGTTAAATCAATGTCGGGCTTCAGCCCCTGCAAGAGTCGGGGGTGGCATTCATCCCAAGCCGGACCTCTTCCCGCCGCCTGTTTAACCCCTGAGGAATGCTTGTCTGCCTGCGGATCGTAACCCTTTCAGAGGTCCTGGGCGCCTTGTTAGAGCCTTTTCAAAATCCTCCGGTTCGAAAACGTCGCTCTATCGGGATGCGCTCCTGCCGCTTCCCAAAAGCGGCCCACTTTTTTTGCAAAACATTATGCGCTCGCCGCGCATAATGTGATTTGAATGGCACCGAAGAGCGCAAAATTGGGCGGTGCGCTCCATTGAAGAAGACATAAGTCCTTTGATGCCACGTATCTGCGGGTAATGCCTTTCGAATCACAAACTTGGAGCGAGACCCTCGCCGTAACTCCCTCAAAATATGCCGCTTCTTTACAGAGACGGGGTGGGGGGTGGGATACTGATGCATCAACTGGCCGCAATCTACTTTCAACGCATGCGGCCTATAATGAACCATGGCGACTGCCCGGCAGGCCATCCCGGCAGATGTTCCCAGCACGCCCCCGTCTTCCCCTGGGGAACTGCAGGTCGCCCCGCGCTTAGCCGGCCATCCCGCAATCGAACAGCGTTTTGAAGCGCTGCTGAAGCAGGTTCAGGCCAATCGCCCCAGTGAAGATGTCTCTCTCATCCGCAAAGCCTGGAAGTTCTGCGTCAAGCATCACGAAGGGCAGACGCGCGCCTCCGGCGAGCCTTACATCATCCATCCTCTCGAGGTAGCCGAGGTGCTGGCGGAGATGAAGATGGACGCCACCGCCATCGCTGCCGGCCTGTTGCACGATTCCGTTGAAGACACCCCCGCCACCAACGAGGAAATTGAAGCCGAGTTTGGCGACCAGGTAGCGCACATCGTCGAAGGCGTCACCAAAATCGACAAAATCCAGTTTGCCAACCGCGAAGACCGCCAGGCCGAAAACGTGCGCAAAATGCTGCTGGCCATGGTGTCGGACGTGCGCGTGGTGCTCATCAAGCTGGCCGACCGGCTGCACAATATGCGCACCCTCGAGCATCTGAAGCCCGACCGCCAGGAAGCCATTGCCCGCGAGACGCAGGACATTTACGCTCCCCTGGCCCACCGCCTGGGCATGGGCAAAGTGCGCGGCGAACTTGAGGATCTGGCCTTCCGCTATACCGACCCGGTGAGCTACGAACAGGTGTCGGCGGCCGTGGAGGCCCGCCGCCTCGAGGGCGAGCAGTTCCTCCGCGGCGTGGAAGACACGCTGGTGGAGCAGTTGCGCGAAAACGGCATTGAAGCTCGCGTGGAGTGGCGCATCAAGCGGCTTTACTCCATCTTCCAGAAGATCGAGCGCTCCAAGGTCTCCTTCGACCAGGTCTACGACCTGCTGGCCATCCGCGTCATTACCCAGGACGTGGCTGCCTGCTATGCCGTATTCGGGCTCATTCACACCCTCTGGCGGCCGGTGCCGGGGCGCATCAAGGACTTCATCGCCATTCCCCGCGCCAACCGCTACCAGTCGCTGCACACCACGGTCATGGGCGCCAGCGGCCATCAATTCGAGGTGCAGATCCGCACCGAAGAGATGCACCGCATTGCCGAGGAGGGCATCGCAGCCCACTGGAAGTACAAGGCCGGTGAAAAGATCGTCACTGCCCGCGACGAGGAACGGCTGAACTGGATCAGGCAATTGGTCGAGTGGCAGAAGGAGATGACCGACCCCAATGAGTTCCTCTCCAGCCTGAAGATGGACCTCTATCCCGACGAGGTTTACACCTTCACGCCCAAGGGGAAGGTGGTGGTGATTCCGGCCGATGGCACGCCCATCGATTTCGCTTACACCATCCACACTGAAGTCGGTCACACCTGCGTTGGCGCCAAGGTAAACGGCCGCATGGTTCCTCTGCGCTCCAAGCTGCGCACCGGCGACATTGTCGAAATCGTCACCCAGAAAGACCACAAGCCGAGCCGCGACTGGCTCACCTTTGTCAAGAGCCCGCGCGCCCGCAACAAGATTAAGCACTGGCTCAACGAAGACCAGCGCCGCCGCGCTGTGGAGATCGGCCGCAAGCTGCTGGAGCGGGAAGCAAAGAAGTACAAGGTGCCCATGAGCCAGATCTCCGACCAGGACCTGGGCCGCATCGCCAATGAGTACGGCGTGGCTACCGCTGCCGATTTGCTTGCCACCCTGGGCCAGGGCAGACACACTGCCCACAACGTGCTCAACAAGCTGGCTCCGGGCATTTCTGCCCAGCCCGACGCCGAACCGGGTGCTGAAACTAAGCCGGGCGGCGAAGCGGCCATGTCTGATGCGGTGCGCAAGCTGCACCTCAGCGGCTCGGACTCGCTTCAGGTGGAAGGCCAGAACGACCTGCTCGTTTATCGGGCACGATGTTGCAACCCCATACGCGGCGAAGAGATCATTGGTTACGTCACCCGCGGCAAGGGTGTCGCCGTGCATGCGCGTAGTTGCCCCAATGTGCAGAATCTGCTCTACGAAAGTGACCGCCGCATCGCCGTCGAGTGGTCGCGCGTGGGCGACGAGACTTCCGGCCGCCCGCAGCGCTACCCGGTCAAGATCACCGTCTTCTGCGACGGCCGCTCCGGCATGTTGAAGGAATTGACCGCCGTCATCTCCGACGACAACACCAACATCCGCGCCGTCGAAGCCCGCGAGGACCCAGATGGCGAGGGGATCGTCGAATTTGTCGTGGAAGCCGAAGACCTGCACCACCTGAATCGCATGGTCCTCGGCATCCGCCGGGTCCCCGGCGTCCGCGCTGTGCAGCGTACGCAAAAGCTGTAGAGGCACAGCGCATCCATCCCGCGCTTGTTGCCTGCATACCTTACAATGAATCGCGATTCGGATTGATAGGTTTGACGCGCGCAACGGTGTCGTTCTTCCCTGCCTTGCAAGCGTCCGCCCGGATCCTGAATCGGGCATCAGAAAGACCATCAGAAAGTGAACGCATGAGACGCTACGCCATTTCCGTGTTCAGCATCTTGCTCCTCTGTTCCATCTCCGCCGTCGCGCAGCAACGAATCTCATTGGGCGGATACTGGGAGCGTTGGATAGCCGGGCAGCTCTACGATTCCATTCAAGTGCCGTCCTCCTACCGGCCCGTGGGCACGGCGAACCTGGTTCGTTCGTTGGACCTTCCTGCAATCTCCTCCAGCCAGCGCGTCATACTCCGCTTTGAAGGCATAGCCGGAAACGGAATATTGCGTGTGAATGGCCACGATGCCGGGACTCTCGGTCCGTATAGCCGACACGATTTCGACGTCACGGAATTCGCCAAGGCAGGCGCAAACCGGATTGAGATGGAAATCACGGACTGGCAAGCGCCCATGGGACTGGGCCCGGCTGCGCCCTGGGAGAACTACGGCGGCATCATTTACGACGCATACGCTGAAATTCGCACCGATCCTTATATCGAAAATGCGCGCCTCAGCTACACGCTCTCTCCCGATTTCACCAGCGCGGACTGCAAGCTGGATGTTTTTGTTCGCGGCACGTCGCCGCAAGATGTTCAACTCACCGTCGATTTGAAGCAACAACAGGCCGGCGTTTCGCACCTGCGGCAAACGGCGAGCGTGCAGAGCGGGCAGACAGTCGTCTCGCTGCAATGGAAGCTGGACAACGTGCGTCTTTGGTCGCCGCAGAATCCGCAACTCTATTCGCTCTCCGTCGCTCTTGAATCAAGCCACGGGCGCGATCTCTTCTCCACCGAAACTGGTTTTCGCAGCCTTACGATCGAGGGCAATAAATTCATCCTGAACGGGCAGCCCTTCGTCTTCAAAGGTGTGGCGCGCCACAATCTATATGCCAACCAGGGCTACACGCTTACCGGCTCCCAAATCGATCGCGATTTTCAAATGATCAAATCCATGGGGGCGAATTCCGTTCGGCTGGTGCACTACCCGCACGACCCGCGCGATCTGCAGGCTGCGGCCCACGATGGAATTTTCGTCAGCGAAGAGTCCGGTCTCACCTGGATGGACTTTTCCAAGGCTCCGCCGTCAACGTTGGAAACCGGCATCAACAATCTTGAACGCACAGTGGGACGGGACTGGAACAACCCCGCGCTGTTCGCGATTCTGTTGGCCAACGAAAGCACTCCCACCCTCGCAGTCATGAAGGAAGCGCGGCAAAGAGTGCAGGCGTTGAAACCCGGCCTGTTTTTCTCCATGCCCGGCCCCAGCGCGCCCGACCGCAAATTGGAAACCATGAAGCGCATGTTTGACGACGCCGGTTTCGATTTTTATACGGCGCATCCTTACACGTATGACGTGAACACTTTTGAAAACGTCGTAAAGACCTTCGGCGACGCCAAGCCGATTATCTTTTCGGAGTGGGGCGGTCCGGTGGGCAAACTTCCGCGCCTGCTGGGCGACGAAGTCCACGCCCTCGGGTCGCTCATCCAGCAACGCCGCCTGGCAGGTACATGGTTCTGGGAGTGGGCAGACATGACCCAGTATGGGCGCGAAGATATCTCCATGGACGGCCCAACCCTCGTGGAAGGCGTTGTAACAGCAGATCGGCAAGTTCGTAACGATGTATTCGCGCAACTCGCGGCACTTTACCAGTACGATTTAGGCGAGCCCGCCCCCGCATTGCGCACGCCGGTTCTTATACCGTCACCGCATATCATGGCGGATGCCAACGGCGTCTACACAGCCGTTCCCTTGCAATCCATTGTGAGCAGCCAGGCCGGAGACTGGGACCAATTCCAGTCGCAAGTGGCCGCTTACTGGAACGAGAATTTCCCCAGCTATCTGAAGAAGACCGGCGGCAGTTTCTGGTCCTGGGACGCGCCTCAACTGCTCATCGGGCCAATTCCGTTTGAGACTCCGCAAGTCGATCTGCATACGCGGCCCCTGGTGGTGCTTACTGGCAAGACGGTTGAAATCCCCGTTCACCTCGAGGCCGACCGTTTGCAGATTCTTGGCAATGCGACCGTACCGGATGGTTATCCCACCCGTGGCGGAGCAGCCGAACCGATGGGAAGTTACACCATCGTCTACAAAGATGGCGAGCGCCAGAAAATTCCGCTTCGCTGGGGGCTGGAAGTTGCGCGTAGCAACCTGATTGTCTCGTCCACACAGCTTGATCCCGTGGCCATGCTGAGTACTCCGGTGATCGACTTCGCAAAGGAAGTCAGCTTTGAGCAATACCAGACCTTCCTTTACACTGTTCCCGTCGCGCACAAACCGATCGAGAGCATCCTCGTAACTTTGAATCCTTTGCCTGCAGATCGTCCGCTCATCAGCCTTCCCAATCAAACAGGAGCCAACTACGCGGCCGGCGATACGGCCCTGCTGATCTACGGAATCACGGCGGAGCAGCGGAAATGACGCAGCCAATGGGCCTACACCGGCGTTCTGACCTCCGTCTCAGGCCCGCGCTGATTCTACGCCTGGTCTAAATCGCTCAGACAGTTGCCAGCCGCAATGCGAAGCTGTGTCAGTGCGCAAGCGAATGTGCGCCCGGCCGTGGAAGACATCTGATCGCGCCGGCACAAGACCGCATCCAAGCCATTAGCAGGCAAACCGCCGCCTCACAAGGAGACTTTATGTCATTCGGAATTTACACTGCCGGGTTTGCCATCCTGGTCTGCGGACTGGCTTACGGGGCGCACCTGGCGCATGTGCCGTCGCAGTGGATTGCGGTAGGCGTCATTGTGATGATTGGCCTGGGGATCTTGTCGGCAGTGAAGGCCACGCGACAGAAAGACCCTGTCAATTAGCGGTATCGATCATCGATCTCTCCAGCCGTCACTGACCACTAGCCACTGATCATTGCCCCTACAACACCTGCCGGGCAATTGTCGCCAGTTGCATATTCGACGTGCCCTCGTAAATTTTCCCTACCTTGGCGTCGCGATAGTACTTTTCTGCCGGGTAGTCGCGCACAAATCCGTTTCCGCCAAAAACCTCCACGCACTGGCTGGCCACGCGCTCGGCCACTTGTGAAGCGAAGTATTTGGTCATAGCCGCTTGGCGCACATACGGCTTGCCCGCATCCTTGAGCCGCGCCGCGTTGTAAACCATCAGCCGTGTAGCCTCAATCTCCGTGGCCATTTCGGCCAGCGTGAATTGCACCGCCTGAAACTCGGCGATCGGCTTGCCAAACTGACGCCGCTCCTTTGCATATTTGGCCGCATGTCCCCACGCGCCCTCGGCCAACCCCAGCATCTGCGCGCCTATTCCGATGCGCCCCTCGTTCAGCGTCTCGATGGCGATCTTGTAGCCCTTGCCCCGCTCACCAAGCAGATTTTCTTCCCCAACCTCGCAGTTGTCGAAGACCAACTCACAGGTGCTGCTGGCGCGAATGCCCAGCTTGTCTTCCTTGCGTCCCACGCTGAATCCCGGAGCGCCCTTTTCCACCAGAAACGCCGTGATGCCCTTGTAGCCCGCCGCCGGATCGAGCGTGGCAAAGACGATAAACAGTCCGGCCTCGCGCGCATTCGAAATCCACAGCTTGCGCCCGCTCAGTCGGAAGCCCCCCGGCACCGCCTCTGCGCGCGTCTGCAAGGCAAACGCATCTGACCCCGAGCCGGCCTCGCTCAGCGCATAAGCCCCCACCGTGCCGCCTGCCAGCCTGCGCAGCCAATGCCGTTGCTGCTCCTGTGTGGCCCAGCGCCTCAACGCATTGATCACCAGCGTGTTGTGCACGTCCACCAGCACCCCCACCGCCGGGTCCACTGTGGAGATTGCCTCGATGGCCAACACGGCGTCAAAAAAACTTCCCCCCGCGCCGCCCAGCTCTTCTGGAACCTCAATGCCCATCAGGCCCAGCTCGAAGATGCTCTCCACCAGGCCTGCGGCAAACTGCTGCGCATCGTCCATGGCGCGCACCTGCGGCCCGATGGTCTCTTCGGCAAATTGGCGAACGGTGGAGTAGAAAAGGCTCTCCTCTTCAGAGAGTTGCGTGAGCGGGGCGGGAGTTGCGTGGGTCAAAGGCGAAAAGCCCTCCGGCCTCGCAGTGTATCAAACCAGCTGCAGTGCCGCCGTCCCTCTGCGCGGCGGAAGATAGCTGGTGGCCCGGCTGGCGATGGAGAGTTTCTCGCGGCTGAGCAATTTGCGAATCTGGCCGCGCGCGTGGTCGGCCCAGGGGCCGCGGTTGTCCAGCCTGATGTAGGCCTGCCAATGGCCGAGGGCCTGGCGGCATTCCCCTTTGCGCTCATAGGCCAGGGCCAGGTTATAGTGGGCGTCGGCATAGCGGGGCGCAAGCGCGATCGCCCGGCGATATGCGGTGATCGACTCATCCGGCCGCTGTAGCTCGTCCAGCACGTTGCCTAGATCAAAGAAGGCCAGAACATACGCGGGGTCGGCCTCAGTGGCCTGCCTGTAGAGTTCCTCGGCCCGGCCAAACTGGCGCATGTGAAAGTGAAGAGTGCCAAGGTTGATGTATGCAGCCGCGTAGCTCGGATCATGCGCCAGAATCTCTTCGTACAGCGTGATGGCGCGCTGCTTTTTGCCCGCCTCCTCGGCCTGCACCGCAGCCAGAAAACGGTCCTGCACACTGGGCAAGCCGCATGCGCCTGGACGGCGCAAGGTAAACGGCCCGCGGCCAGACTGCGGTGAGTCCATCCAGTCGCCACGGCCGAGACGTTCAAAGTCGAAGAGCAACTGGCGGCGAATCGGGTCCACAATCGCGCCGCGGTGGCGAAAGGCCAGCCGCGTCCCGGTACGCACCAGGCACGCCTCCAGCAACGGAAACTCCATCCCAGCCACGGCCTTCATGGCCACAATTGAGTGCCTGATCGAGGCCGAGGAGATCTCCTCCTCGCGCAATGCACGCAAGGTTCTCAACTGGCCAAGGTCCTGAAAGGTGTAGCTCTGGCGCTGGGAAATGAGTCCGGCTCGCTCCCACCCCTGCAACTGGCGGGAACCGATCTGCAAGATACGCAACACGTCCTGACGGCTATAGCTGGTCACTCTTGAGTGCTCCCACAAGTTGTGCGTCACGGCCTCGGGGCTTGAACTCGCGTACTGAACTCGAATTCCCGCCTCCGGTCCTGGACGTAGCTCTTGGAACAGTTACGGAGGAACCGCTCTTGCTGCGATTATGCCAAGTGTATGCGTGGATAAGGTGTCCGGAACTACCATTGGAACAAAAAAATACGTGGATAACCGGTGCCTCACTTGGTACACGCCGTGTATGGGGAGTTGCGTGGCCCTTTGAAAGCCCGCGTGAGACGTATTCGATTCTGAGCTTGAGCAGCCGGGAGCCTGGAGGGGAGCGGATGAGGCGGACTGCGGGAAGGAATGGAGCCGAAGATCGGACTTGAACCGATGACCTGCTGATTACGAATCAGCTGCTCTACCAACTGAGCTACTTCGGCTTGTTGCTCATCCGATTGTATCGTTCGCCCGGAAGAAGGTAAAGGCGCAGTCTCTTCCAACACAAGATGAGCCTGAAGGAGCGGATGGATTCCAACACAAGATGAGCCTGAAGGGGTAAGGCATGCTGGGGATTGAACATCCGCGTGTATCAGGCAGAGAAGTTGAGCA
>JBEKEQ010000157.1:0-9007 GCA_050013735.1 Occallatibacter sp.
CATCGCCCTCATGCTGCTCGGCACCCAGTGGTACATCCTCTTCAACGTCATCGCCGGAGCCATGTCCATCCCCTCTGATCTGCGCGAGGTCAGCTCGCTCTACCACTTCACCCGCTGGCAACGCTGGACCAGGCTGATTCTTCCGGGAATCTTCCCCTACCTCATCACCGGCATGGTTACTGCTTCCGGCGGCGCATGGAACGCCTCTGTCTACGCCGAATATTCCCACCTCAAAGACAGCACCCTGCAAACCATCGGCCTCGGCTCCCAGATCAGCTCCGCTACTGACAGCGGCCGCTTCCCCATCATCCTTCTCGCCACCATCATGATCTCCCTCATGGTCGTCACCATGAACCGCCTGGTCTGGCGCCGCCTCTACCGCCTCGCCGAGACCCGGTATAAACTTGAAGGCTAAGCTTGCAAGGGAGCTTGGGAGTGTAGGCGAGACACTACCGCGCCCCATCCATTTCGCGTTCATTGCGAAATGGGTGGGAAACGACGAACTTTCCCATACATCCGTTAAAAGAGGATTGCGTCATAGCCCTCGTGATCCCCGATCCAGAACCACAAATAGCCGTCCGGCCTCTTGATAGCAAGAGCGCGATAGCTCAGGGTAACGCGCGCCGACCATATCTCATGACCAAACCGGTCGCCGATCTTTTTAAATTGGAGAGAGGGATGCTGAGAATTCGCCTTGAGGAGCGCGAATTGTTTCGCGGCACGAATGCGAATAGCCGAAGGAAGCTCTTGGTACGCCTTCCAGAAGTCCGTTGCCGCGCGGTGCTCCATCGGGGCTTAAAGCGTCCGCCGTTGGCCGGCCGCTTCGTCCCCTAGCGCGCGAAGAATGGCAGAATCCAAGCGCCCCGCAGCGAGGTCCGAAGGCAGCCGCTCATCAATCGGAGCAGGGCGATTCTGTTCGAGCCACCCATACAATTTCGCCAGCTCCTCTGAATCCAGCGTCTCGATTGCCCTCTGAATATCCAGAATCGTGCTCGAATCCATAGCCGAATCCTCCTCAGATCCTTAAGCAGCGCCGCAGGCCCACACCAATCTTAGACCCTTGTCGACAAGCATACGCGCATAGTGAGCAAGCAGCAAAGCTCCGAACCTCGGTCCGCAGGCCTGCAAAATGTGCACATCCACACTCACCAAAGTTGTCCAACATCACCAAAAAGCCGACAATACCGTTTGGGCAAGCAGGCGGACGAAAAACGATTCCCATTTCCTGATTGTCCGGGAGAAGTAATCATGATTCGAGTCGGTCTAGTAGGTTTCGGCATGGCAGGCCGCGTCTTTCACGGTCCGCTCATCTCTTCCGTCGAGGGCCTCGAACTCGCCGCGGTCGTCGAACGCAGCTCCAATAACGCCGCCCAGCGCTATCCCGGCATCGTCACCTACCGCTCCCTCGAATCCATGCTTGCCGACACGTCCCTCGGTCTTCTCGTCGTCGCCACTCCCAGCGGAACACACTACCAGGTCGCGCGCCAGATTCTCGAAGCCGGCAAGAACGTCGTCGTAGACAAACCCATGTCCACCACCTCAACAGAGATTGCCCAGCTCATCGAGCTTGCCGCCGCCCAAAAAGTCTTCCTCGCTCCATTCCATAACCGCCGCTGGGACAGTGAATTCCAGACAATGTACAAACTCCTGCGTGAAGATGCCGTCGGCCGGCTGGTTTATCTCGAATCCCGCCTCGACCGCTGGCGTCCCAATCCCCCCACCGACCGCCTCTGGAAAGAAGACCCCTCACTCGGCGGCGGCGTCCTGCTTGACCTGGGAGCCCATATTGTCGATCAGGTGCTGGCGCTCCTGGGCCTGCCCGAAGCAATCTCCGCCGACCTTCTTTGCGAGCGCGATTGGGCGCGCGCCATCGACGCCTTCACCCTCCGCCTGCGCTATCCAGGGCTCACCGTCGTCCTCGGCTCCAACAGCCTGTCCGCCTCGCCAGGTCCCCGTTTCCACCTTCGCGGCACAAAGGGAAGCTACTGGAAATGGGGCCTCGATGGGCAGGAAGCGGCACTCAACCGCATCACCCGGATCGCTGACCCGGTCTGGGGCCAGGAACCCGTCGCTAGCTGGGGCACCCTGACCGTCGACGTCGATGGCGGCATGGTCACCCACCCCATTGCGCCCATCCCTGGCGACTACCGTCTTTACTACGCAGGCGTCCGCGACGCGCTGCTGGGCAAATCCCCTGCTCCCGTCACACCCCTGGCCGCCTGGCGCGTAGCCCGCCTGCTGGAGTGGGCCGTCGAAAGCGCCGCCCAGCGCCGCGAAGTTCCATGCGACTGGAGCGGTGAGCCGCGGTAGCAGATCATCACCCCTCGAGTTCCGGCTCTTTCCCCCTGCGCAGCCGCACACGCCTCGTTACCGCCGGCTCATCGGCCCGTCCCAACCCACCTGCCCCGCTCACCTCTGCCGGAACTTGCTCTTTCACCGGCGGCCGCGCCGGCTCCTTCTCCGCCAGCGGAACCCAGAAGCGAAAACTCGCACCCTGACCCGGAACGCTTGTGGCTTCCACGGCTCCGCCGTGTGCGGCCAGAATGGCCCGCGTGATCGCCAGCCCCATTCCTGAGCCCTTCCCCGTGATTGCTCCGCGCTTGCCGCGATAAAACTTTTCAAAAATCAGCGGCAGGTCCAGCGCATCGATGCCCGGCCCGTTGTCTTCCACGCAAAACTCCAGCCGCCCCCCCACCCGCCGGCTGCTAAGCGTGATGGTGCTGCCTGGCGGGGTATGCTTGGCGGCGTTCTCCAGCAAGTGGCGAAGCACGCGCCCCAGCAGGTGCGGATCGAACCATGCCGAATCGTCGTTTCCCTCCTCATCCTCCACTGCAATCGTCACCCGGTGCGATGCTAGAGTTTTCCGCGACTCTTCTACCGCTTGTTCGAGCAAGGCGCGGGGATTCTGCGGCGTCGGGTGAACCTGCACCACATTCGCGTCAATCTCCGCCATCTCCACTGCCTCGCCTATCAGCAAGTCAAGCCGCGCCGCCTCCTCATCCACAATCGCGGCCAGATCCAGCCGTCCAGCTTCGTCCAGTCCCTCCGCCTCCAGCAGCGTTGTAGCAGCGGCGCGAATCGAAGTCAGCGGCGTCCGCAGTTCGTGGGTGAGGGAGTCAATCAGCGCCGTCCGCAGCCGTTCTCCCTCGCGGGCTGCCTCCATCCGTGCCGATGCCTCCACGGCAATCGACCGCGCCAGCACAATGGCCACCTGCGCGCATACCGCTGCTGAAACCTCTCGCGACAGCGCCGCCGGCCGCCAGCCAAGAGCCCCCACAGGCCTCATTCCCAGCATCAGCGCCATGGCATAGAACCCCGATTGTGTTGCAATCGTCGGACTCTGCCCCTGCGTCATCAAACGCATGCTGGCCTGCACGCTCGCCGGCAACTCGGTGCCCGAGGCGTAGAACTGGTCCTGATCGCAAACGTAGAGAACCACTCCATTCAAGTCAAAAATGCGGTTGATCAGCGGCGCCAAATCGCGGATCAGCCCTTCGGCGTCCTCGTGCAGCATCATCTGCTGGCTCAGCTCGTAAAGCCTTTCCACATCCTCGCGCCGCTGTTCGGCCTGCCGCGTCTGCCGCCGTGCGCGCTCCGCTACGCGGCTCACCACCACGCAGCAGGCCGTAA
This sequence comes from Occallatibacter sp., assembly GCA_050013735.1. Classification (GTDB taxonomy): domain Bacteria; phylum Acidobacteriota; class Terriglobia; order Terriglobales; family Acidobacteriaceae; genus Telmatobacter. Next base: position 3,631 of record JBEKEQ010000157.1, read on the forward strand.
ACGCAATCATCGCCACCCACTCCTGAACTCCGGCCAGTCGAAGGGTACGGTAAGGCGGTAGAAAAAAGTAATCGAACGAGAGTGCGCAAAGCACCGCAACCCACAGCGAAAGCCAGATGCCGGCCTGCGTGGCCGACCATACCACCACCACCAGAAACGCCATCCCTGCCAGCGTAGAATTCGCGCCTGACCAGACCAGCGCAATCGTCGTGGCAACGGTAATCAGCGCGCCCACAATCCAGTGGAAAACCCCTCGCGACTCGGCTGGCCCCTTCATGCTCCTCCCACTGTGCATCATACCGGCGCAGCCCGATGATGTAATCTTCCCAAGAAAGAAGAACATCATGCAGGGCAGAATTCTGGTTATCGACGACGAACCGCAGATCACGCGCGTACTCCGAGCTGCACTTTCCGCACAGGGCTTTGATGTCCGCACCGCCAACGATCCCGAAGAGGGGCTGCGCGTCTTCCGCGATTGGCCGCCAGACATGGTCATCTCCGACCTCGTGATGCCCGGCCTTTCCGGCGTTGACCTCACCCGCGCCATCCGCACCCGCGCCGCTACGCCGGTGCTCATCCTCTCCGTCCGCGATCACGAACGCACCAAGGTTGAAGCGCTCGATGCCGGCGCTGACGACTACGTCACCAAACCCTTCAGCATTCAGGAACTGCTGGCCCGCGTCCGCGCCCACCTGCGCCGCGCCCCGGAACGCACCACCTCGGCCATCGAAGCGGGCGACTTTGTAGTCGATTCTTCTGCCCACACCATCACCGTTCTCGGCAAGCCCATCCACCTCACGCCGAAGGAATTCGAACTGCTCCTTCATCTCGCTCGTCACGCCGGCAAGGTCATGACCCATCGCGCCCTGCTCACCGCCGTTTGGGGAGCGCAATCAGCCCACCAGCCGGAATACCTGCGCGTCTTTGTCGGCCAGTTGCGCAAAAAGCTGGAAGCTGAAACCGGCAAGCAGTACATCCAAACCGAGCCCTGGGTCGGCTATCGCTTTCTTCCCGAGGGCAGCGGCGAGGCGTGATCTCCGGTCTGAACGGCTGCTCTCCCGGCCATCGCAGGTTCCAAACCTGATCGGGTTTACCACCGGTTTTTTCCCTATTCATCCGGCCCTTATGGATTATTTAGGAAACTTTTTCGATACTCGAACGAGACATAAGTCAGACTCACAATGGAGCCTGAAAATGGCTCAAATCCAAAACGCCTCATTCGGCTCCAAATAGCTGGTGTGGACATCAAATGTTGTTTGCGTGACCATGTTGATTGGTGCCTTGCGCGCGGAACTGCGAGACCTGAAATGCAAGATGTTGTGATGCTGCTGTTCACCGTGGTTTTTTTCGTCCTGGCGTTTCTCTACGTCAAGGCTTGCCAGAAGCTGAGGTAGCCCATGCAAATCGACTTCATCACTGTCGTTGCGCTGATTTTGTCCGTCCTGCTCCTCGGTTACCTGGTTCTCACCCTGCTCTTCCCGGAGAAGTTCTAGCATGTCCGCCAACGGTTGGTTGCAGTTTGTCATCTACTCGCTTGTCCTCCTTGCAACCGTTCGTCCCGTGGGCATCTATCTGGCCCGCGTCTTCGAAGGGGAGCGCACCTGGCTCGACCCGATTCTCCGCCCCATCGAGCGGCTCATTTACAAGCTTTCCGGCGTCAATGCCGCCGAAGAAATGAACTGGCGCCAATATGCCTACGCCATGCTCGGCTTTTCGGCCGTAAGCCTTTTGGCCACCTACGGTATCGAGCGCCTGCAGGCACTGCTGCCATTCAATCCGCAGCACCAGGCCGCCGTCGGTCCCGATCTGGCCTGGAACACGGCCGCCAGTTTCACCACCAACACCAACTGGCAAAACTATTCGGGCGAAACCACCATGAGCTATCTCACCCAAATGGCCGGCCTGGCAACCCATAACTTCTGGTCCGCCGCCATCGGCATTGCTGTGGCCTTCGCGCTTATCCGCGGCATCAAGCGCACCACCTCGGCCACCATTGGCAACTTCTGGGTCGACACAACTCGCGGCTTGCTCTACGTTCTTCTTCCGGCATCCCTCATTTATGCGCTTCTTCTGGTAGCACAGGGCGTTCCGCAAAATCTCCACGCCTACACCGCCGTTCACACCATCGAAGGCCAGACGCAAACCGTTGCGCAGGGTCCCGTTGCCTCGCAGGAAGCCATCAAGATGCTGGGCACCAACGGCGGCGGATTCTTCAACGCCAACAGCGCCCACCCCTACGAGAACCCCACCCCGCTCACAAACTTCTACCAGATCCTTTCCATCTTCATCATTCCCGCAGGCCTCACCTTTGCACTGGGCCGCATGACCGGCTCGCCAGGTCACGGCTGGGCTGTATTGGCTGCCATGTTCATACTCTTCGCGGCGGGTTTCAGCACCGTCTACTGGGCGGAATCCCAGCCACATCCACTCATTCACGACGCACAGCAGGCCCGCACCCTGACCGCGCCCGGTGGAAACATGGAAGGCAAGGAAGTCCGCAACGGCATCGCCGAAAGCGCTCTCTTCGCCACCATCACCACTGACGCCAGTTGCGGCGCGGTCAACGGCATGCACGACAGCTTCACCCCGCTCGGCGGCATGGTGGTGCTCACCAACATCATGCTCGGCGAGGTGGTCTTTGGGGGCGTCGGAGCCGGCCTTTACGGCATTCTCATCTTCGTCGTCCTGTCTGTCTTCATCGCCGGCCTCATGGTGGGCCGCACCCCCGAGTACCTGGGCAAAAAGATCGAATCTTACGACGTCAAGATGTCCATGCTCTACGTGCTCATCTTCCCGCTCATCATTCTTTCGCTCGCCGCCGTATTTCTGCTCTCGCCGGCCATCGGGCTTTCAGCACTCGCCAACCAGGGACCGCACGGCCTCTCCGAAATTCTCTACGCCTTCACCTCAGCCGTCGGCAACAACGGCTCCGCCTTTGCAGGGCTGAGCGCCAACACCTGGTGGTATAACGTTGCGCTCGGTTGGGCCATGCTCGGCGGACGCTTCCTCATGATGATTCCCGTGCTGGCTCTGGCAGGCAACCTGGCCATGAAGAAGAGCGTTCCGCCATCGCCCGGCACCTTCCCGGTGAACACCTCTCTGTTTACCGTGCTGCTCGTCGGCGTCATCTTGATTCTCGGCGCGCTCACCTTCTTCCCGGCGCTGAGCCTGGGACCGATTTTGGAACACCTCCTGCTCAAATCAGGCCAGGTGTTTTAGCTTTCAGCTTTCAGCACCCAGCCGTCAGTTGACGACCGCGACAGGCTGACAACTGATCACTGACAACTACGAACTGCGAACTGCCCTTGGAAACGGACTGTTATGGCGACCAAAAAGAGTCTCTGGAATACGGAAATCATGGCCCAGGCGCTGGTGGACTCGGTGCGCAAGCTCGATCCCCGCTGGATGGTCAAGAACCCGGTGATGTTTGTCGTCGAGGTCGGCAGCGTGCTCACCACGGCGCTGCTCATCGACAACACCGTCCATCACCGCGCAGGCTTCGGCTTCAATCTCCAGATCACGCTCTGGCTGTGGTTCACGGTGCTCTTCGCCAACTTTGCCGAGGCCATGGCCGAGGGCCGCGGCAAGGCCCAGGCGGACACCCTCCGCAAGGCCAAGGGCGAGACCATTGCCCGGCGCTACACCGCCAGCGGAGGCTTTGAAGAGGTTGCCAGCGGGCTGCTCCGCGCCGGCGACGTCATCTACGTCGAGGCCAACCGCTACATCGCCGGCGACGGCGAAGTCATCGAAGGCGTTGCCTCGGTCGACGAGTCGGCCATCACCGGCGAGTCGGCGCCCGTCATTCGCGAGGCGGGCGGCGACCGCTCAGCCGTCACCGGAGGCACCAAGGTTCTCTCCGACTGGATCAAGGTCCGCATCACCTCAAACCCCGGTGAAACCTTCCTCGATCGCATGATCGCTCTCGTCGAAGGCGCAACTCGCCAAAAAACTCCCAACGAAATCGCTCTCTCGATCCTGCTCTCCGGCCTCACCATCGTCTTTCTGCTCGCCGTGGTCACGCTGCAGCCCTTCGCCATTTACTCCAAGGCCCCGCAAACCGTCTTTGTGCTCGTCTCGCTGCTTGTCTGCCTTATCCCCACCACCATCGGCGGCCTGCTTTCGGCCATCGGCATCGCCGGCATGGACCGCCTTGTCCAATACAACGTCCTGGCCATGAGCGGACGCGCCGTTGAAGCCGCCGGCGACGTCAACACCCTGCTTCTCGACAAGACTGGCACCATCACCCTCGGCAACCGCCAGGCCACCGAGTTTTTCCCCGCACCAGACATCAGTGCTGAGCGCATGGCCAACGCCGCGCAACTTGCCTCGCTCTCAGACGAAACTCCTGAAGGCCGCTCCATCGTGGTCCTGGCCAAGGAAAAGTACAACCTGCGCGGCCGCGACCTCAGCGGCATTCACGCCGAGTTCGTTCCTTTCACCGCCCAGACCCGCATGAGCGGCGTCAACCTGCCCGGAACCCGCATCCGCAAAGGCTCCGTTGACGCTATCGCGCGCTTCCTTGAGGAGCAAGGTTCCCAGCTGCCCCAGAAAGTGCGCGACCAGGTGGAAGAGATCGCCCGCGCCGGCGGCACGCCTCTGGTCGTCGCGGAAAACGCCGCCGCCCTGGGCGTCATTTACCTCAAAGACATCGTCAAAGGCGGCCTTAAAGACCGCCTGGCCCGCCTTCGCGCCATGGGCATTCGCACCATCATGATCACCGGCGACAACCCCCTTACCGCCGCCGTCATCGCCCGCGAAGCCGGCGTGGACGACTTTCTGGCCGAAGCCAAGCCCAAGGATAAGATGGACCTGATCAAACGCGAACAGGGAAAGGGCAAGCTTGTGGCCATGACCGGCGATGGCACCAACGACGCGCCAGCCCTGGCCCAGGCCGACGTTGGCGTGGCCATGAACTCCGGCACGCAAGCCGCCAAAGAAGCCGGCAACATGGTCGATCTCGACTCCAATCCCACCAAGCTCATTGAAATTGTCGAGATCGGCAAACAGCTCCTCATGACCCGCGGCGCTCTCACCACCTTCAGCATCGCCAACGACGTGGCCAAGTATTTCGCCATCATCCCCGCCATGTTCGCCGGAGTCTTTCCTGTCCTGGGCGCGCTCAACATCATGCGTTTGGCCTCGCCCCACTCGGCCATTCTCTCGGCCGTCATTTTTAACGCGGTGATCATCGTCGCCCTTATTCCGCTGGCGCTTAAAGGCGTGAAGTACGAGCCCAAGGCCGCCGATATCCTGCTGCGCAACAACCTGCTCATCTACGGCGTAGGCGGCATCATCATTCCATTCATCGGCATCAAGCTCATCGATATGTTTCTCGTAGCCGTGCACCTGGCCTGAACAAATGTTTTTTGAACGGATC
>JBEKEQ010000158.1:0-8874 GCA_050013735.1 Occallatibacter sp.
TGTCAAGGGTCAAGATGAACGCCAAAGTACGGCGCCCTTGACACCGCCCCGACCACCACCGGGAGCCTCTGTCAAAAAAGTGTTGACAGGGATAGACGCTGTCATACATGGGGCACGGAGCTTCAATATTTATGGGCCGGATCGATACACTCTAGCTAACTTAGCCCGCTGATGACCAGCATGCGCGGCTCGGTCATCTCTTCGATGGCGAAGCGAAGGCCTTCGCGGCCGAGGCCTGATTCCTTGACGCCGCCGAAGGGCATGGGGTCGAGACGCCAACTGGGCGTGTCGCCCACGATGAGCGAGCCGACCTCGAGCTCGCGATAGGCAGTGAGGATGCGGCCAGCGTCACGGGTGAGCAGGCCGGCCTGAAGGCCATATTTTGAGTGGTTGACCTCCGCCATGGCCTGCTCGAAGTCGTCGTATGGCTCGATAGCCACGACGGGGCCGAACACTTCTTCATCGCGGACCTTCATGCCCGGCTTGGTTCCGGTGAGGATGGCCGGAGTGATCACGGAACCGTGACGCTCGCCGCCGGCCAGCAGCTTGGCGCCGCCCTCGACGGCTTCCTTGATCCAGGCTTCCACACGCTCGGCATCGCTGAGCCGGATGAGCGGACCTACCTCGGTGGCTTCATTCGAGGGATCGCCGGCTACCAGCTTGGCTGCGTGGTCGATCAGCTTCCACAGGAACGTCTGGAAGATGTCGCGCTCTACAAACACGCGCTGCAGGCCGACGCAGGATTGGCCCGCATAGGCGAATGCGGCGTGGGCGGCGCGAACGGCGGCTCCGTCAAGGTCATGCCAGTCCCCGTGGACAATGAGCGCGGCGTTGCCGCCCAGCTCAAGCAGCACGCGCTTGCGGCCGGAGTGGGCCTTGAGCTCCCAACCTACTTTGGCCGAACCGGTGAAGCTGACCAGCTTGACGCGATCTTCCTTTTCGGCCAGCCACGCGGTGTCCGCATTGCTCAGCGTAAGCACGGCCAGCGCCTCCTGCGGCCAACCCGCCTTGAGAATCACTTCGCCCAGAGCCAGCGCGGTAAAGGGAGCCTGCGGCGCGGGCTTCAGAATCACCGGACAGCCGGCGGCTATGGCGGGCGCCAGTTTGTGGGCTACAAGATTCAGCGGGAAGTTGAATGGGCTGATGGCCAGAATGGGTCCCACGGGAAAGCGCTGCACCAACCCCCAGCGGCCTTCGTTGCCCTCGGTCAGGTCAAGGGGAAGGCTTTCGCCGCCCAGCCGCGCGGCTTCCTCGGCAGCGGTCTTGAAGGTGAGCACGGCGCGATCGACTTCAGCGCGCGCAAGGCGCACCGGCTTGCCGGCCTCAACCACGATAAGCTGCGCGAACCGCTCCTTTTGCTCGATCAGCGCGGCGGCTACATCCTCCAGAATTTCGCGGCGTTTCCAGCGGGGCAGAGCGCGGGTGCGGCGCAGGCTGGCCACGGCGTGGTTCACAGCCTGGCGCGCGTCGGCACGCGTGGCCACGGAAACCCGCCCCACAAGTCCCTGGTCCCACGGGGAGCGCACTTCCAGCGTTTCGCCGTCAATCCACTCTTTGCCGCAGAGCAGAAAACCCGTTTGTGTGCCCGGACGCATCTTCATGGCATTCGACTCCCGAAAAGGACCTGTTCCACTGATGGTATACATTCAGGCTGCGCCGGGCATATTGGGCCACTGCGGTTCAGTGCTTGCAAAAGCGCGCTTGAAAGACGATCGGCTCCAATTCCGGCAGGCGATCAAAAGGGGAATCCGATGCGATACACTGGTCGCCTATGATCCACGACGGCCGGAAGCGCAAACTTCCCTTTGATCCAGCCGAGGCGATTGAGCATTTAAGCGCCAGCGACGCCAAGCTGGGCGCGCTGATTGAGCGGGCCGGCGCGTTTGCGCTGCGGCTCGATCTTGCTCCGTCGCCGTTCGAGTCGCTGCTGGAGTCGATTCTCTACCAGCAGTTGCATGGCAAGGCAGCGGCCACGATCCACGGCCGAGTGCGCGCGCATTTTGGCGGCGACCCTACGCCGCAGATGCTGCTCGATTGCCACGACGACCCGCTGCGCGGGTGCGGCGTTTCAGGCAATAAGATCAAGGCGTTCCGGGACCTGGCGGCCAAGACGCTGGACGGGACGGTGCCTACGCATGCGGCCATCCGCAAAATGTCAGACGCGGAGATTGTCAGGCGGCTTACCCAGGTGCGCGGCATTGGGCCGTGGACTGTGGAGATGCTACTGATTTTTCGCCTGGGCCGGCCCGATGTGCTGCCGGTGACCGACTACGGCGTGCGCAAGGGGTTTGCGCTGACTTTTCTAAAAGTCCCCAAAACGCGCGCGCTTGAGGCTGCCGATCTGCCTTTGCCCGAGGTGATGCTCAAAAGGGGAAAACGGTGGGCGCCGTTCCGCAGCGTGGCCAGTTGGTACCTGTGGCGCGCGTGCGATCTGGCCAAGGGAACGGAGCCGGCGGGGCGGTCGAGCTTAAAATGAGGAAAGGCAGCTTCTAGCCTTCAGCTCTCAGCTATTCTCTGTTGCTGGCGTCGGTTTGAGTGAGCGTGGATTGAGATGCGGGAGAGCCTTTTGAAGGTTTTCGCGATGGCGCCTCTAGCTGGAGGCTGAAAGCTGAAAGCTGGGAGCTGTTCTTCATGGCGGCGAGCAAACGATTCATCTGCATTCATGGGCATTTTTACCAGCCTCCCCGCGAGAATCCGTGGCTGGAGACGGTGGAGACGCAGGACTCGGCCGCGCCCTACCACGACTGGAATGAGCGGGTCTGCGCGGAGTGTTACGCTCCCAACGGCGCGGCGCGCATTGTGAACAACAAGAACCGCATCACGCGCATTGTGAACAACTATGCGCGGATTAGCTTTAACTTCGGACCCACGCTGCTCAGCTGGCTCAAGGAGAACGCTCCGCGCACCTACCGCATGATCCAGGAGGGCGAACGGCGGAGCCGCAAGAGCTTTGGCGGGCACAGCTCGGCCATGGCGCAAGCCTACAACCACATCATTATGCCGCTGGCCGGCACACGCGACCGCATCACGCAAATCCGCTGGGGCATTGCCGACTATGAACATCAATTCGGCGCGCCGCCAGAGGGCATGTGGCTGGCGGAAACCGCGGTGGACAGCGAATCGCTGGAGCTGCTGGCGCAGCATGGCATTAAGTTCACGGTGCTTGCGCCGCATCAGTGCAGGCGCATCCGGCCGCTGGGTGAGGCATCGGGCTGGATAGATACCGCGGGCGCAACGGTGGATACCACGCGGCCCTACCTGGTGAACTTCGACTCCGGGGTCTCGATTGCGGTTTTCTTTTACAACGGGCCAGCTTCGCGCGCGATTGCGTTTGAGGGCTTGCTGAACTCCGGCGACTCACTGGCCGCGCGGCTCAAATCCGGCTTCAGGGACAACGGGCAGACGCAACTGGTTCATGTGGCCACTGACGGCGAGTCCTACGGCCACCATCACAAGTATGGCGAAATGGCGCTGGCCTTTGCGCTGCGACTGCTGGAAGAAGACAAAACGGTGACGCTGACCAACTACGGCAGCTTCCTGGAGCAGTTCCCGCCCGAGTACGAAGCGGAGATTGTGGAAGACACCTCGTGGAGTTGCGTACACGGAGTGGAGCGCTGGCGCTCCAACTGCGGATGCAACGGGGGCAAGCCGGGCTTTAACCAGCTTTGGCGCGCGCCGTTGCGCCGGGCACTGGATGAACTTCGCGACGCTGTGGCCCCGCTGACGGAGCAAGAGGGCAGCAAGCTTTTCAACGATGTGTGGGCTGCACGCGACGGATATATCGAGGTGATTCTCGACCGCGGCGAGGTGTCGATGGCGCGCTTCTTCGCCGCGCAGCAGAGTCATGCGCTTTCAGAAGCGGAGCGCGTGCGCGCCCTGGAACTGATGGAGATGCAGCGGCACACGCAGCTTATGTACACCAGTTGCGGCTGGTTCTTCGACGATATATCGGGCATTGAGACGGTGCAGATTATCGCCTATGCCGCGCGCGTGCTGCAACTGGCGCGGGAGTTGTTTGGCGCGCAGGCGGAAGCGCTGGAACCCAGCTTTCTGGAGCGCCTGGCGGAGGCACGCTCCAACGTGGCCCGCGCCGGTGATGGGGCGCAGATCTACAGAGAGTGCGCAGCCACTATGGAATTGGGCCTGGAACAGGTAGCGGCACACTATGCCATCAGTTCAATGTTCTCGTCATTTACCGAGGAGACGGAACTGTTCTGTTACCACGTCCGCCGCATCTCCCACGACATCTACTCCTCCGGCCGCGGGCGGCTGGCGCTGGGCAGGGCGCAGATTGCGAGCGCCATCACCGGCGAGCAGCAGAGCTTTGCGTTTGCAGTTTTGCACTTCGGCGACCAGAACGTGACCGCCGCCGTAAACGCCTACGACGAGAGCGATGCGGCCGGGTTCGATGCCTTCGCCAAAGAGGCTGCCAAACACGTGCAGAGCGCCGACTTTCCTGAAGTCATTCGCCAGATCGACCGTCATTTTGGCCATGTCGACTACTCGCTGACCTCACTGTTTAGAGACGAGCAGCGGCGGATTGTGTCGCTGATTCTGAATTCGACTCTGTGGGACATTGAGAAGTCGCTGACCGGGATCTACGAGGACCACGCCAGCTTGTTGCACTACCTGTCACAAGCCGGATTGCCCAAGCCGCCGGCGCTGACCCTGGCGGCAAAATTTGCCATCAACGCAGGCCTGCGCAGGGCGCTGAAGAGCGAACCGATCGATCAGGCGCTGCTGCGGAGTTTTCTTTCCCTTGCCGCCGCGGACCAGGTGCCGTTGGAGGCGGCCGAACTTTCCTACATCGCCGACCAGCGCATGAAGCGCGCCATGGTGGAGCTGCAAATGTCCTCTGGCTCGCTGGAGGCGTTGGAACGGGCGCTGGTGCTGGCGCGCGTCCTGGTGGAGTTGTCTATCGGGCTGAATTTGTGGCAGGCGCAGAACATCTGGAATGAGATTCTGCGCACCTCAAGTTATTCCCTCACCGCACTGGCTGCGGACGACCGGCCGAAGTGGGAAAAGAACTTCAAGGAACTGGGCGCGTGTTTGTCGATCGACTACGCATCGATCACTGCACAGGAGCCGAATGCGGTGGCTGCGGGAGATTAGCTTATTAACTTCGCCAGCGAAGTTCGACCGGTCCGTCGAGTGGGTGCTTCGGCGCTGCGCCGGTAGTTGCAGCTTCAAGCCGGGCCTGCTTCAGGGCGAAGTACCACTTGGCGGGCTTGTCGGCGTCGTCAATCAGCATCATGCTCGGATTGTGCCTGAGCCCCTCGGCCTGCTGGATCATGGTGATCTGGTCCTGGCGCACAAACTTCGCACCAAAGAATTTTGCGATCGGCGTGACCAGCGGGACATGATAAAAAACATTCCACGCGGCGACCACGTCAATGCGGCAGGTCGAAGCAGTTACCGGTGTCACCGTGGTCAGGCTGCTGAACCACTTGTCGCCACAGCGGATAATCTCTGTGCGGCGATTGGGCAGCACGAAATCGATGGTGGTTTCGATGGGCTGGCCATAGACGCCGAGCAGCTTGTAGGGCGCGGAGTTGCCGCTGGGCGCGTGGGCGCTCATGCGGAAGCCCTCGGGGATGGGCTCGAAGCGCTTGGCCTTTTCGCGGATGGAGTGGCTGGTGCGCCACCACCAGGCCTGATGCACAAACGGGCCGTGCGCCGGGTCCATGAGCCCGATGATGCCGTGATCCACATTGCAGGGAAGGTCCGCAGTGAGTGCGGCGGTGCGGTAGCGCGGGCCAAACTTGGCCAGCTCAGGCACGGGCCTCCGCTCTGCGCTTTCACTCTTACGTCCCGTGCCGGGGCTGGGGATAAAGACCCAGGCGTGGCCGTCGCGGTCTTCGCAAGGAAAGGCGGTGGCAAAGATGCGCGTTGCGTCAAGCCGGTCGCGGCTGGTGAGGGATGGAATGACAGCGCATTGCCCGCTGCACGGCTCGAACTGCCAACCGTGGTACTTGCAAGTGACGTGCCGGCCGTCAAATTGGCCAACGCTCAGGGGAATGCCACGATGCGGGCAACTGTCGCGCAAAGCAAAGACACGCCCATCGGCGTTCCTGCCCAGGACCAATGGAATATCGAGCAACATTGCCGTAGCCAGTTTGCCAGAGCGCAGCTTTTCACTGCGCAGCGCCGGATACCAGTCGTCATAGACGAAGGAGGTGGTCGGCCCCTGGATTGCAGCGCCGGATTCTGTTGTCGTTATCAACGCCATGTGGGACTCACGATAGCACTGTCGGGTTTTGGGTTGCCAGTTTTACCTTCGCTGCCTGCCGCTGCGGCTCAGCCGTTTCCTACCTGTTGCAACCTTCCGTTTTTGAGGGTGAACCGCTCGCCGCGCCAGACAATCGTGTTTCCGGCGAATCCAGCGACCCAAACGCCCATAGAGATGAGATCCCTTAACGGCAGGAGCCACAGGCCGGGCAGCACCTGGTGATCGCCAAGCACCTCAGCGCCAACCATCATGGCCAGCGTCAAGCGCAAAAAGAAGCTCAACCCGAGCAGCCAAAAGCTCAATGGACTCAGGCCGCTGGCCAGCACATTGAGCAGCGCCCAAACGAGGCCGTGGGTAAACACGAGGCCGGCGTAGCCCCAGGGCCGGGCATCGCGGACGGTGCGCGCCCAGCGCAACTGGTGATCGATGAAACCGCTCCAGCCGTAGGCGGGAATGGCGGTCTCTACCACCTCGGCGCTGAGCACAACGCCGTAGCCGGCCTGTGACACGCGCGCACCCAACTCGTAGTCATCAGCCAGGCAGTTGACCAGCGGCGTCAGTCCGCCGCTGTGCTCGAGCGCCTCGCGGCTTACGGCCAGCGTGGAGCCGAGGCCGTAATGCAGGCCGCCTTCAATCATTTTGGACAGTAGAACGCCGGCCTGGAAGTCTGTGGCAATGCCCAGCGCCTCAAGCCGCGAAGGCAATGTGCCGTTGGCGCCGCCGCGGTAGAGCGCGGTTACAAGGCCGACCGGCTTCTGCGTTTTTGCGACGAGGGCGGGATTGCCAACCGCAGGGGCGAAGCAGTCCATGACCCGCTGAAGATAGCGGGGCCCGACGGTAATGTCGGAGTCGTTGATGAGCAGAAAGCGGTGGCGAGCGTACGCGACAAGCTGGGCCAGGTTACTGACCTTTCCGTTGGTGCCGAGGCGCGCGGGACACTCGAAAAGCTGAATGGAACGGTCGGGAAATTCGCGCTTGAGCTCTTCGACAGCCTGCACGGCGGGATCGGCGAACGAGGAAACGCCGAAGAGCAGCTCATATTCGCCTGCGTAGGTTTGGCGGCAATGGCTGCGAAAGGCATCCATCATGCCGGGGTCGAGCCCCTTGAGGGACTTGAGGACACTGACTCCCGGGGCGAAGGCTGCCGGCACAGCGCGCCGAGTGGCTAGAAAAGCGCGCACCGCAATCATGGCGGCCAGAAAATAACCCATGCCGGCCACAGCCAGCGCCGTGGTTGCTATCTCCACGGATTGGGCAAGGATGTGGGGCATGGCTGGGAGTAGTTTAAACGACAGTGTGCAGTGCGCAGTGGAGAGTGGCAGACCGAAGCGTTACGGTTCTTTGTTTATGTGGCAGGTGGCTCTGTCCTACGAACGCTCCTGTGCTCGGTCGCTAATTAAGTCGCCCGATCGCTGTTCGCTGTCCACTGCTCACTAATCACTAAACACTGGCTTACTCGTACCTCAACGCCTCGATGGGGTCCAGGTTGGCGGCCTTCCAGGCGGGATAAATTCCGAACAGGAGGCCGATGGCGCAGGAGACGCCGAAGCCGACCAGAACCCATAAAGTGGAAAGCGTGGCCGGCAGGCCGACGGGCAGGGCGTGAACAATCCAGGTAATCACGGCGCCCACGAGTACGCCGATGACCCCGCCCATGGCGCAGAGTGTAATCGCCTCGGTGGTGAACTGGGTGAGGATCATTCTCTTATTGGCGCCGATGGCCTTGCGCACGCCGATCTCGCGGGTGCGCTCGGTAACGCTGACCAGCATGATGTTCATTACGCCCACCCCACCCACCATCAGGCCCACGCTGGAGACAGCGACCATGAATCCGAATAGCCCCCCGGTAATGTTTCCCCAAAGCTTGGTTAGCGTATCCGGCCCGAAGATTTCGAAGTTATCGTCCGCGGAGACTTTGACCTTGCGGCGGATGCGCAGCATTTCGCGGATCTCTTCTTCCACCAGCGCCCTGCTGCCGGGGTCGTCGTACTTCACGGCAATGATCATGTCCTTGATCTCGGGATGCAGGTTGTGGAAAGTGCCAAGGGGAAAGATGATGACATTGTCTTCGGGATTCTTGCCGCTGCCGAAGGGTTGTTTGCCCTTATCCATCACGCCGATTACCGTGTAGAGGCCGCTTGCGATGTTCACTTCCTTGCCGATGGGGTCCTCGCCGTTTACAAATAGTTCGTCGGCGGTATCGTGGCCCAGCACGCACACATGCGCGGCGTGCTCGTCCTCTCCATCGGTAAAGATGCGGCCCGCCAACAGGGTGCGATTGGTGGTTTCCGCCACGGCGGAGGTGTCTCCCTCCAGGATTGCGCCGGCCACCTTGTGACCTTGATATTTGACGCTCACATCACCGATGCCAAATTCCTTGGTGTAGCGTTGCGAGGCGTCTGTGGCCACCACATGCGGCAAAGCGCGCAGAGCCAGGGCATCTTCCAGAGTCAGCTTTTTACGGGTGAGTTGCTCGGTGGTTGGGCGGCCGATGTTGATGAACGGCATGTGAAAGACCCAGAAGACATTGGAGCCCAGAGAGTCGGCAAAATCGGCGACCCGGTTATTAAGCCCGTTAATGACCGATGAAATGGTGATCACGGTGGTCACGCCGATGACGATGCCCAGGATGGTCAGCCCCGAAC
>JBEKEQ010000159.1:0-8834 GCA_050013735.1 Occallatibacter sp.
TGAAACGCAGCAGTCGAATATTGGACGTCGAGCTTATTTGCGTTTACAGAAGGGTCTGTCCGGTAGAGCCCGCTGTAGTGGGCAACGCGGTCGGCCCAGGAAGCCTCGTCCACGGTCAACTTGACCGGCTCGGCGAGAGAGATCAACTGCGTCTCCTGGCTGAAGTCGTCGGCCTGAGGTGCGGTTTGCACCTGCTTCAGCTCCGCCTGCTTCTGCGCATAGGCGGCCAACGCGGACTTGTAGGCCTGGTCGGTTGCGTTCCACAGTGCGCTGCGAAGAGCAATCAAGTCGTCGTCGAGACTGGCGAGTTGCAAAGCGCCGTCGCCGCGGCCGCCGGAACTGTCAGTCTTGTAGTCGCCCACCCGTACCGTGACCCGGGCGATGCGCTGGTGGTTGCGTTGCGATTGTTCGTTCGCGCCGTACTCCCCCTTGGTCTGGTAGTCGTCCACGTCCTCGATGCGGTATTGGATGAAGAACGGCTTGGCAAAGTCCTTTAACTGCAGCTGGTTCTTGCTGCGGTCCAGCTCTTCGAGCATGGCCTTCAAGACTGGGTCCTTCTCAGCATCTGCGCGAGTCTGCTGCGCAGCGGCACATGACGGCGCGCACAGGCCAGACACGAGAAATCCAAATCCAGCTGCCAACACAACGATTAAGCGAATCGGATTCATTGCGCCTCCTTTTTCCGGCCGTTGACGCCGATCCCTGATCCCTGATCCCTGACCACTGATCCCTGCTTTTCGTTCTCCGTGCCCGGAATCGGCAGGATAGGCGGCCTGGCCGTGCCCTGCGCCTGCTTTTGGGTTTCCATCTCGCTCATGAGCATGGCCGGCGCCACGGCGCTGACCGGTATGGTGCCCGACTCCGCGCCGCACTCCCCGTTGAAGACTTCGCTCTTATCTCCCGTGGCCAGAATCCGCTTCATGGCCGCCAGAGGCGTGCCCACAATGCTCACTCCCCGCACCAGTTCATCGGGACGGCCATCCACATACACTCGCCAAACGACCAGCGGAATCACTGAAAACGCTTGCGGCGCGCTGCGCTGGGTGACCGCAAAGCCGGAAGAAATATCTTCAAAGTAAAGCCCGTACGGTTTGCCCTGCTTTTTGGCCTCGTCGATCAACTGCTTGCGGAGCTCGCTTTCCGGCTCCGTCTTGGTTGAGGTGACTATCAGGTTGCCTTGGCGGCCGGTGGGCACATGACCCACTTCCGCCCGTCCGTGGCCATTCGAGGCGCTGAAACTGGCAATCGGCAGGCGCGACATAAGGAAGGTTTTGAGCACCCCATTGTCAATGAGATCGACCTTCCGCGCCTTCTGCCCCTCGTCGTCGTACTCATAACTGCCGCTGAGCCAGGTCTTGCCAAAGGAGGTTACCGTGGGGTCGTCGGCCACAGAGAGGAACGTCGGCAAAACGTCCTTGCCCAGCTCCTTGGTAAATGTCTGCCCCTCTTCGTCGCCGCGCTGGCGCTGACCCTCAAGCCGGTGGCCAAGCACTTCGTGGAAAAAGACCGCGGCTGCCCGTCCCGACAAAATCACGGGTCCGTCGAATGGCTCGGTGACTGGAGCCTTACGCAGCGCCTCAAGGCTCTTGCCCAATTCGCGCACTGAGGCTTCCATCTCCGCCTGGGTGGGCAGACCCTCAACGGTTTCGGCCTCGAATGTCTGATCCCGGAAGAGGTCCATGCCATCGTCGGCGCGGGCAACGCCAAGCACAACCACCCTCGCTTGCTTCTGGGGCGTGACCACCTGGGAGCCCTCAGACGAAGCAAAGTAGCTGGTGTCGTTCTGCGCTGTCAGCATCACAATGTTCTGATAAACATCGGGAAACTCGCGGAAAATTTTGGAGAGGGCGCGCACCCGGTTTTCCCATGCAGCCCGGTCCACTACCACGGGCGGAGCCGGCTTGCCCAGATGAGTCTGTGGGGTTTCCTGGCTGAAGTCAGGAGATGCGTCTTCCTCCTTGGCCCGGACCTCGGCTTCGGTCTTGACGCGCAGATAATTGTCGAGCGCGTTGCCGTAGGCGCTGTCGGTGGCATGCCAAAGCGACCTCGCAAGGGCCTCGCGATCATCCGTCAGCGGCATTTGCTGGCTATGCACCGCGGACCCGCGATGCGTTCCGTGGGTGTTATCCAGCTTAGGCCCGCCCAGCCTCACCTGTACGTCGGCAACCCGCACGTGGCTGGCAGAGCTGCTGACCAGCGCGCCAAATTGCGCCCTAATGGACACAAAGGTGGCATCGGTGACCGAATAGCTCAGGAAGTAGGGCGGCAACTGCTTCTCGTCACCCTGTTTGCCCAGCGAAGTAAAGGCACGATGCAGCTCGGTGGTCATGGCGTCGAGCACAGCAGGAGAGCTTTGCTGAGCCGCGGCCTTAACAGGCAACGCAAAAGCTATTGCGGCAACGGCGAAAGCCGTACAAAAGCTGTTACGCACGACGTTCCGGATGATTGAAGAGCGAGAAAATTCTGGCATAGAATTGGAAAGCGGATCTAATAGCATTTCTATATTTCATTCTCTCAGAGTTGGCCGCCCACAAGGGGGAATCTTATGGCTTTTACTCGCCGTTTGACGCTGGCGCTGTGCTTCGCGGCGTTGCTCGCCAGTTTCGCCATGCGGCCGTGCGCCGCGCAACCCGCCCCTGCCCAATCGCCCCAGGCTCAGCCAGCCGCTGCCCAGTTAAGCCAGCAGGCCTACTCCCTACCGCCGGAGAAGCTTGCCAAAGCCATTGCCATCAGCCGCATTCGCAACTTTCTAGACATTGTTGGTGGTCTTTGGGGTCTGATTGTCCTGTGGCTGCTGCTGGCCACTCGAGCTGCCGCCGGCATCGCCGCATGGGCTGAGCGGCTGCTGCGCCGCCGCTGGTTGCAGGGGCTGCTGTTTTTTGCCGTCCTCGTAGTTATTATCACCCTGGCGAGCTTGCCTCTGGATTTGTATGGCGAGCATATCGAGCGCGCTTACGGCATTAGCGTACAGGGGTGGGGCAGTTGGCTGGGCGACGCGGCCAAGTCGTTGGGGCTTGCCATCGTTATCGGCGCGCCGGTGCTGCTGCTTTTTAACTGGATTGTCCGCCGCTGGCCGCGCCGTTACTGGTTGGGGTTGTGGATTGTTTCGCTACCGCTACTCGTGCTGACGATCGTTGTATCGCCGCTGCTGGAACCCGTCTTCAACAAGTTTGAGCCGCTAGCCAAAAACAACTCCGCGCTGGTCACCGAGTTGGAAAAAGTGGTGGCCCGCACGGGAACCAACATTCCGCCCGACCGAATGTTCCTGATGAAGGCCAGCCTCAAGACCAATGGCCTGAACGCCTATGTCAATGGCATGGGCGCCACCAAGCGGATCGTGGTGTGGGACACCACGGCCGGCCGCATTCCCACTGACGAGATCCTGTTTATCTTCGGACACGAGAGCGGCCATTACGTTCTGAATCACATTCCGAAGATGATCGCCGGGTATGCTGTGGCGCTGTTCTTCGTCTTTTGGGGCTGCGCGGGATTTGCGGGCTGGCTGGTGCGGCGATTCGGCGTGCGCTGGGGCGTGGATTCGCTCTCAAGCCGCGCCGGCTTCGTGGCTCTTTTGTTCGCCATCACAGCCGCGGGCTTTGTGCTGGAGCCGGCCAGCAACACCTTCAGCCGCCACTTTGAGCACCAGGCCGACGTCTACGGGCAGGAAGCGATTCACGGCATCGTCCCCGATCCGCAAAAGACTGCCGTCGCCGCATTCAACGACCTGGGCGAAGCCTGGCTGGAAGACCCAAATCCCAGCCCATTTATTGAGTTTTGGGAATTCAACCACCCTTCAGTGCAGACGCGCGCCAACTTCGCACTGCACTATGACCCCTGGGCCAACGGAGGCCATGGCGAGTTCTTTGACAAATAGGCGCCCAAATCGGGAGCCGGTCTTCCTGGCTGTCTACGGAACCTTGATGACCGGGCAGGCAAACGCGCTCGATCGCGGCGTGCAAGCGAGAATGAAGAGGCGTGGCCGGTGTTATATCCCCGGTAAAATCGTCGAGATCGGCGGCGATCGCAGGGGATCGCGGTATCCGGGGCTTATCCTGGCTGGGAGTTGGGACAACTCTCTAGTTATTGGTGAATTGTTTGTAGTTGGCGACGACGACCGCAGCGCCGCCGATGTTTTGCGGGATCTCGACGCATACGAAGAATACATTCCCGACAATCCGGCGGAATCCGAGTACTCCCGCCGCTTTGTCACCGTCTTTCTGGATAGGGATCGAATAAAGGAGAGAGGCGCCTGGGTCTACGTCTACAACAAACCGATCGCGGGATTGACGATCATTGAAAGTGGGGACTGGGCCAGGTTTGTGAAGAAGTAACGCGCAGGCCCGGGCATTGGCCGAGGCGCTGATTTCCGTTCTCTAACTCCTGCCCGCTAAGGAAAGTCCACAGACCCCCAATCCCTGAACCCTGAATTACACTACTTCTTCAAGGAGACGAAACCCCATGGCCTACCCCGCCAACTACCGGTACACCCGCGAACATGAATGGATTGCGCTTTCGGGCTCGATCGGAACCATCGGCATCACCGACTACGCGCAGCAATCCCTGGGCGACATCGTTTACGTGGATGTGCCGAAAGTGGGCGACTCGGTGACCGCCAACGCGACCTTCGGATCGGTCGAGAGCGTAAAGGCTGTCAGCGACCTTTTCTCACCGGTGACGGGAACCGTTACCGCCATCAACGAAGAGCTGAAGAACTCGCCCGATAAAATTAACGAAGCTCCCCATGAAGCCTGGATCATCAAAGTTGAGGTTGCCGATCCTGCTGAAGTTGACAAGCTGCTCGATGCTGCCGCGTATGAGGCGTTTATAGCGGAAGAACAGTGAAGGAGTGAACAAGTGAAGGAGTAAAGAGGAAACGCAAAGGGCAAATTTTCTTCGCTCCTTCACTTGTTCGTTCCATCACCTCGCCGCTCATTCACGTTTTCACTCCCTTACCTCTCCAAAATCCAAAGGACACCATGCGCTACCTGCCCAAATCGCCCGCCGAACGCGAAAAGATGCTGGCCGAAATCGGCGCCGGCTCCATTGACGACCTGTTCTCTGTCATTCCCGCCGAGTATCGGCTTGACCGCGACCTGGCGGTGCCGCGTCAGCTGGGCGAGAGCGAGATTGTCGACTACTTCCGCGCTGCCGGCCAGAAAAACTCGACAGACTACGCCAGCTTTCTTGGCGCCGGAGCGTATCGCCATTACCGGCCGGTCATCATCGATTCGCTTGTGCAGCGCGGCGAGTTCCTCACCAGCTACACGCCCTACCAGCCGGAAATCACGCAAGGCACACTGCAGGCGATCTTTGAATTCCAGACCATGATTGCCGAGTTGACCGGCATGGACGTGGCCAATGCCAGCATGTATGACGGTTCCACCGGAGCGGCCGAAGCCGTAATGATGGCCGTTCGCGTTACCGGAAGGCACAGGGCCGTCGTCGCCCGCAGCGTGCATCCTGAGTACCGCGAGGTGCTGGCCACTTACGCAAAACATCAGCGCCTGCCGTCGACATTGGTCGGTTATGACCGCGGCACCGGCCGCGTAGATCTGGCCGCGCTGGAGGCGGAGGTAACCGATGAGACCGCCGCTGTACTGGTGCAGAGCCCGAACTTCTTCGGGGTGATTGAAGACATTCCCGCGATCGCCGCCATCGCTCATGCCAGGGGCGCGCTGTTGATTGTGTCAATTGCGGAGGCAATTTCGCTGGGCGTGGTGCGGCCGCCCGTCGAGGCGGACATCGTGAGCATGGAGGCTCAATCCTTTGGCGTGGCGTTGAGCTATGGCGGACCGTTCTGCGGTGTCATCGCGGCTAAGGAGCAGTACGTGCGCCAGATGCCCGGCCGCCTGGTGGGCCAGACCGTAGACAGCACAGGCTACCGCGGCTTCGTCCTGACGCTGGCTACGCGGGAGCAACACATTCGCCGCGAGAAGGCCACCTCGAACATCTGCACCAATCAGGCGCTGGTGGCGCTGATGGCCACCATTTTCTTGACTGTTTACGGCAAGGAGGGCATTCGCGAGCTGGCCGAGCACAACCTGGCGAAAGCCGATTACGCGGCGCAGACGCTTGGGGCGGAGGCCGGCGCAAAGCTGCTCTTTACTGGAGCGCCCCGCTTTCACGAGTTTGTGCTCCACACTGACGAATCTCCGGCGCTCTGGAGTCAGCGGCTGCTCGATGAAAAGATTGTCGGCGGCCTCGATTTGAGCCGCTGGTATCCCGGGTTAGGCAACGCGACGTTGTGGTGCGCAACGGAGATGATTGCCCGTGAGACAATCGACACCGCGGCGCAGGTTTTGGCGGAGGGGCTGGTGGAGGCATAAAAGGCAGCTATGACCAAAGAGACTTATCCGCCGCGGATTATGTACATCGAATACAAGGGGACCGGACTGCATGGATCTGCGCGGATTGGCAGGGTGACTTTCAGCCGTACCGGTGCCACGCTTCATTATGGAAACAAGTCCTTCCAAAGCTTGAAAGGAAGTGGCTTCAAGGCGAACTATTATTGCGTAGAAACCGGGGAGCAGTATTGGATTTCGGGGCCGAGAAAAGATGGAACTGACCGCCTTTACAAGAGCGATTGGCCGGTTGAGATAGATGAAGACGTGCGCGAAGAGTACTGGACCGGGATCCGAGGGATGCCGGAACACAAGAACAGAGCAACCACTTCGCTTTCGACCACGAAGCGGCCAAATGCGACTTCGTTGACGCGTGAATGAAGACGGGGCGTCCCCAGCATTTGATTTGTAACAGGGCACGACTTTAGTCGTGCCGAAAGAGGCAACGAAAAGGAGTCGGGCTTTAGCCCCTGCAATGGCGATCCCCAGCAGGAATTCGTCACCCGAGAGCATCATCAACCCGGCTCGGACGTTTTTTACGACGACCAAGACGAGTTCGGGGAAGAGGTTGTTGCAATCCGAACGAAATGCGGGATTGCTGATTGATGTTTTGCGGTCTCTTGTTGCGGAGCGAGCCTTTGAAATACACGACTTTGTGATCATGCCGGATCATGTGCACTTGTTGTTGACTGTCGGCCAAGGAATGACTGTTGAGAAGGCGATGCAACTGGTGAAAGGACGATTCTCGTTTCGGCTTGGCAAGGAATTGGGTTACAAAGGCGAAGTTTGGCAGAGGGGATTCTCAGAAGTGCAAGTGTCGGGTGAAAATAGTTTCGCGCAGCATAGGGCTTACATCGCCGAGAACCCGGTAAAGGCTGGGCTTGCCGCATCGGCGGAGGAATACCCGTACTGTTTTTGCAGCCTGGCGCGGAAGAAAATGGCCCTTGCGACCTCAACATCGCTTGGCAGGGGTTGAAGCCCGCTCGTTTTTCTTGTATTTTTTGGCCCGGCTGAAGCCGTGCCCCTGTTACAAAGCAAGTGACGATTTCGGTCCGATTAAGATGGTGCCCCTGCTACAAAGCAAGGCTCTGAGGCAAAGAATATGGCGGAGGCGCAGCGAGCTCATGCAGCATCAGGGGCTGAACCCCTCATGTTTTTGGTTTCCGATTCCGGCACGACTAAAGTCGTGCCCTGTTACAAAGCGAACGGGTCCGCGTTGATTACAAGGCACAAAGCCGCGATGCGGGAAAGGCTAGCGAGGAATACGAATGGCAGATGTTGAGATTTCGGCTCCCAGGACCCTCGGCAAGGTGAGGCCGCACCAGACGCAAAATGAGGCGCTGGTCTTTGAGAAGTCCTCGCCCGGCAAACGCGCATACAAGATGCCTCCGCTCGACGTGCCTGCGGTCGACCCTGCGGCACTGCTTGGCGCCGCGCATCGGAAGA
This sequence comes from Occallatibacter sp., assembly GCA_050013735.1. GTDB lineage: Bacteria > Acidobacteriota > Terriglobia > Terriglobales > Acidobacteriaceae > Telmatobacter. The sequence goes on from JBEKEQ010000159.1 coordinate 7,788, forward strand.
CGCCGGGCTTGCTTCCGGAGTTGAGCGAGATTGAGATCATCCGCCACTTCACGCGACTTTCCACGTGGAACTATGCCATCGACCTCGGCATGTATCCGCTCGGCTCATGCACCATGAAGTACAACCCGCGCGTCAACGAGGCTGTCGCCCGCATTGAGGGCCTGGCCGAGGCGCATCCCTACCGCCCTGATTCGCTGGCACAGGGCGTCCTTGAAATCATCGCTTTGCTTCAGCGCTGCCTGATCGAAATCACCGGTATGGACGCGATCACCTTGCAGCCCGCCGCAGGAGCGCACGGGGAGTTCACCGGCATTTTGCTGACACGCGCATGGCACGAGTCGCAGGGCAATCCGCGAAAGAAGATTCTCATCCCCGACTCCGCACACGGCACCAACCCGGCTACCGCCGCCATCTGCGGCTATGCGGTCGAAAACCTGAAGTCGAACGCTGAAGGCGGCATCGATCTTGAAGCTCTTGCGCGCCAGGTGGACGAAGAGACCGCGGCGCTGATGCTCACCAACCCCTCCACCATCGGCGTATTCGAGAGCCAGATTCATAAGATCGCGGATATTCTGCATGCGAAGGGCGCGCTGCTCTACATGGACGGCGCCAACATGAACGCCCTGGTGGGCAAGGCGAGACCAGGCGACTTTGGCGTGGACGTGATACACCTCAACCTGCACAAGACTTTCTCGACGCCTCACGGCGGTGGCGGGCCCGGCTCAGGGCCGGTGGCTTGCAAGGCATTTCTCGAGCCATTTTTGCCCATTCCGGTGCTGGTGCGTGCGGGAGGGACTGAGGGAGTCGAGAGTGCCGGGCAGTTGAGCTGGGACTACGAGCGGCCGCGATCCGTGGGCCGGGTGCGCGCTTTCTACGGCAACACCGGCATGTTTATCCGCGCACTGGCCTACATCCTGGCCAATGGGCCCGATGGGCTGCGGCAGACCACCGAAGATGCGGTGCTGAATGCGAACTACATCCGCTCGAAGCTTGAGGACCTCTATGATCTGCCGTACAAAACCGCTTCGATGCATGAGGTGGTCTTCA
>JBEKEQ010000160.1:0-8667 GCA_050013735.1 Occallatibacter sp.
CTGCCGCCTTCAGCCCACAGTATGGCGCAGGCAGGAACCGTGAGCAGCAGCAGCTTCGTGTCATATTCGCGATGATAGATAGGCAGCATGGAAAGAGCCGCAATTGCGGCCAGCGCCAACGATGCTGTCTTTGGAGTCGGGCGGTGACGCAGAGTGTAGATTGCCCAGGCAACAAGCAGAGGCGCGCACACGAGGTAGCTGATCGGATTGTAAACGCGGGGGTCGTCGCGGAAAATGCTGATCACCGCTTGCAGGTTGACGACCATGTTGAGGCCGTGGCCGCCTGTTGCAGTCGGACCTGGGTCGGCGATGCCGCCGCGTGCCGATAGCATCGCCAAGTTAGCGCGCCATTCCCCAATCCAGCCCGGTGCGGAATGCCAGACCCAAAGGACGCCGGGGAGTCCGACCGCGATTGTCGCCAGCAGGGTTTGCCAAGCGCGCTTGCGAAAGGCCCCCCCGGCCAAAAGGAAGTAAAGCCAGACCAGTGCCGCGTCGTGCGGTTTGATGGCGAGGCTAATGGCGAGGCAAAGGATGCCTGCCCAAACAAACCGGTTGCGAAGAAAACACCACACAGACACTACGCAAAGGCTGATGGCAATTCCCGACAAATTGCCGACGATGATCAGCACCTCACTGTTGGCAAGAAAAAAACCAATCAAGGCGCCTGAGAGAATGGGCGCGTACTCTGCCCCAAGATTCCAAATCAAAAACGAAGCAAAGGCGAGGCCGCCAACCGTAAGCGCCATCCAAAGGAAATGCGCAGGCCCCCACGGCATCAATGCGAATGGGACCGTAAGGCAAAATGCGCTGGGCGTATTCACATAGAGCGTCACTGCCTGGCGGATCACTGCGGGATCTCCCTGGTGATCCCCGCCTTCCGCCTGAAATATGCGCAGCACCTCATTTACGTTGTACGGATCAGCATGCTGAATAAGGCATCGCGCGGGATAATAAAGCGATCTGAAGTCCACCATCGAGACAGACGAGTGGCTGGCCAGCACAGTGCCCAGCAAAATAAACACCAGGCCCCCCACCAGCAGCAAGTAAAGACCATCGCGCCGCGCTGTTGTCATGTTGGGCATCTTTCCGTTTTCTCAGGGCGCCACGGAAGTTGGAGGCGCTGTGCGCACAAGGATGGCGGAGTTCTTGTCGGTATAAACTATCTTCCATTCGCGCAGCAGCGGCAAGACGCGAACCATCGGCGATTCGCGGTTCAAGAGGCAGAAGTTGATTTTGTACTTTTGCAGCAAAACGTTTGGGTCGCTGCGCAGCGTGGCCCAGTCGCCAAATTGGCTGAGCACACCGGACCACTCGTACACATCGCCGCGGCCATCGACGAAGACCGGAATCTCAGGCAGCGACCAGATCAGGTAGCCTCCAAATGTGTAGTCGTTCAGCATGGGCCCGGAGAGATGATTCGCCTTAATGAACTCCACCGCTTTTACAGGACTTGCGGCTTCCACCTGGTCTTCGAGATTCTGGCTGCTCGGGAAGGCGAATATGATTACAGCGATCGATATCCCGATGAGCACCGCATTGGGCCAGATGCGATCTCTCTCGATTTCATAGTTCTCCCACGAATTCGAAAGCTGGCGTGACAAAACAGGCGCGGCCAGAATGCCGAAGACGAAAAGCATGCGCACATGGCCAACCGCCAACCACGTGCCCAGCGTGAGCATCAGCAGCTCGTCCAGGAAGAGCTCCGACCGACGAACGGCCACCAGGAGAAAACTGGAGAGAAGAACCAGCAGCAGAGCAACTCCGCGCGCATCGGTCAGGCGCAGCGGCCCCCACTCCTCAACGCTTCCCAGGCCGACGGGTTGATGCACCATGGTGTCGATTGGATAGAGCAATTGCCTGATGCCGTCCGGGTTCAGAAACAAGGCCGCCGCAGACAGAATCAGCGCAAAGATCAGCATCTTCCTGCACTGCGGGTCCCAGCGCGGCGCGGCGATCGATCCGGCCTGGAAGCTGAAAAACGAAGTGAACAGAAACACTCCGGCTACAACAATTCCAAGCAGGAAGGAACCGTGGCAGTTGACCCACAGCGCAAACAGAACCGGCAGACACAAGAACCAGCGAGGATTGCGCGTGCGGCCGAGGTGAATGAGAAACAGTTCGGTGATCAACAACAGATAGCCGATCATCTGCGGGCGTATGGAAAGGCCAATGGTCGAAAAGAACCAGATGGTCATGGCTCCCATAAAAGCCACTTTTGCATTTCCCGAGCAGAACCAGCAAAGAAGGTAACCGGCGATCAGGAGTGCCGCGCTGAGCGCGCAAAGCCAGAGCATGAGGCCGGAGTTGCCGCCCAACTTCCACGCGCCGTAGATGGCCACTTGAGACAGCCATTCCTGCGGCACCGAGGATTGGTGGTTGGTGGTGTAGGAGAAGAGGTCGGTGACTGGAACGGAGTGTGTGGTGCACACGATTTCGCCGGTCTTGAGGTGCCACCACAGGTCCGGGTCGTCAAAGCGCGAACGCACCGTCAGCACCGCGAGCACGGCCAGAAGGCTGGACAGCATGACGGGAAACGAAAACGTCCTTCGCAGAATTCCAATGCGCACAGAATCGGCCTTGTGTCGGGAAATCAGGGAGGCGCCGCTCAGCTGTTTACCGCGCCCGGCAGCTCCTGCTCAAAGAGCGGATCGGGTTCGGCAAGCCTGATCAAGCGATGTAGATAAGCCCGTGAAATGCAAAGGCTGCGAGCAGCAAGCGTTTTGTTCCCGTTGTTCTCACGAACCGCCGTGACCGCCAATTTGATCTTGTAGTCGCGAAGTTGCCGCTCAAAAGAACCCGCGGGTTGGTAATCGCCGATGTCGACCACATCACCGATTTCGGCAACATCGTCCTCCAGCGTGTTCAGGCTAAGATCTTCCGCGCGAACAATCTGCCCTGGGGCGTTGATGATGGCCCGCTGAACCACGTTTTCCAGTTCGCGCACATTGCCGTGCCACGGCGATCCCTGAAGCAGAGCCATCGCATCCGGCTCAAAATCGTGCATCGGCTTTTGAAACACCTGCCCATAGTGGCGCAGAAAATACCTGGCAATCTGCGGTATGTCTTCAGGATGCTCCTGGAGCGGCGGCGATTCGATGCGCATCACGTTGATGCGGTAATAAAGATCCTGGCGGAACTTCCCCTCGGCGACCAATTTGGACAGATCCTGGTGGGTGGCGAAGATCAGCCGCGCCCGCAAGGGGATAAGCCGGTTGCTGCCGAGGCGGTTGAACTCCATTTGCTGCAAAACGCGCAGAAGTTTCACTTGCGTATAAAGGGTCAGATCCCCGATCTCGTCAAGGAAAAGCGTGCCGTCGCCCGCCTGCTCAAAGTAGCCCTCGCGCGCGCCCACGGTGCCGGTAAAGGCGCCTTTTTCGTGCCCGAATAACTCGGCTTCAAACAAAGTTTCAGGAATTGCGCCGCAGGAAACCGCCACGAACGGGCGGCTGGCCCGCGAACCCAGATTGTGTATTGCGCGGGCGATCAATTCCTTGCCGGTTCCACTTTCGCCGGTAACCAGCACGGCTGCATTGAGATTGGTGACGCGGTGGACGAGTTGATATACCTGCTGCATCATCGGACTCGATCCGATAAGACGGTCACAACTGCCGGGCTCCTCCACCGGCTGGTGAACGGTCTGCAACTGCTGCTTCAAAATGGAGTTCTCAAACGCCCGCGTGAGCATCGTCTTGAGGTCCCGAATCGAAGGCGGCCTGCGGCAGTATTCGAAGGCTCCTTCGCGGACCAGCTCAAACGCGGTGGAGCGGTGGCTGTCGTCGGCCATTACGATGGAGGGAACATGCGACGACGCCAGGCGCCGCAGACCTTCAATCCGATCGTTCAGCGATTCAGTATTGGAATACAGGTCAAGAATCATGACATCGCATCCCCTGGATGCCAGGAGGCCGATCATTTCATCCTCACTGGACTCCAAAAGGATTTGAAATTCCTTCCCGAGCGCGGAAGAAAGCAAGGGCCGCAGCGTGCGGTCTACCGAATATAGTCCGATCTTGATCATAGGTTTTTACGGCACCTCTTTTGATATGCGGGCAAAGCAACTGGGCCGAAGTACAGAGACGTTCCCGCAATCATCCCAAATCGGCTGCATTCAAGCCAATGCCAGTTTTGTGCCAGATCAGTGCAACATTGGTACCACGCTTGCGCTTCCATCGGCTTCGACACCGGTAACGCAGCATAGACCACCCGCGGTAGACAACGAAAAGAGGACACACCACAGGGGAAGAAAACACGAAAAGCAACCTAAATTAAACGATGATCCTTATAAGCGATGTTAGGGGCCTGCAAATACCAGGTCAATACCACCATTGTAACAAAACTAAAGTACCCGTAAGGTCAATTACGACCGCATGAAACATGTGCGAAGGGAACTTAAGACCTCGCATTCAATGTCGATTTCTGCTGGAAGTAGCTCCCATCCTATTTGCATTAACATTATTATTTAGAGTATCTTGGCTATAGAATTCAATCTGGAAACACGAGATCGGCGTTTCCGGCACCGTGACCGAAGCGCTTAACGGCCGGTGGACCTTTGGCGCTCTTATCGGGGTTGACAGTAACCAAGTTCGACAATCAGAAGGTCACTCGTAACTTGATTAGATGGAGCATTTCAGGAGTCAAGAGTACGGTGACCGGCCTCCTGGTCGATGATCCCCCAGCTTTTCCCAGCACATCTTTTGAACCGTTATTTCCACCGCCGCTTTGCTCAGTGTCTGCCGCAAATGGCAATCCACGTGCTTGGGTGTATTCTCAACGGTGTATACGCTCTGCTTCACTCCGATTAACGGTCCGTATACATCCGTGTACACCAGCGGAGATCGGCGACTGTTAACTATCTGAATTCAAGGGGTTTTTACTCGAAACGGTTTGGTTCGACAATTGCTCTTGTACAAGTGTTTCCTGAATTCAGGAGAAAGGGGCCCGCAGTATGCACTCGTTCGCGTGGTGGCCAACCATCATAGTTCTGGCCGTAGCGACCTTTACAGACCTGCGGAACCGACGCATCCCGAATTGGCTGGTTCTCCCTTTCCTGGTGGCAGGGATCGTGGTTTCACCCTGGCGTCCTGACTGGCACATCAACGGCCATGGGCTGTGGTATGGCCTGGGCCAGAGTTTCGCCGGCCTGGGACTTGCCTTTTTGATTTACGGATTGCTTTTCTGGATGGGCGGCATGGGGGCAGGAGACGTGAAACTCAGTGTCGCGCTGGGAGCGTGGATCGGCCCCTACCAGTTGTTCATCGCCCTGGTGGTTACCGCGATGGCGGGGGGAATCATGGTTTTGTGCTGGGCCATCGCCGGCGGATTTTTCAAGGACCTGTTTACCGGCAAGGGCGACCACTTGAAGCGCAAGATGCCCTACGCTCCGGCTATTGCCGTTGGCACGTTGGTTTCTTTTTTTGCTGTTTGAGTGCTGGAATGCGCAGCACAGACAATTCGAAGACGTGACAATCAGATTCAGGCAGAACTTTCGCACGGTTTTAAGCAACGTTCTCAACAGCATGGGAGTCTCAATTCGATGTCCTTAAGTTCTTCTCCCTATCTCGATTCCAACTCTCCCGACTCTTTCGGCGGCGACACGTTGACGGTTGCGCTGATCGGCCCGGACGACACGCGCCGCAGAGCCGCATCGACAGCCCTGGCCGAGTGCCATGGGGTCGATGTCCGCGAGTATATGTTTTATCCGGCGGGGCTGGACGATGTGCCAAAGCTGCTGGAACAAAAGAACGATGTGATCATTTTTGACCTGGACGACAACCCGGAGTACGCCCTTGAACTGGTGGAGAACATCTGCGCCAGCAGCGCGGTGACCGTGATGGTGTATTCGGCCAAGACCGATCCGGATTTGCTGGTGCGCTGCATGCGGGCCGGCGCACGCGAGTTTTTCACGCTGCCGTTTGCCCACGCCACCATGGCCGAGGCGCTGGTTCGGGCCGCTGCACGGCGATCGTCATCGCGCGCGCCCAAAAAGGCGGCGGGAAAGCTGCTTGTGTTTCTGGGCGCCAAGGGCGGTGCAGGCGTCACCACCATCGCCAGCAATTTCGCGGTCACGCTGGCACAGGAAGCCACTACGGAAAGCACGCTGTTGATCGATCTCGATCTTCCCCTCGGCGACGCGGCGCTAAACCTTGGAATCGTGGCCGAATACTCGACGATCAACGCGCTTCAGAATTCCAGCCGGCTCGACTCGAGTTTTCTTTCCAAGCTCCTTGTGAAGCACGAGTCGGGGGTCTCTGTGCTTGCGGCGCCGGGAAAGTTCCCCCAGGTTCTGACGTCGAACGAGGCCATCGACAAGCTGATTGCCGTAGCGCGCCAGGACTTCGATAACGTGGTGGTCGATGTGGGATCGAGGCAGGATTTAACCGGCACAGCGCTCTTCAAGGATGCCTACACCATTTACCTGGTCACCCAGGCGGGCATCCCGGAACTGCGCAACTCAAATCGCCTGATCAGCCAGTTCTTCTCCGCCGGCGGCCCCAAACTAGAAATCGTCATCAACCGGTTCGAACCGCGTTCGCTGGGGGTCACGGAAGAACACATTACCAAGGCCCTCACCAGGCCGGCACAGTGGAAGATCCCCAACGATTACGCCGCCGTGCGGCGCATGCAAAACACCGCCACTCCGCTGGCGATGACCGATTCACCCATCTCCCGGATCATCCGGCAGATGGCCAGATCGATTACCGGCCAGCCGGCGGTACCGGTGAAAAAGAAGGGCTTCAGCTTCTTCAAGTGAGGCTTCCTCAACAGATAATTTGTTGTCGATGAAAGGTAAAACGTGGAACTGCTGAATCTGGAAAAGTACAAAGCGGAAATTCACCGGATCCTGATCTCCAAGCTGGATCTGGAGAAACTATCGCGCGTCAATTCCAGCCAGGCACGACAGGCGGTAGCCAGCATTGTGAAGGAGATCATCTCTGACCAGCGGGTGCCCCTGAACTATGACGAACAGGAAAAGATCCAGGCCGACTTGCTTGACGAGGTCTTCGGCCTCGGTCCTCTGGAACCCCTGCTCAGGGATACGGCGATTTCAGACATCCTGGTCAATGACAAGGACCACGTGTTCGTTGAAAAAGGCGGGCTGCTGCAAAGGGTGGACACGACCTTCCGCGACGACCGTCATCTGCTGCAGATCATCGATCGCATCGTCTCACGCGTAGGACGCAGAGTGGATGAATCCTCGCCCATGGTCGATGCCCGCTTGCCTGACGGCTCCCGCGTTAACGCAATCATTCCGCCGCTGGCGCTGGATGGGCCTTCCCTCTCCATCCGCCGTTTCGGCACCGGCCCGCTGGCCGCCAACCAGTTGGTCAAGCTGAACACAATCTCCGCGGAGATGATGGAAGTGCTGGCCGCCGCGGTTAAGGCGCGAATCAGCATTGTCATCGCCGGCGGCACCGGTTCCGGCAAAACCACCCTGCTGAACATCCTGTCGCAATACATTCCGCGCGGCGAGCGGCTCATCACCATCGAAGACGCGGCTGAGCTGCGGCTGGCCCAGGAAGACATTGTCCGCCTGGAAACCCGTCCGCCCAACATTGAAGGGCTGGGCGCAATCAAGCAGCGCCAATTGCTTATCAACTGCCTTCGTATGCGCCCTGACCGCATCATCATGGGCGAGGTCCGCGGCGAAGAGGCCTTTGACATGCTTCAGGCCATGAATACCGGCCACGAAGGCTCGATGACCACCATCCACGCGAACACGCCGCGCGACGCGCTGTCGAGAATGGAGTCGATGGTGGCCATGACCAACATGAACCTGCCGGAGAAATCGGTACGGCAGCAGATGGCGTCGGCGATTTCGATCGTGGTGCAGGCCACCCGCATGAGCGATGGCACGCGCAAGATCACCAACATCTCCGAGATTACGGGAATGGAAGAGAACGTAATCAGCATGCAGGAGATTTTCACGTTTGAGAGGAAAGGTATTGGCCAGGACGGCCGCGTGATCGGAGTTTTCAAGCCGACGCGGATTCGTCCCCGGTTTCTGGAGAGGCTGCGCGTGTCGGGCATCATTCTGCCACCCAGCCTGTTTGAGCGGGGAACAGAGGTTAACTGAGAGGGAAGGAGGGAACCTAAATGGGATTGATCGTAGTTTTGGTATTTGTTGGCGTGTTCGCGCTGATTGCTATGCCGCTGGCCGCGATGGGGCCCTCCAGCAGCGCTAAGCAGGCCTTGGCCACGCTGGACTCCGCAATCAAGGTCGACCGGCGGGATTTGCTGCCGCAGAAGCTGAACGTCCGAAAGAACGAAATCCTCAGCAGCATTCCCTGGCTGAACCAGAAGCTGCTGAAGTTCGAACTGACACCCTACCTGCGCAAGATCCTGAGCCAAGCCGACCTGGATTGGAGCGCAGGGCGGTTGCTGCTGTTTTGTGCGGCCGGCTTTGTCGTGCCGACCTACGCGCTTCTGGAGACGACCAACAGCACCTTGTTGGCGTTCGTGACGGGCGGAGTGTTGGGCGTGCTGCCGTATGCCTTTGTTCTGTTCAAGCGCCAAAGGCGATTCAGCGCATTCGAAAAGCATCTGCCCGAGGCGCTGGACCTGATGGTCAGCGGACTCCGGGCTGGACATAGCCTGCTTGCCGCGATGGCGCTGGTGGCGCGCGAGTGTGCGCCTCCGGTGAACACGGAGTTCAAAATCTGCTTCGAA
>JBEKEQ010000161.1:0-8642 GCA_050013735.1 Occallatibacter sp.
ACTGGGATGGAAATCACAACCTATAATCATCATGCCCGGCTCCTTCTCCCGAGCTAAACGGTCGTCTAGCAGCAACCAGTCTACTCAGCCGAAGGAGCCGGCGCTGTCATGCAATCATTCATCGCGGCTTTATCTTGATGAGCGGGTCTTCGGGCAAGGTCTCAGCGGGATTACGATAGCAGCATGCCTTATAACCTGAAGCGGTTTCAGAGAGCGGAAACCCTTCACTTCATCACGTTCAGTTGGTTTGACCGTCTTCCGTTGCTTGAAGCGCCGGGGGCCAAGGAGACGGTTGAGGACCTTCTGGGGCAGGCTCGGGCGCGTCATGAGGCCAGGGTTTACGCTTGCGTGCTGATGCCAGTCCCTTACGTTTCATGACAAATGTCAAAAGCCGAAGCAGATTCTTCGACTCACCACCCCCAAACTGAACTACGTTTGAGGCCCCGTTCGCTCAGAATGACAGCTCGTTATTGTTGAGAATTTCCGGGGCGCAAAATGAGGCAGCCGGCGCCAGCCAACTTTGCACCTCGGGCGCATTTGTGCGGACATTCCTTATGCGGTCCTCAATTGAGGCGACAATTTATTGCGGGCCGGGGCTATTCTGTTTGCGAGGTTATTGATGCGGGCGCTGCTTACGGAGTTGAAGCTGGTTTTCAGGCAGTTGCGCAAGTCGCCGGGATTTGCGGCGACTGCGGTGCTGATGCTGGCCTTCGGCATTGGCGCGACTACGGCGATCTTCTCGATTGTGCAAGGGGTGCTGCTGCAGCCGTTGCCGTTTCCTGAGCCGGACCGGCTAGTGAGTTTGGGCGACCGGGTGAGCAATACCGAGCTGGGCATGTACGACGCGGGGCCGGTGACCGGGCCTGAGACGGTGATTTACCCGCGCGACACGCACTCGTTTGAGGCGCTGGGAGGGTATGGATATGAGAGCTTCGAGCTGGCCGGAACGGTGGGGTCGGCGCGGATAAGCGCGGTGCGGATGGCGCCTACGGCGTTTACCGCTTTGGGCGTGGCGCCGCTGATGGGGCGGATTTTTACCGCGCAGGAGGACGAGCAAAAAGAGCAGGTCGCGGTGCTGAGCTACAACACGTGGAAGAGCCGCTTTAACAGCGACCCGAACATACTGGGCACCAAAATTCTGCTCGATCGCAAGCCGTATGTGGTGATTGGCGTGATGCCTCGGAAGTTTGAATTTCCACTATATGAGGGCCAGCTGTACCGCTGCGAGCTGTGGGTTCCCATGAGCCTGACCGCGCAGGAGCTTGCCCCGGAGGCAAACGGGATTTGGGAGCTGAGCCTGGTGGGGCGGCTGAAGCCGGGCGTGACGCCAGAGCAGGCGCGGAGCGATGCTGCGGGCGTGGCGCAAGAGATCATGCGCAATTATCCGCCCGACGAAAAAAACTTTCGCATCAGCCCCCTGGTTTACCGCTTGCAGCAAGACACGGTGAGGAATACGCGGCCGATGTTGCAGATGCTGTTTATGGCGGTGGCGGTGGTGCTGCTGATTGCCTGCGCCAACCTGGCGGGATTGCTGCTGGTGCGTGCCATTCACCGGCAACGCGAAATCGCGGTGAGGATGGCGCTGGGCGCGCCCACGCTGACGCTGCTGCGGCAGATGATGCTTGAGAGCCTGGTGGTGAGCGCGGCCGGAGGGCTGGCAGGCATTGGGCTCACCGCTGTGGCGCTGGCCGTTGGCAAGAAGCATCTGCCGGAGTCGCTTCCGCTGGTGGGCCAGATCGGGCTGAACTGGACGGTGGCCGGGTTTGCCCTGCTGCTGGCGATAGCGACCGGTTTTTTGTGCGGGCTGGCGCCGGGCTTTGTGGCGCTGCGCACCAATGTCAACAGCTCATTGAAAGAGGGCGGACGCAGCGGCTCGGTAGGCGGCAGCCATGCGCGGCTGCGCTCAACGCTGGTGGTGGTTGAGATTGCCGTTGCGTTGACGCTGCTGGCCGCTTCAGGGTTGCTGTTGCGCAGCTTTAGCAACCTGAGCGATGTGGATTTGGGATTCCGGCCGGACCACGTGTCGACTGCTTTTTATGCGTTGCCGCAGCAGCAATATTCCACGCAGGCGAGGGTGGACGCGTTTAACAACAAGCTGCTCGCGAAGCTGCGGCAATTGCCGGGCGCTGAAGCTGCCGGGCTGAGCAGCACCATTCCCACCACGGGGGACGGCATTGAGAGTTTCACAGTGGAAGGATACGTTGATCCGCGCGGGCCGGACCAGACAGTGGCGTTTCATTTTTCGGTGATCGGCGACTACTTCAAGGCCATTGGAGACCCGCTGATTCGCGGCCGCTATTTTGAGGATTCAGACGACGCGAACAGCCAGCTGGTGGTCATCGTCAATCGGGAATTCGCCGAGCACTACTGGCCGGGACAGGACCCTATCGGCAAACAGGTGCACCAGGGCACCTCGCAGTCGGGGCACCCATGGATGACGGTGGTGGGAGAAGTGGCCGACGCCAAGCTCTTTACGCCCGATGGCAAGTCCGTGGAGCAGTTTTACAAGCCGGTTGCGCAGCTGGAAAGGGATCTTGGCCCCCTGGCTTCGACGGCGGATTTGAACGGCAACGGCAATTACATTGTGCTGCGATCGGCGCTTCCGCCTGAGCAGATGGAGGATGCTCTGCGCGCCACCGTGCGCTCCATTGACGTGCAACTGCCGCTGACGCAGATGCAGACCATGGAGCAGGTGGTGAGTGAAAGCGAAGCGCCGCGCCGCTTCAACACGGTGATTATTTCGAGCTTTGCTTTGGCCGCGGTGCTGCTGGCCATGCTGGGCATTTACAGCGTCATCGCTTTCTCGGTGGCCTCGCGGGTTCAGGAGATGGCCATTCGCATGGCTCTCGGTTCGCAACGCTCGGAAATTATGCGGCTGGTTCTCAACTCCGGTTTGAAGCTTGCCGCTGTTGGCTGCGTTCTGGGGCTTGGCGCGGCTGCTGCGGCATCGAGGATTCTGCGGACTTTTCTGTTCCATGTGAGCCCGTTTGACCCTATGGTCATGATGCTTGCGGCGGTCGCGGTTTTTGCATTGGCGATTGTTGCGTCGATCTTTCCGGCGCGCCGGGCGGCGTCGGTTGATCCAGTGCAGGCTTTGCGGGGGGAGTGACCCCGCGGCTGGCAGCTGGGTTTCATGCTGTCCCTACAGGACGGCGCGAATCTTTTTGCTGAGGGTTCCCCGGATTTCATCCGGGGCTATTCTCAGGCGCTCCCTCGGGGAGGCCAGGCTTCACTGGCCTTTGCGGGCGACGCGGAGGGTTTTGATCTCCCACGGCTTGATGTGGAACTTCACGGTGGTTCCGTCGCCGACCGGGCCTACGGGCACATCTTCAAGCTCGGTGGTTTCGGTAACGTGGACGGGGCGGGGAAACTCGACGGTCACATCGCCTTCGCGGCCTTCCACTTCAACAATGCGCATGATGGCGTCCTTGTCGTAAAAGCCTTCCATCTGCTTGAACGCGTAAAGCACCGCATGGTCGCTGCCGGTTTTGATGAATGAGTAATCGTCGGGCAGGCCGGGTTGGCGTCCCCAGGTGGGATCTTGCGGGCTGGCGTGCGGAGGCTCCTGCATGGCGAGGAGCGGCGAGTTGAAGGCCAGCGCCTGGAATTGCACTTTGCCTTCGCGCCAGTCTCCGCGATGAGGATAGATGGAATAGCTGAACACGTGTTCGCCTTCATCGGCGCGAGGGTCTGGGTAGTTGGGTCCGCGAATCACAGAGAGATGAAGATCGTTGCCCTTGGCGTCGTAGCCGTTGCGGCCGTTATTGAGGATGGCCACGCCGTAGTCGGGGCCGGAGATATCCATCCATTTTCCCATGACGGCTTCTTCGCCGGTCTGGGCGCGGTCGATAACGCCGTAGGGGATTTCAACTGAAACTTTGTCTGACGCGGCGTTGACGGGAAAGCCGGCCTTGAGGAAAGTGGCGCGCTCGTGCCAGTCGATGGACATAGCGACATCCACGCGGGGAATGCCGGGCATGAGGCTGATGTCCTGGGTAAATTGGGAGTCGCGGAAGCGGCGCACTACGCGAATGGTGGCGCGGGCGGGGCCGGTCTCGGTGACTTCAACGCTGCTGGCTTGGTCCACTTCCCATTTTGTGCCGGTGAGGCCGATATCCCATGCGGGGCCTGCATATTCTTTTGAGCTGATGCGGGCCTGCTCCGCGGTGTCTTCCCACGCGGTGAGCGAGTTGCCTTCAGCGCGTAACGCTTCGCGGTGGTTTGCCTTGTCAAATAGGCGCGCGATGTTGCCGGTAGCGGGATCGATTTCGACGCGGAAATATTCATTTTCGAGATAGGGCCGAGGGGTTGTGCCCGCGCTCAACGTGGACGGCTGCGGCGCCGCGGCGGGTTGCGCAACCAGGCGGTAGAGCTTCATGCCCATCTGCGGAACCTTGCCGGCAACGAAGGCTACGGTGACGGTTTGGCGGTCCGCGTTGTTGGCGGAAGCATTAGCGGGGGCCTTGAGAATTTGCACCGGCACGGTTTCAGAGCCGTGCACGGCGACCAGCTTTTCAGGCAGCGAGGAAGCGGAGATTTGCGCGGTGACCAGATCAGTGCGGTCGAACGATTGCGGATTGTAGACCACCAGCGGAATACCCTCTCCTTGCGTATCGAGGTGGGCGCCCAGTTCCTCCAGCGAGAAATTCAGCGCACGATTGCCGCGCTCGAAAACTTCCTTATATTGCAAGGCGGCATCGGCGTAGATGGGGCCGATGCCCGAGCCGGCGGCGAGGTCGTGCGCCTGGTTGAGCAGCACCAGCTTCCATGCTTCGCTGAAGTCGCGCACCGGGTACACGTCGCGATAACCGAAGAGGGTGGCGAGCTCGGACATTTTTTCAGCGTTGAGCAGCAGCTGCTCAGACTGCCGGTTATGGCGCTTCATGTCAGACTGCGTGGTGTAACAGCCGGGAAAAACCGGGTTGAGCTCGCCGATGTGCACGGGGAAATCGCGCTTTTCAGTCAGCAGCAGGTCGACAAAATCGCCCACGTTAGTGGGTTTCACGCGCACATCGGTGGGCGAGGCGTTCAAGCGGGCGATGGAGGCGACGTCGTCTGGGTTTGGCCCGCCGCCGTGATCGCCTTCACCGTAAAGGATGAGCATGTTATGAACGCCGGACTGCTGGCCGCTGCGCATCACCGGCACGGTGACGCGGTCGTGATCCACGGGGCCGCCGTATTCGCTGGGGGTCGAGTAGCCCAGCACGCGGCTGCCGTCAATGCCCTGCCACCAAAGGACGCGCGGGCGGCTGGAGTCGTGGGGGCGATCGAAGAGGTAAAACTCGATGCCCGCTTTGCTGGCGATCTGGGGCATGGTCGCGGGATGGCCGAAGACATCGGGCTGCCAGGCGAAGCGGATGTAGTGGCCGAATTTTTGCTTGCTGAATTTTTGGCCGTAGAG
The DNA here is from genome assembly GCA_050013735.1 of Occallatibacter sp. Classification (GTDB taxonomy): domain Bacteria; phylum Acidobacteriota; class Terriglobia; order Terriglobales; family Acidobacteriaceae; genus Telmatobacter. The sequence goes on from JBEKEQ010000161.1 coordinate 5,402, forward strand.
GAACTGGCGCACCATCGATTCGCCGTCGCTGACGTTTTCATCCATCTGCACCCAGCTTGAGGTGACGGGGATGAAGTTGCCGGTGCGCGCCTTCTCTTGAAGCCCTTTGAAGATGTCGGGGTAATAGTGCTCCATGGAGTCCAGCACCACGGCCTGGTCCTGCGAAAACGTGTAGTCGGGATTCTGGTTCATCAGCTTGATCTGGTTGCTGAATGTGTTGTACATGACGTCATGAATGGACTCTTCCCAGCGCCACAGCCAGGCCATGTCCATGTGCGCGTAGCCGATGACGTGGGCGGTGTAGTCCTTGGGATTGGGCGGCGCGGGCACGGTTGTTTGTGCGGGGGCGAGAGAAGCCAGGCAGATTGCCGCGAAGATGACGAGAACGAGCTTGCGCACGGGTGTTCCTCCTGATGTGGTTGCTGTTGCCGGGGACGGGCCGCGGGCGGGCCGTGAATCCCAGGCGTTTTTCTGCCGGCGTCAAATTGGCGTCTGCTGATCCGCGGCAATTATACCGGGGTGTACGTTGCGATGATGGTCGCACCGTCGTCGCGGGACCCCGTAACAAACTTGCGGGACCCTATTCTTCGGTTCTCAATAGATTGTGAAAAATAAGAGCTAGAGAGGAAATTGGGCAGGATCGTCGGTCCACGGATTGAAAACCTGCGCCCCGCTGTGGGCCACGTGCTTAACGTTCCTGGTGACGAGGTAAAGGTCCTGCTCAAGCGCCGTCGCCGCAAGCAGCGTGTCGATGACCGAAGGCGAATGACCGGTGAGACGCTTGACCTCTCCGCTGATGGCTCCCCAGCGGAGTGCGACGCGGTCTGAAACGGACAGAACCCGCGAAGAGAATCGCGCCTCCAGCGCCTTGACCGCCTGTTGCAGGCGAGGCCGTCTCCGGTCTCCAAGGGGAAGGTGGTGGATGCCCTTTTCGTACTCCGCAATGGTCAGGATGCTCAAAAACAGCGTGTGCTCGGGTTGAGAACCTATCCACTGCGCCACGCTCGGATCGGGCCGTCCGCCGCTGACTTCGGCGATCACGTTTGTGTCGAGCAACCAGCCCTTCACAGCGCGATTTCCCTTCCCGTGTCCTTTTCCCGCTCGATCTCGATTTTGTCCAGGCCGAGACCCTGCAAGAACTGAACCAGCGGCACGTGGCCCTTGGGCTTGGGCAGCAGCCGCCTGTATTCTTCCGGCGCAAGCACCACGGCTGCTTCCCTGCCGCGAACCGTCACCGTTTGAGGGCCGCTGGTTGCGGCCAGGCGCACAACCTCGCTCAGCCTTGCCTTGGCATCCTCAAGTTTCCAGCGTCCGTTGCCGGCAGTAGGCTCAGAGCGTCTGGCTGGACGCCGGGTTTTCAGGCCGATTTGGGTAGACATCGCAGTTCGCGCTCCCGATCAATCTGACCATCTGACCAGATGATACCTGAGGCAAGCGAAAAAGTGAAGGTGAGGCAGTGATGAAGTGGTGGGGGGCCGGGGTCAACATTTGGCTGGAAGTGCGGGGAGGGTTGGTGATATTGTCACAGGTATCCCGATTCAATGAATCACGGGATTTTCCCTTCAAGCAATTGGCCTTTCCTTGAACCGTTTGATGCCTTGGCGCTGCACGCGGCGCGCCTTTGCACTCTCCGGTTGAGGCGTGGCACAGGTGTCGATGCAACCCAACCGACGGACCCCTCGAAAGGCGAAGCCCCATGACCGAGCCCCAAAGCGCAACTGAAGCCAGCCCTGTGCTGACGCTTGAGGAGATTACCAACCTGACTCACGAGGGCGGCAAGGCGGCCGATACCCTGCTGAACGTTGTGGCATTGATCGCGACGCGGTTCAGGACCGACGTTTGCTCGGCCTATCTGCTTGAGCCGGACCGGAATAACCTGGTGCTGGCCGCGACCCTGGGACTGCATCCGAGCTCCATTGGCACACTGCGCATGCCGCTGAACGAAGGGCTGGCCGGGCTGGTGGCCGAGCAGCTGTTGCCGGTGGCCGTGGACGACGCGCGGAGCCATCCGCGGTTCAAATACTTCAAAGGATCGGGCGAAGAAGAATACCGCTCGTTCCTGGGCGTTCCCCTCATCGACCGCGGCGTGTTGCAGGGCGTGCTGGTGGTACAGACCAAGGAGTCGCGCATCTTTACCGAAGATGAGATTCGCATGCTGGTTGAGGCGGCCAGCGAAGTGGCGCCGGTGGTGAGCGAGGCGCGCACGCTCGACCGGTTCATTGGGCCCACGCAGGAACGGCTGTGGTCGCTGGCGCGCAACCTGTGGTGGAGCTGGGACCGCGCCTGCGTCAGCTTGTTTCGCGATCTGAATCCAACCCGCTGGCGGCAGCTGAATCAGAACCCCATTGCGCTGCTCAGCGAAATTCCCTTGGGCGAAATCGAGCGCCGCGCGACGGAGCTGGTGCTGCACAGCCGCATCAATTATTGTTATCGCCGCCAGCAGGAATATCTTCATGCCGACCGCACCTGGGGCGCGGGCAATGCAGGCGTACTGAGGCCGCGGCCGGTAGCTTATTTTTCCGCCGAGTTTGGCATGCACGAGTCGCTGCCCATTTATTCCGGCGGCCTGGGCGTGCTGTCGGGCGATCACATCAAGAGCGCATCCGACCTGGATATTCCGCTGGTAGGGGTGGGCCTGTTTTATGGCCAGGGCTACTTTCTTCAGCGGCTCGATAAAACCGGCTGGCAGTGCGAAGAATATCTGCAAACCGACGTGAACTCGTTGCCCATGCAAACGGCCATCGGCGAAAACGGCGAACCGGTGGTGGTTGAGATTGCAACCCGCAGCGGCGCCATCCGCGCCAAGGTGTGGCGCGTGAAGGTGGGCCGTTGCGACCTGCTGCTGCTTGACTCAAATGTTGAAGGCAACGCGCCCGAGGACCGGGACACAACTTCGCGCCTCTATGGCGGAGACGCGCGCACCCGCATTCGCCAGGAGCTGCTGCTGGGCGTGGGCGGTTTTCGCGCCCTGAAGGCGATGGGCATTTCGCCGGGAGTTCTGCACCTGAACGAAGGCCACAGCGGGTTCGCGGTGTTCGAGGCCATTCGCAGCCGCATGACAGAGGAGGGCCTTGACTTCACCACCGCGGCCAGCCAGATTCCGCGCGAAGTCATCTTTACCACTCACACTCCCGTGCCGGCCGGGCACGACCGCTTCAACGCCGACCTGATTGAAGAGCACCTTGGACCGCTGCGCGACGAGCTGGGAATTTCGCACGAGAACCTGATGGGCTTTGGCCGC
>JBEKEQ010000162.1:0-8544 GCA_050013735.1 Occallatibacter sp.
GGAGCCGGGGATTGAGTCCTCGGGAAATTCCGGCTCATTTCAGTCGCGAACGGGGCGCGTGACGTTGACAGGCGCAAAGGGAAACCGGTCTGCGCTGCTCTCAGGGACTTACCTGCACGATCCCGGCAACCCGTCGCTGTACTTTCCACAGTTTGCCTCGCCATCGACCAACAACGGGTATGCGGTGAATATGGATGGAGCGCGGCTCGACTCGGTGTTTGCAGATTTGCGGAGCGGTGATTTCAGGCTGCAGGGCGCATTTTCTGACAACGTGAAGAAGTTCCCTACTGCCGACTTTGGCACGGTGTTTGACAATCCCCTGGATTGGCAGCAGGATGTGCGCGGCTATGTGGATGCGAGCCTGCACAAGACGGCGTGGTCAGGAACCGACATCGATCTTCGCGTCTTTTACGATGCATACGACAGCGTCGGCAGCGGCGCATTCCAGGTGCCCTGGTACGCCGGAACGGTGCAGGCGTACGAAAAGGGCCGCGGAGACTGGGCCGGAGCGGAAGCGAACCTGACTCGCGAGTTTGGCCCGCACCGGATTACCGTGGGCGCCGATTATGAATACAGCCTGCGCATTCTTCAGCGGGATGTGGTTGTGGGGATGGGCGATCTGTCGCGAGTGGACGACACACCATGGCTGGCCGCCGTTTATGGAGATGCAGAGTTCAATTTCACTCCCAATCTTGTGATTCACGCCGGCGGCCGCTTTGACCAGTACAGCACCTTCGGGGGCGCGTTGAGCCCTCGGCTGGCGCTGGTCTACATGCCCGGCAAGCGGACAGCGGTGAAGTACATTCTGGGAACGGCATTCCGCGCTCCCAGCGCTTACGAGCAGTTTTACAACGACCCGGTCAACATTCTTCCGCCGCCAGTGAAGCTGCAACCGGAACGAATTCTCACCAACGAGCTGGTGCTGGAACAGAACCTTCGCTCATGGATGTCAGTGACCGTCGACGGCTACTTCAACAAGCTGCATAACCTGATTGACGAGGTTCCAGCCCCCAACACAGGATTGGCATGGTTTGTGAACGAAGATCGAGTTCACGCAGTGGGAATTGAAACCGAGGTGGCTGCTGAGCGCACATCGGGATTGGGAGCGCGGATTAGCTATACGGCTTCTGCCACCAGCGACGGCTTGACCAACACGCACATGACAAACTCTCCGGTGAGCGAGGTGAAGCTGAACGGAAAATCGCCGCTGTCGAGCCACGCTTTTGCATCGCTGGAGCTTTTGTATGTGAGCGCCATGACAAGCGACAGCGGAACGCGCGTGCCCTCTTACTTGCTGCCGAACCTTACCGTGAACACCAACCCACTGTGGGGGGGCTGGGTTTTTTCTTCCAGCATGTACAACGCGACCAACCGCCGCTGGTTTTCTCCCGTGGGCCCAAACACTCCCGAAGGCCAGATTCAGCAGGACGGCCGAACCTGGCGCTTCAAGGTGACGTATCGGGTCCCTGCCAATGGCGAGCGGGGCCGTCAATGAGGAACGGGCGAGCACACAGGGTTACAGCCCTGGTGCTCCTGGTGGTTCTTTGGGCGATTGCGCCGGCGCCTGCTTCAGCACAGGAGCGGGATGAACACGCGGTAAGAGTGGCTTACCTTTACAGCCTGATCAAGTTTGTAGATTGGCCGAGCCCGGAAAATGACCTGCTGATCGGTTACGTGGGTAGCCCGGGCGGCGGAGAGACTCTGTTCAAGTCGCTCGACGGCCGGAAGAACGATGCACGCACCCTGCACGTAATTCTTTCTCCTAGCGACGATGTGCTCAACAAATGCGGAATCATTTACTTCGGTGACGCCTCATCGGAGGAGACGCGCAAGATTCTCGCAAAGGTTGGAGGGCGGCCGGTGCTCACCCTGGGGGAAACGGACGCGTTTCCGCGGCAGGGCGGCATGATTGGCCTGGTGAAGGACGAGGACCACATCAGGATTGTCGTCAACCTGCAACTCACACAGCGCTCAGGTGTCAAGATCAGCTCGCGTGTTCTCAACCTGGCCACCATTGTGCGGACTGGCAAGGACGGTTGAAGATGCGCATCCGATACCACGACAGCTTCGCTCATAAGATGACATGGATTGCCCTGGTCACCAGCGGCATTGCGTCGGCCGCCCTGATGGCGAGCTTTCTTGCCTACGACCTGATGAGCGCCCACGTTCAGATGGAGAGCCAACTGGATGCTCTCGCCGAGGTGGTGGGGCAAAACTCCACCGCGGCTTTGATGTTCGACGACATGCCTGCGGCCCTGGAGATGCTGGAAGCGCTGCGAACGGAATCGTCTATTGTTTCCGCATGTCTTTATTCACCGGCGGCAACGCTCTTTGCTCAGTATCTGCGTCAGCCTGCCGCGCGGCCGTGTCCTCAGCGGGCAGGGCAATGGAAAACGCCCGGCTCATCGGAGGCAGCGGTGCGCCGGCTGGCGCATGGAGGAGATTTTGCGGGCACCATATGCATCGAGTCGGATCTCAGCGATTTGCGAGCCAGGTGGGTGCATCTCTGCTGCATCGCATGCGGACTGCTGTGCGGGGCTCTGATTCTGAGTACCGTTCTGGGATGGATGTTGCAGCGCCGCATTCTCAGGCCTATCGACGAGTTGGCTCAAGCCATGCGGAACGTCACAGCGGGCCACGATTTCAGCGCCCGTGTCCGGCTGGCGGGAAAGGATGAAATCGCCTTACTGGGGCAGGGATTCAATTCCATGCTGGAAGAACTGGAAGCATACGCCAGGGACGCAGCCACCTATGAGGCGAAGCTGCAGTATCAGGCTCTCAACGACGAACTCACGGGCCTTCCCAACCGGCGCCTGATGGCCGACCGCCTGAACCACGCGCTGAGGGTCGCCACGCGCGACCTCAACTGCGTAGCCCTGCTGTACATCGATCTGGATGGGTTCAAGCTTGTCAACGACAGCCTGGGCCATTTAGTTGGAGACTTGCTGCTGGCCGAGGTTGCCAAGCGGCTGCAGTCGCGGGTGCGTGCATCTGACACGCTTGCGCGGCTTGGCGGCGACGAATTCGCCGTTGTCATGGGCGGACTCATATCGAAGGAACAGCCGGGCCGACTCGGACACGAGCTGCTCGAGGCTCTAGCGGAGCCATTTTGCATCGAAGAACAACATGAGATCAGGATAGGGGCAAGCATCGGAGTCAGCCTTTTCCCCGATCACGGCGTCAGCTCGGTGCTGCTGTTGCAGAACGCCGACAGCGCGATGTATGCCGCCAAGCGTGCCGGCAAGAACCAGGTCGCCTATTTCTCCGATGAGTTGGGTACATCGGCTCGTGAACGGCTGAATTTGGAGCATGAATTGCGGCTCGCGCTGGAGCGTGGTGAAATCACCGTGCATTATCAGCCCGAGTTCGATCTCGGCACGATGAACATCGTTCGCTTCGAGGCGCTGGCCCGCTGGAATCATCCCGCACTCGGCCAGATTCCTCCCGGCAAGTTCATCCGCATCGCCGAAGAGGCGGGGCTGATTGTGGAACTTGGCGCTTACATTCTGAAGCAGGCCTGCCGCGAAGCTCTGCGTTGGCAAAACACCGAACAGGGTCCCATACAGGTTGCGGTCAACGTATCCACCATCCAATTTGTTCGTGACAGTTTTGTTGACGAAGTTGCCGAAATATTCCGCATCACCGGCCTTAACCCTTCGTTGTTGCAGATCGAACTGACGGAATCGGTTTTCGTCAGCGGCATGGAACCGGCGGCCAAGGCAATGAACCGGCTCTCCGCACTGGGAGTTTCGATGGCAGTGGATGACTTTGGCACCGGGTACTCTTCGCTTAGCTACCTGGCCAACCTGCCCTTCCACTGCCTCAAGATCGACCGGTCATTCGTGAATGAATTGGAGCATCGTTCTGACCTGGGGAATATGATTCGTTCGCTCGTGGTACTGGCCCACAATTTAGGAATGACGGTGATTGCCGAAGGAGTGGAAACACAATCGCAGCTTAACTTGATCAAGCAGTTGGGCGGGGATGAGGTGCAGGGTTTCCTGCTCGGCAAGCCGATGCCCGAGCCGATGGCATTCATCCATGCGCACAGGAAAGAACAGGAGCCGGAGGTTGTTGCCTGTTAAAGCAGCAGCGTTCAGCGGAAGCTTGCACGTTTACACACGCCGTGCAGTCATGGGAATCGCGAACCGCCAGAGGAAATTTCCGTTGCGCATTGAGCCTGCGCCGGGGCTATCATCGGCTGGAAGCGCATTGGCGGCGCCGACAGGTCAACGGTACGGGCTCTGCCCCGTCTAACGGGACGAAGGTGTGTGTAACCTGACGATTATGCAAAATCGGACCATTCTTTGCCTTTTCCTATCGATGCCGGTGCTCGTGTGTTTCACGCCGGCAGGCGCGGCTCAGCAACTCGCTGCGGACCAGCCAACCACCACGTTGAAGGTGGACGCGCGGGAAGTGGTGCTGCCGGTAACCGTGCGGGATAAACACGGCGCGCTGGTAACCAGCCTGAAAATCAGCGACTTTTCGCTCACCGAAGATGGCCGGCCGCAGACCATCAAGAGCTTTGCGCGCGAAAGCAACCTGCCATTCCGGCTGGGGCTGCTTGTGGATACCAGCCGCAGCGTTTCAGGCGCCATGGACAGCGAGCGCAAGGCGGCAGGCAAGTTTGTTGACCAGATGCTGCCTGCCGATCCGAAAGACCCAAAGGCGGGCGATCAGGCCTTCCTGATCCATTTCGACCGGGAGGTGGAGCTGTTGGAAGACTTCACCAACTCCCGCGACAAGCTGCACCGCGAACTGGACGACATGGGGCCGACGCGGGCCGCGAACTCGAATCAGGGGCCGGAGACAAGCGGGGACGACCGTGGCAGCGGGCAAACCCGCAGCCGCGGCGGCACGCAGCTTTACGATGCGATTTACCTGGCTTCGCACGAACTCATGGAGCCCAAGGATGGCCGCAAGGCACTTGTGGTGTTTTCAGACGGCGCGGACCGGGGCAGCAAAGAAACGCTGAACGACGCCGTGGACGCGGCAGAGCGGGCCAATGTGGCTGTTTACACCATCTACTTCAAGGGTGAGCAGGAAGGCGGCGGCAATGGCTTTCCCGGCGGCGGACGCCGCGGCGGCATGGGCGGCGGGGGCTATCCCGGTGGGGGCGGAGGCTATCCCGGCGGTGGAGGCGGGTACCCGGGCGGTGGTGGCGGCCGGCACGGCGGAGGCTCAAATGAGTCCGCAGTGGATGGCAAGAAGATCATGGAGAAGATTGCCACCCGCACCGGGGCTCGCTACTTCGAAGCCAAGAAGAAGGACAACCTGGACGAAATCTATGGACAGATCGCCGAAGAATTGCGCGGCCAGTACCTGATGACCTACACGCCAGACATGGTCGATAAAGAGGGCGGATTTCACAAGATCGCGCTGAAGGCGAACAAGGACGATCTGCAGGTGGTTACTCGGGAAGGGTATTATGCGCCGGGCGGGGAAGGGAAGTAAGCGACCGGTGGCACCCTCGCCTGGGTTGGAAATAGCCACCGAGACTGTGGCCACCGGGCGTCATAGCCTCGCATTTCAAATCGAACCGTCATCACCGGTCCCCGAATGCGAGGGACCGGTGGCATCCTCGCCCGGGTTGGAAAAAGCCACCGAGACTGTGGCAACCGGGCTGCAAGCGCTGGCTAGTTGTCGTGGGCAAGGTCCAAGCCGGAATACCATAGTCCCGGCACTGGGTTCTGCTGAGGCTTTACAGAACCGACGGTGACAATGCGGACGAATGCTTCAGCATATTGGCATCCGTACTCTCTGCCGCGAAATTTCGTGCACATCTCGAAGTCGGCCCACAGGCCCTTCCCCTCAAGAGTGTTGGCCATGATCGCTTCGCGGCTCAAATCGAAGACCGATTCCACGTCAACCCAGCGGTTGGGCGCGAACTGCTGCGATGTCTGCTCGCCGCCGGGCCAGGTTTCGCAGAAATAAAACTCAAATTTCATTCCGCTCTGCAGCCACGCGTTGAATGCAAGATTGCCCGCGGCACGGTGGTCGGGATGAAACTGGAGGGGCCACATGCCGAAGACGACGTCAGGGTTCTCGGCGGCCAGGGTCTTGTCGAACGCGATGTATGTCTCCGCATCGACCCGCATCTTCTGGTTGTGCTGATCCAGGATTTTGAGCTGCGCGCCGAAAAGTTTGGTTCCTTTCATTCCATCTTCCGTCCGCAACGCCGCGAGTTTATCGAGGGGCATGCGATATGCGTCGGCGATACCTTGCGAGTCCCCCGGCGTGAAAGAGAAACATAAAACATCGTGCCCCTCACGCGCGTAACGCGCCAGAGTTCCGACACAGAAGACCCAATCATCCACGTGCGCGCCCACGAACACAACTTTCAGCTTGCGATTTTTCTCCGCGCTGGGCAAAGTGTCGAGCGGTTTGCGGGTACCCGCTGAAGTTTGCTGCCCGCGCAGGCGCAGAGCGTGGGCAATCACGCCGCCTGCCACGCTTTTGAAAAATGTTCTTCTGGCGATCATTGATTTCTCCGTGCGGAAGGCCGGAACCGCCTTCCCGATTGACATGATAGCTGAGATGTTTCTTAAAAAAGCAGATTGCTCCCGGAAAGTTCAAGGGCGTCCGCTGCCGCGGACGCCCTTGACGGTTGAGCCAACTGATGCGGCCTAGCTGGTAGTGTGGACGCTGCCGGCCATCTTCTCATCGAGCGCTGCCTGCGCGGCTGCGAGCCTTGCGGTGAGCAGACGGAACGGCGAACAGGAGACGTAGTTGAGGCCGATCTTGTGGCAGAACTTGACGGATTCAGGATCGCCGCCATGCTCGCCGCAGATGCCCACTTTGAGGTCGGGGCGCGTGTTGCGTCCCTTGGCTGTGGCCATCTTGACCAGCAGGCCAACGCCGGCTTGATCGAGAGTGGCAAACGGATCCTGCTTGAAGATGCCGTACTTGAGATAGGCAGGCAGGAAGTTGTTAATGTCGTCGCGGCTGATGCCGAAGGTGGTCTGGGTCAGATCGTTGGTGCCGAAGCTGAAGAATTCGGCCTCCTCGGCAATCTGGTCGGCGGTGAGCGCGGCGCGAGGCAGTTCAATCATGGTGCCCACCATGTAATCGACTCTTGAGCCCTTATCCGTGAACACCTCTTCGGCGACGCGGCGGACGATGGCGGACTGGTTGCGCATCTCCTCAATGGAGCCGATGAGCGGGATCATGATTTCCAGGTGCGGATCGCCGCCCTTGTTCTTGACGTTGACCGCGGCCTCGAAAATGGCGCGCACCTGCATCTCGGTGATCTCGGGGAACGCGATGCCAAGGCGGCAGCCGCGCAGGCCGAGCATGGGATTCATCTCGTGCAGCTCCTCGACCCGCGCCAGCAGCGGACGCAGCTCCTTGAGCTTGGGCGAGCGGGGCTTGGTGTCTTCAAGATGCTGAATTTCCACCAGCAGCTCTTCGCGCTTGGGCAGGAACTCGTGCAGCGGAGGATCGAGCAGGCGGATGGTTACGGGCAGCGACTCCATGGACTTGAACAGACCGACAAAGTCGGCGCGCTGCATGGGCAGCAGCTTCTTGAGGGCCGCGCGGCGGTCCTTTTCGTTCTCAGCCAAAATCATGGTGCGCATGTGCTCGATGCGGTCTTCGGCAAAGAACATGTGCTCGGTGCGGCAAAGGCCGATTCCCTCAGCGCCGAACAGGCGGGCCTGCCTTGCGTCGCGGGGAATATCGGCATTGGCGCGGATCTTGAGCCGGCGAACAGGGTCGACCCAGCTCATGAACTTGACCAGATCGGGATCGTCGGGCTGAGCGTCGAGAGTCTTGAGCTTTCCTTCGATGACCCGGCCGGTGGTGCCGTCGAGTGAGATCCAGTCGCCCTGGCGGAATACCTTGCCCTTGACGCGGAGTTCCTTTTTGGCTTCGTCGACCTTGAGGTCTCCGGCGCCGGCCACGCAACACTTGCCCATGCCGCGGGTGACGACGGCGGCGTGCGAGGTCATGCCGCCACGGGAGGTGAGAATGCCGGCCGCAACTTCCATGCCGGCAATGTCCTCAGGGGTGGTTTCGCCACGCACCAGGATGATGGTGGGATAAGCGCCGCTGGCGTGGTGCTTGACGGCGTCTTCGGCGGTGAAGACGATTTGGCCGACGGCAGCGCCAGGAGAGGCGGGCAATCCGGTGGCCAGGACTTCAATTTTCTCGCCCTTTTCAATGAGGCGGGGAACAAGGAAGTCGTAAAGCTGGTTGGGCTCAACGCGGAAGATGGCTTCGTCCTGGGTAATCAGGCCCTCGCGGACCATATCGATGGCGATGCGGACAGCAGCCAGGCCGGTGCGCTTGCCATTGCGAGTCTGGAGCATGTAAAGCTTGCCATCCTGGATGGTGAACTCAAAGTCCTGCATATCGCGATAATGCTTTTCCATCTTCCAGGTGATGGCGCGGAGATGGTCGTAGACCTTGGGCATGGCGCGTTCTAATTCGCTGATAGAGAGCGGCGTGCGGACGCCGCTGACCACGTCTTCGCCCTGGGCGTTCATGAGGTACTCGCCAAAGACGGCATGCTCGCCGGTGGCCGGATTGCGGGTGAAGCCTACG
>JBEKEQ010000163.1:0-8473 GCA_050013735.1 Occallatibacter sp.
TCTTCGGCTCGTTTCTGGTCGTCGATGTCGGTTGTGGTTCCGACGAATCTGAGTACCTTCCCTTCTGCATCGCGCAAGACCACTGCTTGATTGAGATGCCAGCGATAGGTCCCATCCAGAGCGCGGAGAGACCTGGTTTCGAACGAAAATCCCTGCCCTAAGCGCACTCCTTCCCGAAAGGCTTTCGATGCTTTTTCCCGATCCTCCGGGTGAACGGCGGCCATCCATGCCTCAGGATGAGACCGGACGAAATCGAGAGTTTGGCCGGAGAAGTCAAGCCAGACTTGATTTACGAAATCCGGCGTCCCGTCAGGCTTGAGCGTCCAGGCGGATACAGGAAGATGCTGCAGCAGCCCGGCCTGGAGTTGTAGCACTTTGTTGGCTTCGGCAAGCTCCCTGGTTCGTTCCGCGACGCGCCGATCGAGTTCACTTGCAACTCGCTTTTGCTCATTCAGGCGCAGTGCCTGCTCAAATCCGATTGCTGCCTGATTTGCGGCCACGTTGAGCAAGAGGCTCTCAGTTTGTTCTGGGAAGCCGGCCCTTTGAGATCCCGCCACAATGAGCCCAAGCTCGCCTTCAATACCCATTCTGATGGGAAAGACCGAAATCTCCCGCCCTCCCTGGGGGCTGATTACTTTTTCAGGCCATTGCCGCAGATCTTTTCCGGTCCACTGATTCAGCGCCTGCCGAAGGTCTTCCCGGCCATGGCTTGCCCCGTGGAGATGAGTGGTCCGAAGCGCGTCGATCGGAGGGTCGTGCGAGTCGAGCCGCACCCGCGCATAGACGAAATCGAGATCGAGCATCGCAACAAGGGCATCAAGCAAGGTGTCGAGGATTCGACTTGGTTCGCTGACGCTCCAAACGGCCGGAAGGGCGAGAACGCTGACCAGATCATTCATGCAGCGCTGCAGCCGTTTCACGTCGGTCACAGAATCGGTTTGTTCATGTTGCATACTGACCAGCCGCTACCGGGGATTTGTTCGTCCTGAGCGCCGTCCGCGGAATTCGCTGAGAAACGCCTCAGGAGGCGTGAAAAAGGGGTTTTGTTGCAGATGCCCTCCGATAATCACCAGCGGGTGCGTCCGCATGATGTCCACGACGGCATCCCCGCTCAGCTTTGAGAGATGGTAGGTGCAGATAACGGCGTCGTCATACCGGCTCCAAACATCGTTCACCCGCGATTCGAACTCGATCACATCGTGCATGCGAGATTGATTCTCCGACGCCCAATCCATCCGGCAGACGATGCGGCTCATTGGAAACCCTTCCGCGTTTCTGGCCGAAGCGGCCATCTCTTCGAATGCCGCCAGCATGCGGTCCTGATCGAATCGTCCATCTCGCAGATAGACTTCAGTATTGATTCGAATCTGAAGCTGTCCGCTCTTCTCGCGAGCGGCTGAGTCGATGCCCGCCCCGGACAAGCGCTGCAGATGCTCATGGCGTGCTTCGGGATTGATCACCTGCACGGCCTTGTCTCCACAGGCCAAACCCTCCCGGATGAAGGGCAGCAAGACGCGATACTCCTCCTCGTCGTTCGCGAAAAAAGCGCAGACGTGGCGTACTTTGCCAAGCTCAGAGCCGGCCAGAGAGATGGGGTAAGGCGGTTGCTTCATCTGCACATCCTTCCACTGGAAGTCGCTTCGGGAATGACAGGGATGACCAGTGCAGGCGAGTGTTCCCGGCACGAATGCCTGGCTTCTCAGCGATTTCATCGCCAAGGAACAAGACAAGGATCAAATGTCATGCACTGCGGGGATCGGGGGCCCTGATGCTTACGCGAAAACGCTTGCGCGACGTACGTGCGTAAGATGCAAGCAATTCTATAACGGAGACCGGCTTTGTCGTGTAAAAAATTCCCGTCCCCCACGGATTTGGGGGCCGGTGCGCGTCTGGGGGGGCGACTGCGGCTACGAACGACGCAGGGAATGCCGCTCGGCGAGTTTTGGCGCCGTCGCCCGGGTGCGGTTAAGACACACCGATGGGCTGAATCGGATCATCGGGCTGCGCCAGCGCACTTCAGAGCGGCGTCGCGAATGAGAGTGCCGAAGCCCAGTGCAGGCATGTTCCCGGCTCCATTTTTGAGCTGCATCCCGGTCAGCCGAAGATCGGACGATGCCATCATGGGTTGATCTCCTACTTATTTCGCGGAGAGCGATAAATTTCGTCTTCGATGTTCCGCTCGTCATTTGCGGATGGGGTAATGAGCCCCGACGCTACCAAGGACGCGTACACAGCTTGTTCCGCGGCGAACCAGTCAACGTCAGGGGATCCGAAGGGGCACCCCCTTTGTTCCCAAAGCTCATACGCCAATTTTGCTACGAACTCACGCCGGCTCTCATATGAAAATTCCGGAGTGAGCTCCAGCGGTTGCTGCTTGTCGGGTGGTCGAGATTTTTTGGGCATCGCGGTTCCTCCAATTTGGAAGTTCATCGCCAGGACGGTGCTTCGTGCCACAGAACGAACGGCGCCTCAAGCGGCACAAACGCTCCCGTGTGCCGGGGAACGAGGCGGGGCGTGAAGTCGGCAACCGGGCGGCTTGCGGGAATAGAAGCGCTGTAAGTGAATGCGCCCGTCGCTCCGGCGGGGTGATTGTCACGAGTCATGGCTTGCGCAATCGGATCCCCTTCTTTTTGCGCCTCCGCATAGAGCTCCACGCTGACGGCGTCAGGGTCGATATCGTCAAGAAACACCTGCACGTGGAATAGATATTGCCCGCCCTGTTGTTCGACGGTCGCCGGGCCGAATCGAAACGCTGACCAATGCTTCGCCAGTTGGGCCTGCCAGGCCACGAGCTCCGCTCCCGCTGAGCCTTGATTTTGAGCGCGCGCAAGAAAAGCCGCGGCCGCCGAAAGATAGTGCTCTTCGGTATATTGGCGGACTACGCGATTGGTGGAAAAGGTTGGAGTCAAGCGCGCCATGCTTTCGCGCATGCGGGCAACCCAGTTACGCGGAATTCCGTGTTCGTCGCGGGCATAAAACTCCGGAATCACCTGTTTTTCGAGAATTTCATAGAGACTTTCGGCTTCAGTGGCGTCCCAGGCAGGGTCATCTCCGTGTTCGCGGCCGTCTCCAATTGCCCAGCCAACTTCAGGGGAATACGCCTCGGCCCACCAGCCATCGAGTTCTGAAAGATTCAACCCACCGTTCACCAGCACCTTCATGCCGCTGGTGCCGCTTGCTTCCCAAGGCCGGCGCGGAGTGTTTATCCAAACGTCAACGCCCTGCACCAGGTGCTCTGCCATGAGAACGTCGTAATCGGAAAGAAAGATCACCCGGAATCGAACTTCAGGGCGGCGGGCAAACTCAAACCACCGCGTGATCATTTCCTGCCCCTCGAGATCCTGGGGATGAGCCTTGCCCGCAAGCACGAGTTGAACGGGGTGCTCCGCATTGGTGAGGATGTTGATAAGCCGAGCCTGATCGTGCAGCAGAAGATTGGGGCGTTTGTACGTGGCAAAGCGACGGGCAAATCCCAAAGTCAAAACATTTTCGTCGAGTATCTCCGCAGCCTGCGCCAGATCTGCCGGCGTCGCCCCCCGAGCAGCGAGTTGACGACTGTAAAGTCTTCTGACGTACTCGACGAGCTCCTTGCACGTATCTGAGCGAAGTTGCCAGAGATCGAAATCGCTGGCGGCGCGAATATTTTTTTCTTTGTCCGCCAGGGTTCCGTACCAGTATTGTTTTCCGCAGGTAAGTTCCCACAAGCGATCGGCTTCAACAGAGTCCCAGGTAGGGGTGTGCACTCCGTTGGTCACGTGCGTTACCGGTACCTCATCTTCAGGCCACCGGGGAAAGAGCGGCTGAAAGAGCCGCCGACTGACTTGACCGTGCAGTTTGCTCACGCCATTGATGGCGCCGCTGCCGTGGATGGCCAAATAGGCCATATTGAACGGTTCGGAAGAGTCGTGGCGATCGCGCCGCCCCAGCGCCAGAAGATCGTCGATCGACATCGACAGTTTCTCCTCGGCATACTTCCCGAGGTACTGCTCCATCAGGCTGGGCGCAAAGCGATCGAAGCCCGCTTCAACGGGAGTGTGGGTCGTAAACAGGTTGCCGGCACGGGTAACGGCCAGCGCGACATCGAATGGTTTGCCGTTGTCTTCCATGTACGAGCGCGCACGTTCCAACACCGCGAATGCGGCGTGACCCTCATTGAGATGGCAAACTTCGGGCTGCAGTCCCAACGCGCGCAAAAGACGCCAGCCACCAATACCGAGGACTAGCTCCTGTCTCAAACGAAGTTCCGGACCGCCTCCGTACAGTTGAGAAGTTATTCCGCGGAAAGACGAAAGGTTTGCGGGATCGTTAGTATCAAGCAAATACAATTTCACCCGGCCCACCTGCACTTGCCAAACTCTGATCCACAACTTGATGCCAGGCAAAGTTACCGCCAGGCGCAGCCATTCACCGTTTGCCTCACGCACCGGCTTGATTGGAAGCTGCCCAGGATCGTTGAATGGGTACAAAGCCTGCTGATGGCCCTGGGCATCGATTTCCTGCCGAAAATAGCCTTGCTGATAGAGCAAGCCAATTCCCACCACCGGGACGCCCATGTTACTTGCGGCTTTGAGCTGATCGCCGGCAACGTTGCCCAGTCCACCGGAATAAATCGGCAGCGCCTCACTCAGCATGAACTCCATTGAGAAATACGCAACTGTCGACAATCCGGAGCGCGGATGCGTATTTTGAAACCACGTTTCAGACCCTTCGGCGAGCGTTTTTGCGCGGTGCAGGTCGGCGAGGAGTTGTTGAAAGACCGGGTCGGAGGTCACCGTTTGCAGTTTTTCTCGGGATACGGTTTGCAGCAAAAGCCAGGGGTTGTGGGTCAGTTCCCAGAGCTCGGGATCGAGTTGCTCCCAAAGCTGGTCTGCCGAGTGGTTGAACGACCACCTAAGATCGAGGGCCAAATCAATTAGTGCCGCTGAAGCGCCCTTGTCAAAGGGACTGTCATCGACTGTCGAGTTGCTCATAAAACAAGACTCCTGTCACCGCTTGTGTCGTTAGGGCTTGTTGGTATCGGCCGGCTGCGCGCCGTGAGCCAGCGTCTCTAAGACGATGGCCTGGGCCTCTTGTTCGATCTTTCGCAGATGGTCCTGACCGAAAAAACTCTCGGCGTAAATTTTGTAGATTTCCTCCGTGCCCGAGGGGCGTGCCGCAAACCAGCCGTCTTTGGCAATCACTTTGATGCCCCCAATGGGTTTGCCGTCTCCGGGTGCGGCGGTCAGAATTTTCAAGATCGGCTGACCGGCTACTTCGGTAGCGTGTATGTCGGACGGGGACAACTTTGCCAGCGCGGCTTTTTGTTGCGGCGTCGCGGGAGCGTCGATGCGTTCGTAAACGGGATCTCCAAGCTCGCCGGTGAGATCACGATAAATGTCGCCTGGATCTTTGCCCATGCGCGCTGTAATTTCCGCTGAGAGCAAGCATGGAATGATTCCGTCTTTATCCGTGGTCCACACGCTGCCGTCGCGCCGCAGAAAAGAGGAACCGGCGCTCTCTTCGCCGCCAAAACCGAGGCGGCCGGTGAGTAATCCTTCGACAAACCACTTAAAGCCTACCGGAACTTCATAGAGCTTCCGCCCCAGCCGAGCGCTGACGCGATCGATCATGCTGCTGCTCACAACGGTCTTGCCGACGGCGACGTTCCCACCCCAATTGGGCCGATTCGCGAACAAGTAGCTGACACACACTGCAAGGTAGTGATTTGGGGGCAGCAATCCGCTTCCTTTGGTTACTATGCCGTGACGGTCGTGATCGGTGTCGCTGGCAAATGCAATATCGAACTTGTCTTTTAATGCGATGAGTCTCTGCATCGCATAGGGCGAGGAAGGATCCATGCGAATCTTTCCATCCCAATCCACGGTCATGAAGCGAAATGTAGGATCTACAGATTTGTTGACGATTGTCAGGTCGAGACCGTACTGCTCGGCAATCCGCGGCCAATAATCGATGCCCGCCCCTCCCAGCGGATCCACGCCAAGCTTGATTTTGTAATCGCGCACAGCATGCATGTCGACAACATTGTTGAGATCGCTGACGTACGCGCTCAAAAAGTCATGCTTGTGCGTTGTGGGTGCACGCAGAGCTTTGGCAAACAACGTGCGCTTTACGCCTTCAAGGCCGCGCTCGAGAAAATCGTTCGCTTTCGACTCAATCCACGAAGTAACACTCGAGTCCGCAGGTCCTCCATGCGGAGGGTCATATTTAAAGCCCCCGTCATCGGGAGGATTGTGCGACGGCGTGATAACGATGCCGTCGGCAAGTGCTGAGTTTCGCGCGTGGTTGTATTTCAGAATCGCGTGGGAGACGGCCGGGGTTGGGGTGTAGGGCGTGCCTTCAGAGAGCATGACTTCGACGCCATTTGCCGCAAGCACTTCAAGCGCGCTTGCAAACGCCGGCTCGGACAGGGCATGAGTGTCGATTCCCAGGAACAACGGGCCATCGATCTTCTGGAGGGTGCGGTAATCGCAAATCGCCTGGGTGATGGCCAGGATGTGACTCTCGTTGAAGGCCACGTCGAAGGCTGATCCGCGATGGCCCGACGTGCCGAAGGCAACCCGCTGTCTGGGATCGCTCGGGTCGGGCCGCAACTCGTAATAGGCGGTGACGAGTTTCGGGACGTTGACAAGAATGGATGGGTCGGCCGGCTTGCCGGCAGCAGGGTTAATTGTCACGCAGCACCTCAAGGTCATCCGTCAAGAGAATTGCACTTGAACGAGGTTCGAGCCGAAAGCCGATTTCGCCCTCCATGGAGGGCCCTTTCCCAGCGTCGAACAGATCGTCGGGCGCGGCGCGGGAAGTATCGACCGCCAGACGCCAGATCTTCCCAGCCGGCAAGGAAGGTAGGTAAAAATCAACCGGACCTGTGCCGGCGTTGAACATGAGAAACAAGTCGGGCTGTGCCCCCGCTGGAATCAGGCACGCGAAGGATTTTTGCCGCTGGTCAGCCCATTCGGGAGCGACGCCGCTTGGCGCGAACCACTTTATCTCTTCCTCGGTATAGAACTTCTCTTTTCGTAAAACGGAATGGGCGCGGCGAAAGGCGATCATCCCCCTGGTGAAGCGGTGAATCTCTTTGTGCTTTTCGGGCAGGGTCCAGTTAAACCAGCTCATCTCGTTATCCTGGCAGTAGGCATTGTTGTTGCCGCACTGGGTTCGGCGAAACTCATCCCCGCCGAGCAACATTGGAACTCCGCGAGAGATGAATAGGGTTAACAGGAAATTTTTGATCAAGCGATTGCGCATGACTTCGACAGCGGGATCGTCGCTGGGTCCTTCCATTCCGCAGTTGTCGCTGTAGTTGGCGTCGGTTCCATCTTTGTTAAACTCGCCATTTTCGTCATTGTGCTTCTGCTTGTAACTGACCAGATCGTTCAGTGTGAAGCCGTCGTGACAGGTAACGAAGTTCAGGCTGCTCGCGGGCCCCTTGCCTGACTCCTGGTATAAATCGGAGCTTCCACAGATTCGGCTCGCGAACCATCCGCTCATGCCCTCGTCGCCAATCCAAAAGCGGCGCACATCGTCGCGGAAACGGCCGTTCCATTCTGTCCAGCGCGTAGTTGAAAAATTTCCCACCTGGTAAGCGCCGCCTGCATCCCACGCCTCCGCGATAATTTTTACGCTCCGCAAAATGGGGTCCTCGGCAATTTCCTCGAGGAGCGGAGCATTGCGCAGAATGTTTCCATGCTCATCCCGGCCCAGGATCGAAGCAAGGTCAAAGCGAAATCCATCCACATGCATGTGCATCACCCAGTACCGAAGCACGTTCCTCACGAACTCCCGCACCACGGGATGATTTGCATTCAGCGTATTGCCTACGCCGGAAAAATTTTTGTAGTACCGGCCCCCGTTCTCCTGCAGCATGTAGAAGATCGAGTTATCAATGCCGCGCAGGCAGAACGTTGGCCCCAGTTCATCGTTCTCAGCCGTATGATTCAAAACGATGTCTAAAATCACTTCAATGCCTGCGGAATGGAAGGCCTTGACCATCTCTCGAAATTCTTCGATTTGGCGGCCGTTCGAACCCGCGGTCCTGTACGACTGCTTGGGAGCAAAAAAGCCTACGGGATTGTAGCCCCAGTAATTTTTGAGTCTCTCTCCCGTGACTGGATTCAGCCGCTTCGATTCATTTTCATTGAACTCGAGGACCGGCATCAGCTCAATCGCAGTTATCCCCAGGTCCTGGAGATACGGAATTTTTTCGCTTAAGCCTGCGAAGGTCCCGGGATGCGCCACACCCGAACTCGGATGGATTGTGAAACCGCGAACGTGGGTCTCGTAGATGACCGTGTCGGCGGCGGAATGCTTTGGAGGAGCATCCGTCCCCCAGTCGAAATGGTCCTGTGTAAAGATGCATTTCGGCGTCGTCGCGGTGTCATCGACAGTGGAAAAGCTCAAGTCAGTCAGGCTGCTGGATGAATCGTAGCCGCGCGCAGCTAGAAAATCCCAGTTCTCGCCGCCGTCAATCCCTCTT
>JBEKEQ010000164.1:0-8355 GCA_050013735.1 Occallatibacter sp.
TCAGCCCCAGGTACCGCTCCGGAGTTCGCAGCATCCCCAGAAAACCCGCCGCCAGCACCATGTTGGTAAAGCTGCTTGTCATGGCGAGGCCGCGGTCGTTGGTCTCGTCGGCAAGCACAATCACGCTCACCCGCGGTTCGTCGCGATAGGTAGTCGCCAGCCGTCCCTCCGCATTGCAGGTCACAATCAAGTGCCTGATCGCAGGCTCAGTCTCCAGGATCAGCGATACAGCTCCCACGCTCTCCGGGCTGTCTCCCGAGCGCGCCAGCGAAACCATCAGCCCAGGGCGCTCCGGCCCAATCCCTTTGCCGTCATACGTCAGCAACATGCCGCCGCCGATGGTCTCCACCGGAATCGACAGGCTGTTCTGCAACGGAAGCCGCACGCACTCGCCCGCATACTCTGAACTGCCTGAGCCGGTCAGCACCATCGCTCTAATGCCGGCAATCGACTGCAACAGACCCTCTGCCAGCGGCGCCAGCTCTTGCCCCGTTTGCACCCAGGTGGCGGGCTGCTGCAAAATCTCCCGCAAAGTGTGAAAGTACCCCAACTTCCGCTGTTCAGTTTCTGTCGGTGCCAGCATTTTGGCTGCCAGGGACTGTTCGCCGGCGATTCGAGTCAGGAGGGACGCATTGGAAACGCTGACTGGAGTTTCGAACTTGCTCAATTTCCCCTCCCCGTGCGGTGCATAAAGGATAATAAACAACAATATTACCAAAAAAATACAAACCGCGTGGGAAAATATTAGCGAACAATCGAAAATGAACATGAGGTTAACAAAAACGGGATTCGGAGCTTCAGCCTGCTGTTTCAAAAGGACAAGAATCGGTAGCGCCTACCTCCTGATCGGCTGTCGCGTAAGCCTCCAGACCCACGCTTTCTGCCAGTTCGAACGCCGCCGCGAGCGCTTGGAAGCCGGTCGCTCAAATAACAATAAAAGTCATGTAATCAGTAGTATGCGCGCAGAAGGCAACTCCCGCGCTCCGCCCCCCGGAACCTCCGGCCCAACTCAATCCGCCTTCCTTCGTTTTTCTATTTTTGCACTACGGGCAAAATCAGCGCGCTCGGGTGCTCGCGATCATGGAGAACCGTGTTCGTCGCCTGCGCAATGGTCGAGTCGGTCGCCGAGTCCTTGCCGGTGTTCAGGTTGCGGTCAAACCGGGGAAAGTTGCTGCTGCTCACTTCCAGCCGAATCCGGTGCCCCTTCAGGAACACGTTGCTGGTTGACCACAAATCGATCTTGTATTCGTACACCTTGCCCGGAACGATCGGCGCAGCCTCGCTCCTCGAATCGCGATACCGCGCCCGCAAAATGCCTTCCGTCAAATTCTGCGCAAAGCCGTCGGGCCCCACGTCCACCAGCTTGGCGGTAAAGTCAGTGTCCGCCGCGGAAGTCTTGGCAAACAGATCGAGCGTCACCTGCCCGGTCACTTCAACGTCCTGCTCAAGCGGCGGAGTCGAATAAACCAGCACATCCGGCCGCGCCTCCACATCTTTCTGGTCGCGCGCGCCCGGCTCAAGGTGCAGCGCATCGCAGCACAGCGGCCCGCCGACCGTCGGAACCGGATTCGCCGGGTCGTAAACAAAACTATCGGCCGCCGCCGAGTGAGCGGCAACGGTGCTCAGCAATCCGTCGCCCGATGCACTGTTGGCCTTGCCCGACGATTGCAGCAAGTAGCTTGTGGCTTTCGCCCGCTGCAGCGGCCACGCATCCTCCTGCCGCCACTCGTTCTTTCCCATCACAAAAATCCGCACCGGCTTGTCCGTCGCAAATTCGTTCTGCTTGCCCAGGAACAAATAGTCGTACCAGTCCAGCATCTCGTTATTCCACTCGTGCTCCTCGGCCGCCGGCCCAAAATCCACGTCGCCCACCTTGCGCGGACCACCCGCGTGCCCGCCAATCGAAACCAGCAGCCGCTGCCCGTTGCGCGCAGCTTCCGTGCCGCCGTGCGCCTTGATGCCCACGTAGTTGCGCAGCGAGCCGCCCTGAAAAATGTCGTACCACGCTGAAATCGTGAACGCCGGCGCCTGGATCGAGTCGAAGTGATCTTCAATCGACCACTGCTTCCAATAGCTGTCATACAGTGGATGGTCGAGCCAGTCCAGAAAGTAAGGCGCAAGCACCCGCGTCAAGCCCGCGCCGTCCTTCGCCGCATGAATATTGAAAACAGGAAACTGGTCAAGCGGCAACACCGGCGAGCCAACCAGCGCGTTGGTCTCGCGCCTGATCACCCGGTCCAGAGTGTTCTGCGCCAGCCCCGCGGTCCACGACTCGTTGAACCACTGCTCGAATGCGCCGCCCTGGTAAGTCCAGTTTTCGTGATAGTTGCTCGCCGTCACCACCGGGCAAATTCCCGCCAGGTGCGGCGGATGGCCAATCGCCGTCAGCATCTGCGTCGCCCCCACATAAGAACCGCCAAACATGCCCACCTTGCCGTTGGAGTGAGGAAGCGCCGCAGCCCACTCCACCGTGTCGAAGCCGTCGTCAGTTTCGTGCTTGAAGGGAACCCACTCGCCCTCCGATGTGTAACGCCCGCGCACATCCTGCAGCACCACAATGTACCCGCGCGCCGCGGCCCTGCGCGCAAGTTCGGCGTCATTCTTCTTGTCATAAGGAGTGCGCTGCAGCAGCACCGGAAAACTTCCATCGCCGGCTGGGCTGTAAATGTCGGCGTGCAGTGTCACGCCATCGCGTGTCTTCATGGCCACATCGCGCTGAACTACAACTTCTTGAGCAACCTGGCCCACCGCGGCAATCACGGCCGGCAGCATGCCGGCAAAAACAAGCAGGGAAAGAGACTTTTTCAGCATGGGTTTTCCTCGGGGACGAAAGTCGAATCCATTCTACGTGCCCAAACCGCCGAGGCAGAACAAGTTAAGCAGAAAGCAGATTGACAAGTCGGCGGAAAACCTGAATCCGGAGGGAGCGGGAAGTTTTGCAGCTTGCGGAAAAACCCATCGGGAGAGCCAAGAAGTGTCAGGGCGCAAAAAAGGTTGGGCTCTAGCCCCCGAGGGAAAAGGCTCTTATCAAACGCACTCACTACCAGCCAAAAACGGCCGCCAGTTCGCAAAATACCCAATCCTGAAGGATGAAATCAATATGTGATCGCCGCCAACTTGCCAACTCGCCATCCCCGCAAAGCGGGGCTAACTCGCCGTACTTATTCCCCGGCCCACCCCCTTTCTTCAATCGAAAACTCTTCGCGCCGCGGCAAAATCGCGTTCCCCGCCCCCCGCGCCGTTGTATCGTTACTACCGGGAATAAAATTCGAAATTTGAGGTGCTCGACGTGCAGGCTTTCGATCGCAGGGTATTTCTAAGGGCGGCTGGCGCGGCCGCCACCGGCACGCTGCTGGGAGCAAAAATCTACGCGCTGGGCGCGGAGCAAGCGGAGCCCTCCCAGCCCGTCGCGGCCAACGATCACATTCAGATTGCGCTCATCGGCGCCGGCGGCCAGGGTCAGGGCGACACGAAAGTTGCCCTGCGAGTTCCCGGCGTCAAGCTGGTTGCCGTGGCCGATTGCTACGACGGCCGCCTGGCCCACGCCAAAGAGCTCTGGGGCAACGACGTTTTCACCACCCGCGACTACGCCGAGATTCTCGCCCGCAAAGACATTGACGCCGTCATCGTCGGCACCCCCGACCACTGGCACAAACAGGTCTCCGTCGACGCCATGAAGGCCGGCAAAGACGTCTATTGCGAAAAGCCCATGATCCATCTCTACTCCGACGGGCCGCAGATCATTGAGACCGCCCGCGCCACAAAGCGCATCATGCAGGTGGGCAGCCAGCGCGTCAGCTCGCAAATCTACATCAAGGCCAAGGAACTTCTCGCCGCCGGCGCCATCGGCCAGCTCAACATGGTCACCGCCCGCTGGGATCGCAATTCCTCCATCGGCGCTTGGAACTACACCGTTCCGCCCGATGCCTCGCCTGAAACCTGCGACTGGCCCCGCTTCCAGGGCACAGCGCCCAAAATCCCCTTCAACGCCGAGCATTTTTTCCAGTGGCGCAAGTGGAAGGCCTACGGCAGCGGCGTCGCCGGCGATCTGTTCGTCCATCTCTTCAGCGGCGCCAACTTCATCACCGGCTCGCACGGCCCCACCCGCGGCATGGCCACCGGAGGGTTGCGCTTCTGGAAGGACGGCCGCGACGTTCCCGATGTAATGCTCGGCCTCTTCGACTATCCCGAAGGCTTCAACCTCAGCCTGCGCGTCAACTTTGTCGACGGAGGCGAAGAGAGCGAAGGCCTCATCTTCACCGGCTCTGAAGGCACCATGGAGATCGGCTGGTCGGCAGTCACCATTAGCCGCGCCCCGCGCGAAAAGGAGCCCGGCTACACCATCGACACGTTTACTGAAGCGACGCAAAAGCAGATTCTCAAGGAGTACCGCGAAAAGTATCCGCAGGCGAACCCAGAGGGCGCTCCGCCCCTCGAATACGAGAAATACGTTGCGCCCCACGGCTACAGCGACAGCTACGACCACTTCAAAAACTTCTTCGCCTCGGTCCGCTCGCGCCAGCCCGTCGTGGAAGATCCTGTCTTCGGCTTCCGCGCCGCCGGAGCCGCGCTGTTGAGCAACCTCAGCCTCGACCGCGGAACCATCGTCCACTGGGACCCGGAAGCCATGAAACTGGCGTAAGACCATCCCGCTCCGTGCCCCATCCGTGCGACGCACTTTGTCGCATGGGTGGGAGACTCGCCGCCCCAACCTACATCCCGCCCTTACCCAGCAAAACACCAATTCCGTAAGTCACCAAACCCTCCACGGCCCCCACCACGGTCATCTCAAACCCTGAAGACCACCACGACCGCACCGTAATCAGGCTCTTCGCCGCGCCCACCGCAAAATGCGCCGCCAGCGAAATCACCGCAGCCGCAATCACCGCCTCAATCCCGCTCATAAAGAAAAACGGAATAATCGGGATCGCCGCGCCCACAGCCGTAGAAAGCGCTCCGGAACTGGCCGAAATCAGCGGATTTGCCAGCGCCTCCTCTGACGAGCCCAGCCGCTCGCTGGCCAGTGCCCGCAGCAGTTGATCCGGGTCGCTGGCAATGTGGTTCACCATGTGCAGCGCGTCTTCTTCAGGCAGCCCCTTCACCTGGTAGTAAAGCGAAAGCAGCTCCCGCGCCTCAGGCCCGTTCATCTGGATGGCCTCGCGTTCGCGCGCCACTTCCGCGTCATAAATCTCCCGCTCGCTCTTCGCGGCCAGGTACGCTCCCGAACCCATGCTCAGCGCAGAAGCAATCATCCCTGAAAGCCCGGCCAGCAGCACATATTTGCTGTTGCCCGCCGTCGCGCCGCTCACGCCGCTGACAATGCCAAAAATCGCGCCCAGCCCGTCGTTCACACCGTAAATGGCGTCGCCTATCCAGCTCCCCGGCTGCTTGCGTCCCCGGTTCCGCTTGGCCAGCATCTCTTCCAAAACCGCCTTGGCGTCAATCTTCGGCGCGCCCGCAGGAGCGCTATAGTGGCCGCGCAGCAGCGACCCCAGCTCGCGGTAGTGGTCCTTCTCGTCTTCAATCACATGATCGAGAATGGCGATCGATCCCTCGTCGCCCAGCGCCTTCAGCTGTTCGCCGTAGGTGGCGATATGCCGGCTCTCCTCAATCTCCAGCCGGCGAAGGGCCATGCGCACGCCGCCGGCGCGGTTGGCCAGCGAATCCGCCTCGCCCCCCGGCTTGCCGCGATAAACCGGCTCAGCCCCGCCTAACTCCAGAATCCGGCCGTGCCACAGGGAGGCGTGCTCCCACTCCGCGCCGGCCAGGTGCCGCAAAACCTGCGCCCGAACCGGATCAGTGTCGCGGTCGGCCAAAGCCAGGTAGGTATGGTAAGCCTCAACCTCCGCTTGCCAGTTTTCTTCCAGAGCCGCCAGAACCTTCTTCTGCCGTGCGCTGCTCAATATTGCAATGGCCACTTATCTTCTCCTGACGCCGAAGGCCGTCGCATAACCTGGCTTTGAAAGGGCACGGCTTCAGCCGTGCCGCCGTGGAATTTGAGAACTGTGGGCTTTAGCCCCTGAGGGAAAGCTCCGCGGTGCGCAAAGGCGGCTATGAAACAGCTTCTAGTGAGAGAATACGGTATTCCTGCACCATCCCGCAGCCTCGGCTTGCCAATCAGCCCCAAGTCTCCCGCCCCTTCCGCTGCCCCACCGTTCCCTGGGAAATGGCACGAACCTATATTGAGAGCAGGCGGCTTTCAATATCTACCGCGCCGTAGGCGCAGTGTTAGTTAGCCCCGCGCTTCTCCGGGGTCCCCAGGAAACGGTCTTTAGTTTCATGGGGTGGTAGCGTGGAGGAAAGGGCCGGAAAAAGTTGGTCAGCCCCGTAGGGGAGACGCCGGGGGCAGGAGCTTTTCGTCAACATGACGTTCATGCTGTTGCCGCAATCACTTCCCCAGCACAGGGTTCCCCGTATAGTGTTGTGTGGTACAAAAACCCGGGATAGCGGCGCGCCTACCTGCCCAATCCGGGCAATCATCATCAGGAAGCGGGGAACAACCTCCATGGCAGCACCATCCAAGCAATCGTCCGCGCTCACGTCGCCCGGATACCTTATCCCGTTTTTCACCGTCACCGCGCTGTTCTTCATCTTCGGGTTCATCACCAACCTGAACATGGCGCTGGTCCCCCACCTGCGCAGAATCTTCACTCTTCCCTACGCGTGGGCCATGCTCGCCGAGTCGGCCTTCTTTCTGGCCTACTTCGTCTTTTCCGCGCCCACCTCCAAGCTCATTGAAACCATCGGCTACAAACGCACCATGGTGGTTGCGCTCTTCATCCAGATGGCCGGCTGCCTGTTGTTCGTTCCCGCCGCCCACATGGTCAGCTTCCCGCTCTTCCTTACCGCGGTCTTTGTTGTGGGCGCCGGCGTTACAGCACTGCAAACCTCGGTCAACCCTTATGTTTCCATCCTCGGCCCCGAGAGCACCGCCTCCATCCGCCTCAACCTCGCCCAGGCCCTCAACTCCATCGGCGGCACCATCGCCCCGCTGGTTGCCGGCGCCTATATCCTCACCGATCTGGGCCCGTCAGCCACTCCGGCCATCATTGCCCACACCGTGCGCGGGCCCTACCTGCTCATTGCCGCCGCATTGCTGCTCCTCGGCTTCGCAGTCGCGCTCTCTCATCTGCCGCCCGTCACTGAGACCAAGGCTTTCCGTCCCGGCAAGGAAGGCGACCCGGTCCTGAGCCGCAGCATCTGGAGTTATGGCCACACCGTGCGGGCCGCCATAGGCATCTTCTTTTATGTGGGCGTTGAAGTGGGTCTCGCCTCCATCGCCGTCAACTATTTCAACCTCGAGGGCATGAGCACCGCTTCCACCGCATCCTTCCTGGTTTCGCTTTACTGGTTCGGCGCGCTCGTTGGCCGCCTGCTGGGCGCAGGAATCATGACCCGCGTCAACCCCGGAAAGCTGCTCAGCATCTTCGGCTTTGCCGCGGCCGCATCCATCGCCCTCTCCATGTTCACCTCCGGCTGGGTGGCCATCATAACCCTGGTCCTCTGCGGCTTCTTCAACTCCGTCATGTTCCCCAACATCTTCACCCTCGGCATTGCCGGCCTCGGACCCATGACCAGCAAGGGCTCCGGCCTCATTATGACCGCCATTGTCGGCGGAGCAGTCATCCCCTACCTGCTCGGCGCGCTCGCCGACAAGGTCGGCATTCAATACTCGTTCATCCTGCCCGTCATCTGCTACCTCTACATCGCCTATTACGGCGCATGGGGTTCCAAACCGACGCGGACAATCACCGCCTGAGCACGACCGCCAATCGCTTCAAGGCCCTCCGGCTTCAGCCGAAGGGCCTCAGGCTGCCAATAAACCCGCTGCTTTGAAAGGGCGCGGCTTTAGCCGTGCCGCTAAGACCCATAAAAAGTGCACGGCTTGAGCCGCTGAGGGACGTATTTCGAATCTCGCTGGACTTTGTCAGCAGTCTGAGGCCCTCCGGCCCCTGCTGAAGGGCCTTCCCTTTTGCTGACTTATTCAATCGTCGGAAAATCAACGTGAAAAATCGCAAATCCCGCCCAACCAACTCCCGTCCGCAGCAGTGGATTCTGGCAGCCCTGGTGGCCCTGGCCATTCTGCTCCTACTCTTGCGGCTATACGTCTTCGTTCACGGCCGCCACAGGTATTAAGAATCGTAGATCGGCCTCAATTCTCCAACCTGCCCAGAACCTGCGTTGCTAAAGGACTCGGCTCCAGCATTGAAGGGTACGGGCTTCACAGGCTGCTGAAAAACCCAATGATGTCAGCGCTCGAAGGTTTTGTAACCAGGGCCTGACTTTAGTCGGGCCGATAAAGCCAGTTAAATCAATGTTGGGCTTTAGCCCCTGCAAGAGTTGGCAGGGCATTCA
>JBEKEQ010000165.1:0-8181 GCA_050013735.1 Occallatibacter sp.
ACAACGTTTCTGGCACACAAACTGTCGGTAGAGGTGAGGACAAGAAACGCTGGCGCCTACCGTGGCTGGGTTTCGGTTCCGGAGAATACGACCCTGATCTTCTACGGGCCCGATGCGGAAGCGCTTTTCTCGGCACTCGAACCGTTGCTGAAAGGCGATTCAACGAGCTCTGGAGCGCGGGTGGTCATACGGCAGGGTGTCATGCACAGAGAAGCCTTCATCCCGCACCAGTCCTGCAAATTGAACTGAGCTCCCTTGAAATTCCGCAAATACCTCTGTTTGCGTGAACGCGCGCCCCGGAATTTGCAAGGGGCATCCGACCCCCGGAAGCGCCATCCGCCACCAATCAGACGAAAGTAGGACAATCTGTCCGTTCCAACTGCGCGCCGCGCCTTGACGGGCGTGATCTGCAACACCAATAATGCATCTGAAACAAGACAAAGCGCTTTTGTCCCTCTATCTGAAACCGCCTGCCCTTGCAACCCCAGGAGCCTCGACTCGAATGGCCACCGCTCAACAACCTGCCGCGCACAAACTCGACCGCGGCGTCCCGCCCTTGCGCGCCGGCCAGGGAAACACCTTCCTTTGGCACAAGCTGCACTCGCTGCTGGGCGTCATCCCCATCGGCGCATTCCTCATCGAGCACCTGCTGTCGAACTTCGAGGCCATTCACGGCCCGGCCGCTTACGGAGCACAGGTCAAGTTCCTCAATTCGCTGCCACTGGTGCGCGTGCTGGAGTGGGTCTTTATCTTCCTGCCCATTCTTTATCACGGTCTGTACGGCGTGTGGATCTGGCTGCGCGGCAAGTCCAACATTGTCTATTACCCCTGGGCCGGCAACTGGATGTACACGGCTCAGCGCTATACCGGCCTGATCGCCTTCCTCTACATTGGCCAGCACGTCATTCGTCAGCGCTTCATGGGAGTGCAGCTTCCTGAGCATCCGTATGCGGCCTTCGCCAAGGTGCAGCAGGAGCTGGCCAATCCCTGGATGCTGGCAGTCTACGTCATTGCGATGATCGCCATCTGCTGGCACTTTGCCTATGGCGTTTGGCTGTTTGCGGCCAAGTGGGGCATCACTCCCGGCAAAACCGCCCGCAAGCGCTTCGGCTACGTGTGTGCCGCTTTGGGCGTTGCACTGGCCGTCATGGGCTTATGGAGCATCTGGGCGTTTGTCGGCGGCAAATATCCCAATGTCCCTGAAGACCCCGTGCCGGCCATCTCGCTCTCGATCGCTCCAGCTGAACTCAATTGCACCGCAACCATGCTGTCATCCTGAGCGGAGCGCAGCGGAGTCGAAAGACCTGCGGTTGCTTTTGCGCATCTCCTTCGCAAACCAGTTACACGGGTCGCTGATCTCTGACCCCCGATCTCTGAAAGGTTCGTATATGGCAGCACCCAGAATCATCGTCGTAGGCGGAGGATTGGCCGGGCTGGCCGCGGTTATCAAGATTGCTGAAGCCGGCGGCACAGTCGATCTGTTTTCCATCGTCCCGGTCAAGCGGTCGCATTCGGTCTGCGCGCAGGGCGGCATCAACGCCGCGAAAAACCTGAAAGGCGAGGGCGACACCACCGACAAGCACTTCGACGACACAATTTATGGCGGCGACTTCCTGGCCAATCAGACTCCGGTCAAAGCCATGTGCGAGGCTGCACCGGCCATCATCGACCTGCTCGACCGCATGGGCGTGCCCTTCAATCGCACACCCGAAGGACTGCTCGATTTCCGCCGCTTCGGCGGCACGCTCTACCACCGCACCGCCTTCGCCGGCGCAACCACCGGCCAGCAGCTTCTCTATGCACTCGATGAGCAGGTCCGGCGTTATGAGTCAGACGGCAAGGTGAAGAAGTATGAAGGCTGGGAGTTTCTCTCTGCCGTGATCGACTCGAAGGGCGTGAGCCGCGGCATCACCGCGCTCAACCTGCGCTCAATGGAGCTGCGCTACTTTCCTGCCGATGCCATCATTGTGGCCACAGGCGGCAACGGAGCCATCTTCGGCAAGAGCACCAACTCCGTGGTCTGCACCGGCTCCGCTCAGTCGGCACTTTTTCAGCAGGGCGCTTACTACGCCAACGGCGAGTTCATCCAGGTGCATCCCACCTGCATCCCGGGCGAAGACAAGCTGCGCCTCATGTCGGAATCGGCGCGCGGCGAAGGTGGCCGCGTGTGGGTTCCCCGCACTGCCGGCGACAAGCGCCCCATCAAGCAGATTCCGGAATCCGACCGCTGGTACTTCCTCGAAGAGTGGTATCCCAAGTATGGCAACCTGGTGCCGCGCGACGTGGCTACCCGCGCGATTCATAAGGTTGTGTATGAGGACGGGCTGGGCATCGACGGCCAGCCCATGGTTTACCTTGACCTGACCCACATCGACCGCGAAACCCTGAACCGCAAACTCGAGGGTATTCTCGAAATCTACGAAAAGTTCGTGGGCGACGACCCGCGCGAAGTGCCCATGAAGATCTTCCCCGGCATGCACTACACCATGGGCGGCTTGTGGGTTGACTTCGACCAGATGACAAACATTCCCGGCATCTTTGCCGCCGGCGAGTGCGAGTACCAGTACCACGGCGCCAACCGCCTGGGCGCAAACTCATTGGTCAGTTGCATCTTTGGCGGCTTCAAGTCCGGCCCCAATGCGCTTGCTTATGCCAAGAGCCTGCCCGCCGCGGAAGGCGACGGCGGGGCGGCGGCAGAGCTTGCGCGGCAGGCTGAGATCAACAAGAAGCTGCTCAATAATGATGGCACCGAGAATCCTTTCAAGCTATGGCGTGAGCTGGGCGAATCCATGACCAAGCACGCCACGGTCATTCGCTATAACAAGGGGCTCAAGCAGGCCGACGAAAAGATCGTCGAGCTGCTGGAGCGCTACAAGAAGGTGAACCTCGCCGACCGCAGCCAGTGGGCCAACACCAGCTTTGCCTTTGCCCGCCAGCTTTACAACATGCTCGAGCTTTCACGCACGGTGGTTCAGGGCGCGCTGTTGCGCGACGAATCGCGCGGCGCGCACTACAAGCCGGACTTCCCCGAACGCAACGACGAAAAGTTTTTGAAGACCACCAAGGCCAGCTTTACCGGCGCGCCCGAAGGCCCGCGGTTTGAGTTTGAAGAAGTGGACACGCAGTACATCAAGCCCCGCCCGCGCAGTTACACGGCAACCAAATAAGCAAAGGGAGACTCGCCAATGGCAACCAGGACAGTAGCATTTGAAATCAAGCGCCAGGCCAGCCCCGATGCGCCTTCCTTCTGGGAGAACTTCGAGCTCGCGTGGCGCCCCGGCATGAACGTCGTCTCTGCCATGATGGAGATCGCGGCCAACCCCGTCACCGCCGACGGCCGCGCAACCACCCCCATCACCTACGACTCCAATTGCCTTGAGGAAATCTGCGGGTCATGCGCGATGCGCATCAACGGCAAGGCTCGCATGGCCTGCTCGGCTCTGGTCGATAGTTTGGAGCAGCCCATCCGCGTGGAACCGCTCAGCAAATTCCCGCTGGTCCGCGACCTCCAGGTCGATCGCTCTGTGCTCTTCGAGAACCTGATGGCTGTGAAGGCCTGGGTTCCCGTGGATGGCACCTACGATCTCGGCTCTGGCCCGCGCGTCTATCCGCAGGAGCAGGAAGCCAACTACCCGCTGTCAAATTGCATTTCCTGCTGCTGCTGCATGGAGGTTTGCCCGCAGTTTAACGACGTGACGGGCTTTGTGGGCGCGGCCACCATCGCGCAGGTCAAGCTTTTCAACAACCACCCCACCGGCAAAGTCTTCAAGGAAGACCGCTTGCGCGCGCTGGCCGGCGACGGCGGCATTCAGGAGTGCGGCTTCGCGCAGAATTGCGTTGAAGCCTGCCCCAAGCAGATTCCGCTCACCGACGCCATCTCCGATGTCAGCCGGGATGTGCTTGTTCAGAAGGCGAAGGACTTTTTGCGCAGTTAGTAAGAGGTAGGTGCTCGAAATGAGCGAAGAGAAGCTACTGTATGTCGGCATCTGGCTGATCATCCAGGCCTCGTCTTTTTTCTTTTGGCTTGTTCTGTATTTCGCAAATCCACGGTCGCAATTCGAGCTCAAAACGCAGATCACGCGGATCAGGCAGCTTCGCTGGATTGCGTATGTTGCCGGAGTCGCGTTTGGATTGTTTTGGTTGATCGACGGCCTGCGTAGCCACTATTGGATTTTCGGTTCCTGCCTGGTTACCGCGTCTCTTGGCCTTGAGTTTCCTGCGGGCTGGTTAAGAAAGCGCATGGCTCGAACTGACGCGCAGGAAAGCTCTCTCCCCTGGACCGCCCTGCACATGGGTTGAGCCACTGCATTCCCTTATTTTGGTTCTGAAGTTTTGATCAGCCTTACGCCGCCGGCTTCAACCACTCCGCCACAGCCTGCGGATTCCTCGCGATGACCATCAAATAAGCTCGCGCCGGCGCGTCGGGATTTTTCCTCGCCTGTTCCCAATCCCGCAAAGTTCCCACTGGAATACGGTAGGTTGCAGCAAACTCTTCCTGCGTCAACCCGAGGCGCTCGCGCAGCCTCTTTACATTCACCAGACGAATCAACCCCGGGGTGTCATACACCGGAACCGGAACGCTGTCTGGGTCTGAAAGGGCGGCGGCGCGAATCTCCTCGTCGGTAATGGCCTCGACCGCGGCCCAATCTGTATCTGTTTCCGGATAGGCGTCGCCAGGCTCATGGTCGACCGAAATAATACCAGTTTGTTTCATCTCCACTCGCCTTTCTCACTGAAATGATGTGCATCGCGTCGTTTTCGCGCACAGTGCTAACGACCACCAGGATTTTCGATCTGCCCTTGCCGAGCGTCACCAGGCGCGCTTCGCCGTAGTCGGTCGTCGATCCAGAAATCCCTGCCCTGCTCTTCGAGAGCAGGAATCCCCTCTTCAAGAGACAATCCATGCTTGCGACGGTTCAGGGCATCCTTTTCCGGATCCCATGTGTACCGCATAGGCAGAGTATACGGCTAAGCCGTAGTCGAGGCAACTCACTCAGCTTCGCTCGGCAAGGCCGAGCGTTACTTCCCGCTTCCAGGCCCCCACTGGATGCGCAAGCCGAGGCGGAAGTTGAAAGGCAAACTGGGATACCCGATAGGCGCTATGTGCTGGTTGCTCATCAGGTTCTCAGCCTGCGCGTAGATGCTCAGCCAGGACAGCAAACTATAGCTGCCGCCCAGGTCGAGCTTGGCGTACCCGTAGTCGAGGTTTCGATTCGGCAGCACCAACGAATTTCCCTGATCGATGTCTTCATACCCGAGAAATGTCGAGTCGTCGCTGCGGCTTGAAAACGCCGAGGTGAATATGCCGGTCAATCGCCGGCCTGCATAGCTCGCCGTGAAGAATCCTGTATGCGGCGGACGCCGGAAGGGCCGCGCGCCTTTGAGCGGCGAGTAAATGCCCACGGGAATGCCGTCGAAGATTGGCGCATAACCGCCCAGCAACGCCTGATTGTCGCTGGAAAACGACTGCTGCACCACCGAATCCAGATAGGTGTAGCCGCCCCGGAGGAAGATATTCTTGCCAATCCCGCTCTCAACAGTGGTCTCTACGCCTTGCGCGCGGAAGGCGAGCGAGTTCAGATCCAGCTCGTAAGCATCGTTGTTCTGGAGAAACGATTGCAGGATGCTTTGTTGCGCGGGGGAAAGGTTGGGCAGCAGCGCCGGGACCAATCCCGCGCCAACGCCTTCAATATCCCGGGCAAACTCGTTGTGAAAATAGGTGGCGCGGAAGATGATCCGCTCACCCCAGAAAGCCTGTTCGCCGCCGCCCTCATAGGTGCGCGTGGTGGGCGCCTCGATGGGCGAGATGTGCAACTGCTGAATCGTGGCCTGGCCACCGTTTTGCTCAAGGAAGGCGTAGAGTGAACCGAAATCTTCCGGGATGGTGGGCTCGCGCACGCCCTGCGAGAAGTTCCCATTCAGACGTGTTCCACTGAAGATGCCCTTTCTTGGACGCACCGCATAAAAGCTCAGGCCGGCGTGCGGCGTGATGCCGTTGCCGATCAATTGGTAATGCTGCACGTCCCCGCCCAGCGTATAGAAGAGCCGGCTATGCAAAAAGTCGCCGTGCACGCCAAAGAGATAGTCGTAGTTGGTCCAGTTGACCGCCTCGTCGATTTGGTACACAGGCTCCCGCTCGGCGCCGCGCTCGTTCTCAAAGTGGAAACCCGCCAGGAGCAGGAAATGCGGAGTTACGCGGTAGTCTCCCTGATAAAGCAATTGGTCGCGATTTGAGATCAGGTCGAGCCGGTTGGGATATACGCTTCCGTTCGCCGCGCTGTAGTCCAACAGCGCGGGCCCCATGGCGCTGTAACCGTTGGCTCCTTGAATGGAGACGGGCAGCCCGTAGAAGTTGCCGCCGGTGAATGAGTCAGGCGCACCCCCGCAACTATCGGCAGGAAAACAGATGCCCGCCGCATACCATTGCTGCGACTGCTCGCGCTTGCGCGTCAGGCCGTATTGGAAGCGATTGTGGAAGTCGGGCGTGGTCTGATTCTCCACCGTGGCTCCGACATACAGATCCTGATCGCCTTCCTTGCGATCATCGCTGATGTTGTAAAAATCCCAGGTGCTGGGCACGCCGGTGGCATCTACGCCGTAGTGCAGCGTTCCGCGAATTTGCGTGTTCCCGGTGGGCTGCCAACCGAAATTGGCCGCCGTTGTGGCTACATGGTATTCATCCATGGGTAACGAGTTGCTGGTTTGCAGCCAACTGAATGCGCCCAGGTAATCTATTGTCTTGTGCGCGCCGGCAACCTCCAGTTCTTCACGCGAGGTGTTGAAGTTGCCCGCATCGCCCTGAAACAGGATGGAGGGAAAGTTGGTGGTGCCGTGCGGCGTGGTCAGGCTGACCACACCACTCTGCGCGTCAGCGCCATACAGGCTTGAGTCGGGCCCGCGGTAAACCTCGGCCCGCTCAACTGCAGTGGTCGAGAGCGGGCCAAAGTCGAACTGTCCGCCCAGATCTCCAACGCTGACGCCGTCGAATAGAATCTTGTTCGAGTCCGAATCGCCCCCGCGGATAAAGAGTGAAGTCTGTGCGCCCATCTGACCGTCCTGCGCCACAAAAGTCCCGGGCATCAGCCGCAGGGCACTTACCGTGTCGTCGCGCAGGGCCAGATCCATTGGCCCCAGCACGCTGGTAGCCGAGCTTGTCTGTGGTTGCGGAGTAGGAGTTCCGGTCGCGGTCACCACAATCGACTCGCGCACCCATTCCGGCTCAAGGACGATGTTGCGCTCGATGTTGTCCAGCTTCCCGGCATAGAACCCGGGGGTCTCCAATTGGCGGAAGCTCCTGGCTGAAACCATCAGGAAGAATCGCCCCTCGATTCCGGTCGAAATCTGAAAGCTGCCGTCGGCTGTCGAGGCTCCCGTGGTGACGACCTTTCCGTTGCTCATTAGTACAACCGTGGCGCCGGTAACCTTGGCGCCCGAAATATCCGTTACTACGCCGCGGATCGACGCGGCCGGGCAGATGGCCGTAGCAAGAAGTATCAGAATGGTGGCGAAAACGCGAGGTAAGGCTCGACTCAGGTGTGTGGGCGGAGGTGCGGAAACAGGCATATGGTCTCCTTCGTTCCCCTCGGAACGCAAGTGGGTTAAAAGCGCCGAGGACCGGTCTCCTGACTTGCGCCTTCTCCAGCCACCTTCCCAAAGAAAAGCCTAATCCGGCTCGCCTCCAGTGGTTCACTCGGGCCCTCCGCATGAAGCGGAACAGCTCAGGCTGAAATCCTGCCTGATGCGCCGACTCAATACGACGGGCATCGAGGCAGGGGCGCTCACAGTTGCGGGGCAGTGGCGGAATTTCACCGCCTTCCCGGGCATCCTGGCGATTGCCGTGGTCAAATGCGCTGCTCGGGCTGAGCAGCCGCTACGTCATGGAACAACTTTCCATGACATCAACATTTTATAGGGTAGGAGGGGTGTGAAGTCAAAGCGCGACGGATCGGAATACGGAAATCCGTTGTGATCAACGGCAGAGCGCGGGCGGGACTCGGTAGGCAGGCCGGCGAGTTGAAATGTGCAGGAGGGATTGGTGACCCCGGGAAGACTCGAACTTCCGACACGCAGTTTAGGAAACTGCTGCTCTATCCACCTGAGCTACGGGGCCATTTCAAGGTCAATTACATACATGATACCTGCAAATCTATCGGGTCATAGTTATCCGCTCGAATGAGCAAA